>DATJVE010000155.1:0-9966 GCA_035501975.1 Pseudolabrys sp.
CAGCCAGGTATTGTAGCCGAGGATCTGCATGCGCAATTCGCGCTCGCGGATGCCTTCGAGGCTGCGGCCGAAGGGCGACCGCACCAGCACGTAGAGCAGAATCAGACTGACGGCGAAGAAAGCAAAGACCAGATAGAAAAAAGTCTGCTCGTTGTTCAAGTCGATGCCAAAATCCGGCCGGCTGCTGACGTTGATGCCGTTGTCGCCGCCGGTGAGCGAATTCCAGCGGTAGGCGAGGCCCCAGACGCATTGACCGAGCGCGAGCGTGATCATCAGGAAGTAGACGCCGCTCGCGCGCATCGCGAACAGGCCGAACAGCGCCGCCAGCGCCGCGCCGAACAGCATGCCGAGGATCACCACCAGCCAGAAATCCCAGCCGAGCCCGACGTGATACTTCGTGGCGAGGATCGCGGTGAGATAGGCGCCGACGCCGAAATAGGCCGCTTGCCCCATCGAAGATAGGCCGGTGAAGCCGAGCAGCAGATCGACGCTCATGGCCAGGATGGCGAAGCACATCGCGCGCGTCGTCAGCAGCACCACGAACGAGCTGGTATGCGGCACGACCGCCGCGACCGCCACCAGCGACACCGCGACGAGCAGGATTTTCATGGTCTGGGTCATCGGTCGCCGCTCAGTCGCGTCCGAACAAGCCGGTCGGCTTGATCGCCAGGATGAGAACCATGGGCGCATAAAGCGTGAAGTAGGACACCTCCGGGAACAGCGCCTTGCCGAAATTGTCGGCGAGGCCGACCAGAAGCGCGCCGATCGCGGCGCCGCCGAGCGAGCCCATGCCGCCGATGATCACCACCGCGAAGGCGAGCGGCAACATCTCGAAGTCGAGGCCGGGATAGATGCCGAGGAAGGCGCCGCCGGTCACGCCGCCGAGCGCGGCGAGGAAGGCGCCGAGCGCGAAGATCAACATCGAGACGCGGTTGGTGTCGATGCCGACGCCGCGCGCCATCTGCGCGTCGTCGACGGTGGCGCGCACCGCGGCGCCCATGCGCGTCTTCTCCATCGCCAGCCACAGCACGATGCCGATCGCCAGCGCCGTTGCGATCATGAACACGCGATAGGCCGGGAAATACATGCCGCCGATCACGATGCTCGTGGTCAGCTCCTTCGGCGGGTTGATGTCCATGTTGTTGCCGCCCCAGATATCGAGCGCGCCCTGCTGGAACAGGAAGGCGAAGCCGACGGTGAGCAGCACTTGGCGCAGCACGTCGTTGTCGATCGGCAGGATGGAGATGCGGCTCAACACGAAGAACAAAGCGATGCCGGCGATCGCAGCGACCACAATGAACTGAGGCCGGCTGGCGGCGACAGCCGGGAAGGCGCGCGCGACCGCCAAGGCGACGAGAATGGCGATGCCGACGGCGATGACCGCGTTGCGCAGGTGAGCGAACCCTTCAGAGCGCAGAAACAAGCGCTCCATGACGAGGCCGATCGCGGCGACGGCGAGCGCCGCCACCGGCAGCGACAGCGCCCAGGAGCCGGTCAGCGCGATGACGGAGAGGGCGATATAGCCGCCCCATAGAAAATAGGCGCCGTGCGACAGATTGACGATGCGCATGACGCCGAAAATCAACGACAGGCCGCTGCCCACGAGAAAGAGCAGCGCGCCGTAGGATATGCCGTTGAAGGCCTGGATGACCCAAAACTGCGTATTCATTCTCCCCCTCTGGGCCCTTCTGTTACGTCGAAGGTTGCGGTCACCTTACCTTAGGTGCGCCGGAAATGAACACCCCTAATCGCTTCGGACCTGCGCTTTGTAATGTTGCGCGGCGGCCCGCGCTCCATTCGTTTTCCTCAGATCAAATTATTTCCGCCCGCGCTTTTTCTTGGCCGCCTGTTTTTTCGGCGGGATGATGGGCAGCAGCAGATAGGGCGCCTTGCCGCCGCTGAAATGCAGGGTTGTGGTGCCACTGAAAATCGCCGGCGGGCGATCCCTTGGATCGTTATGCAGGAACGGACCGCAGCCGGTCAGCTCGTTCTTGAAGTTCGACAGCTTGCCGCCGCTGGCGCCGCCGTATTCGTAGTCCTTGCCGCGGATCGACAGGCCGATGCGATAGCCGGCCGGCACCGCGATCGAGGTCGGCCAGATTTCGATGTCGAGTGCCGCCACCTGGCCTTTCTTCAGCGGCTCCTTCTTCTTGTGCGTGTGATAGGGCCGATAGGGCAGCGACAGTTTCTTGTCGAGCGCGCGGTGCGAGGCGCGCAGCCAGCCTTGCGCAACGGGCGTATGCGGATCGATGGCGCCCTGGAACACGACTTCCTTCAGGTCGCCGGTGAACACGCGCAGCACGATGAAGAAGTCCGCGTCGCGCGTCGAGGAGGAGGCGAACAGCTTGAGTGCGGACGGGCCGGTGATCTCGGTGTCCTGCTCGAGCACGGGCGACAGGAAGGTGAGGCCGTCGCCCATGGCCTCGAAGGCGAGCTTGGCGCTGCCGGACGGCTTCTTCGTGCTTAACGCCATGGATTTGGGATCGAGATAGAACTTGGTCCATTGCGTGCGCGCGAGCGGCCATTCGTTCTCAGGCCGCGCCACGAATTTCTCGCCGGGATGACGGACCTGCAGCAGCACCTTCGGCTGCTTGTCCCACCCGTCCTTCTTGCCGTGCAGGAAATAATCGAAGAAGGCGAGCTGCTGTTCGCGGCCGTAGTCGGTGTAGAAATGCGTCCAGTGCTCGATGCCGTGCGCCTCCAACCACTTCTGCTTTGAGGCGGCGCGCACGAAGCCTTCGAAATTGCCGCGCGGATGCAGACCCTGGCCGCCCCAGTTGGCGGCGGAGAACAGCGGCGTGACGACTTTGTCCCACACCGGCGAGCGGTCGCGGTGATATTTGTCGTCGAGCGGATGGCGGAGGATCTCGCCGCCGAAGTCGGCGCGATTCTTGGCGAGCTCAGCTTCGCTCAACGTCTCCGGCCCGCACACCAGTTCGCCGTGCACGCGACTGCGCCCGCCTTTCTCGCCGACGCCGTACTGCACGGTCTTCACTTGCATGTCGAACCAGTTTTCCCAGAAGGTGGAAAGGATGCCGCCGTGATGCGTCATGTCGCGGTACCAGTCGGCGGAACCTTCCCACACGCACATGGCGGCGAGATGCGGCGGCTGCAGTGAGGCCACGTGCCATTGGTTCATGCCGTAGTAGGAGATGCCGTTGAGCCCGACCTTGCCGTTCGACCAGGGCTGCACGCCGGCCCATTCGATGCAGTCGTAGAAATCCTTGGTCTCGCGCGGCGAGAAATGATCGATCACGCCGGGCGAGCAGCCGGCGCCGCGCGAGTCGACGCGCACGCAGACGTAATCGTGCGGCACCCATTTCTCCGGATCGACCACCTCCCAGTTCTGGTACTTGTTGGACGAGCCGGCGGTGACATCCGGATGCTTTTGCGCCATGCGCTGCCAGGCGCTCGGGTAGCCGTCCTGGAAGGCGAGGTTCTTGGCGTAGGGACCGTAGGTGAGGAGGACCGGATACTGGCCGTCTTTCACTGGGCGAAAGACATCGGCGCGCAGCACCAGGCCGTCGTCCATGGTGATCGGCACGTTCCAATCGATCCGCATGCCGTCTCGGATTTCGGACAACTGCTGCAGCGCCGCCATTGCAACCTCCCGCCTTCGCCGTCATGACCGGGCTTATCCCGGCCATCCGCGGCTTTCTTTTTGGCGTCGAGACTACAAAGGCGTCGATGCCCGGCACAAGGCCGGGCATGACGAAAACTAACGCGCCTTCTTGCGCTTCAGCTTCGCCTGCTTTTCCAACACGGCGCAGACCGCGGCGGTGTCCCGCGCGCCGAGCCCGCTCTTCATCGCCTTGATGTAGACCGGCTTGGTGGCATCGAACATCGGTGTTGGTGCCTTGATCTTGCGCGCGTAATCGCCGATCACCCGCATGTCCTTGTCCCACACGTCGATCTTCATGGTGACGTCCTTGTAGTCGCCCTTCACCATCATTGGCGCGCGCAATTCGAACACGCGCGAATTGCCAGCGCCCGGCGTGATCAGGTCGTAGATCAGTTGCGGCGGCAGGCCGGCCTTCATGCCGAGCACCATGGCCTCGGCGGCGGCGACGTTGTTGATGGCGACCAGAAGATTGGCCACGTATTTCATCTTGCTGCCGTTGCCGAAGGCGCCGACGTCATAGACCTCGCGGCCGAAATCGCGGAGCAGCGGGCGCAGCTTCTTGATCAGGGCGGAATCGCCGCTGGCGTAGAAAATGAGATCGCGCACCGCGGCCTGCGAGCCGGTGCCGCTCACCGGCGTGTCGAGCATCGTGTGCCCGGCCTTGGCCAGGACGCGCGCGGCTTTTTCCTTGTCGGTGATGGCAAAGGTGCTCATCTCGACGACGAGCCGGCGCGGCAGCTTGGCGGCGGCGATCGCGCGCACGGTGTCCATCAAGGCCTGCGGCTTGGGCAGGCTGGTGAGGATGACCGGCGCCGCGGCGGCAACCTCGACGGCGTTGCGGGCGGCCTCGACGCCGGCGCGGGCGGCTTCGCGGCGGCGCGCGGCGCTGATGTCGTAGCCGATCACGCGCCAGCCGGCGGCGGCCAGGTTCTTGGCAAAGGCGCCGCCCATGATGCCGAGGCCGATAATGCCGACAGTGCCCTTGGATTTCTTGGCCTCAGCCATTCCGGATTTCCTCATGGTGAAAATGCTAGTCAGCGGCGCATGATGTCGTTTGGGTTTCATAGTGACCGCGCGCGTCACTGTCGAGTGGGGCCTTAGGTTGTGAGACGGCTTTCAAGCCGCGTGGCAATCGCCTATCGTCGCGGCAAAAGCAGTGAGGGAGGAGTCATGCAGATCGGAGTTGCGGGTCTCGGCGCGATGGGCGGCAATGTCGCTCTGCGGCTGATGGAACTCGGCCACCAGGTGACTGTATGGAATCGCACACCCGACAAGGTCAAGCCGATCGCCGATGCCGGCGCCAAAGTCGCCGCATCCCCGGCCGAGGTGGCCAAGGCGAGCGAGGCGATCATCACCTTGCTGACCGACGGCGCCGCGATCGACGCCGTCTATAACGGCCCGAACGGGCTGTTGTCGGGCGACGTCAAGGGCAAGCTGTTCATCGAGATGAGCACGGTGGCGCCCAAGGTCGAGACCGATCTCGCGCCCAAGGTGCGCGCCAAGGGCGCGGCCTTGGTCGAGTGTCCGGTCGGCGGTTCCACCGCGCCGGCGCGCAAGGGGCAATTGCTCGGGCTGATGGGCGCGGAACCGGCGGACGCAGCGCGAGCTCGGCCGATCCTCGAACAGCTCTGCCGCAAGGTCGAGCATTGCGGGCCGGTCGGCACCGGCGCCGCCATCAAGCTGTCGATCAATCTGCCGCTGATGGTGGCCTGGCAGGCTTATGGCGAGGCGTTTGCCATCGCGCGCAGCGTCGGTTGGGAGCCCAAGCGCCTGCTCGATCTGTTCGTCGAGAGCAACGGCGCCAACAAGGCGATCGGCATGCGCGCCGACATGATCGTCAAGATGCTCGAAGGCAAGGATCCCGGGCCGACCACCTTCTCGATCGCCAACGGCGTGAAGGATCTGCGCACCATGATCGCGACCGGCGAGGCGCTCGGCGCCGACATGATCGCGACCAAGGCCGCGCTCGCCGGCTTCGAGGACGCCACCGCGCACGGCTTCGGCGGCGGCGACGGCTCGCGCATGACGGTCTATTGGTCGGGACGCAAAAAGTAACTCGGGAGGCGACGCATGAAACTTTTTTCCTTCTGGCGGTCGCTGGCGACGTTCCGCGTGCGCATCGCGCTCAATCTCAAGGGCATCACGCCCGACGAGGTGATCGACGTCAATCTGATGCAAGGCAAGCAGCGCGACGAAGCCTTCGCCAAGGTCAACCCGATGAAGGCGCTGCCGGCGCTGGTCCTTGACGACGGCACGGTGCTGTTTGAATCGCTCGCCATCCTCGAATACCTCGACGAGACGCATCCCAATCCGCCGCTGCTGCCGAAGGAGCCGAAGGCGCGCGCGCGCGTGCGCGGTCTGGCGCAGATCATCGCCTGCGACACGCATCCGCTGATCGTGCCGCGGGTGCGCGAGTATCTTAGCGCTGAGTACAAGGTCGACGAGCCGGGCGTCCTGAAATGGGGCCACCATTGGCACATCGAGGCGCTGAAGGCGCTGGAGACCAATCTCGCGACGTCGAGGGACACCGGCCGCTTCTGCCAGGGCGACCAGGTCACCATCGCCGACATCTGCCTCGCCGGGCAGGCGGCGGGCTCGAGCTATTTCAAGGTCGATCTCGCGCCATTCCCGACGGTCAAGCGCATCGTTGACGCCTGCATGGCGATCGACGCCTTCGCGCGCGCGCATCCGCTCAAGCAGCCCGGCGCGCCCGCCTCGGTCTGATCGCATGCTCGACACCGCAATCGTCGGCCTCGGCTGGTGGGGCAAGAACCTGGTGAAGTCGGCGCGCGATTTCGGCGCGCCGCTCAATTTCGTGCGCGGCGTCACGCTCGAGCCCGACAGCGTGCGCGACTTCGCCGCCGACTACAAAATCCCCATCGGCACCTCGTTCGACGAAGTGGTCGCCGATCCCAAGGTCAAGGCCGTGGTGCTGGCAACGCCGCACACCCAGCACCCGGCGCAGGTGAAAGCGCTGGCGGCGGCCGGCAAGCACGTCTATTGCGAAAAGCCGTTCGCGCTCAGCAAGGCGGAAGCCGCCGCTATGCTCGAGGCTTGCCAACGCGCCGGCGTGGTCGTCGCCGTCGGCCATCATTTCCGGCTGATGCCGTCGATGCGCGTTTTGGCGGAACTGAAGGAGCAGGGCGCCTTCGGCACCATCATGCATGCCGAGGGCAATTACAGCCACGACTGGCTGGCGAGCTATCCGGCCGACAGCTGGCGCATGCAGGCCGAGGAAAGCCGCGCCGGCGGCATGACCGGCATGGGCATCCACGTGCTCGACTGCTTCCGCGACATGGTCGGGCCGATGAAGCGCATCAGCGCGCTGTCCAAGGCGCGCGCGCTCAAGCTGCCGACCGGCGATACCACCGCGGCGTTGATCGAATTCGAGAACGGCGCGACCGGCACGCTCGGCACCACCATTAAGACGCCGTTCCGCTGGCGCATCGCCCTCTTCGGCGAGCATTGCTGGGCCGAGAGCGTGTCGGAGACGCGCGCCATCGTGCGCCGCGCCGGCAAGGACGATCCCGAAATCATCGAACGCCCGGCCGACAATCAACTCGGCCGCAACCTCGATTATTTCGCCAAGGCCGTGCTCGGGCAGGGCGGCTTCCCGATCCCGCCCGCCGGCATTTTGCAGACGGCGGCGGCGCTCGAAGCCGTGTTCAAGTCGGCGGACGCGAACGGCGCATGGATGGACGTGTGATGGCAGGACCCCAGATTAAATTCGAAGATGGCGCCTCTTATGAAAACATGATGGGCGTCTGGAGCCGTCTCGCTGGCGAGGTCTTCCTCGATTGGCTCGATCTGCAGAAAGGTCTGCGCTGCGTCGATGTCGGCTGCGGCAACGGCGCCTTCACCGAGCTTCTGGTCGAACGTTGCGCGCCGAGCGAGGTGCAGGGCATCGATCCCTCGGAAGGGCAACTCGCCTTCGCGCGCCAGCGCCACACCGCCAATGTTGCCACGTTCCGCCAGGGCGACGCCATGGCGCTGCCTTATGCCGACAACGGCTTGGATCTCGCCACTATGGCGCTGGTCATCTTCTTCGTCCCCGATCCGGCGAAGGGCGTTGCCGAGATGACGCGCGTGGTGCGCTCCGGCGGCACCGTCGCGGCCTATGCCTGGGACATGCTCGGCGGCGGCTTTCCGCTGGAGTTGCTGTATGCCGGGGTCCGCGCCATGGGTCACAAGATGCCGCAGCCGCCGAGCGCAGCCGCCTCGCGTAGCGCCGCGATGCGGGATTTGTGGGACGGAGCGGGACTTCTTTCAATTGAGACGCGTGAGATCGTGGTGCAACGGACCTACCGCGACTTCGACGAGTTCTGGACGATGAGTATGGCGTCGCCAAGCCTGCGCATCGCACTATCGGCTATGTCGCAGGACGAAATTGCGCAACTCAGGGCGCGTGCGCGCGACGAAATGCCTGCGGACGCGGCGGGGCGCATCACCACCGGCGCGCGCGCCAACGCTGTGAAAGGCCGCGTGCCGTAAGCTTGAGCCGAGGCAAGCGCCGCTTTAGCGGTCGAACTTCGAGCCTTCCATGCGCTCGAGATACGCCTTGGAGGCGTGCACCACGTCGGTGACGAGGCCGAGCTTCTCCATGCCGAGAATGATCAGGCCGTTGAGGTCGAACTCGTACCAGGCCTGCGACAGGTAAGCGTCGCGCGGGAAGCGGTGATGGTTGTTGTGCAGGCCTTCGCCGAAGGTGAGCACCGTCATCAGCAGGTGATTGGTCGAGGAGTCCTCGGTGTCCTTGAAGCGGCGATAGCCGATCTTGTGGCAGACCGAGTTCACCGTCGCGGTCGCCATCACCGAGAGATAGGTTCGCAGGAAGCCGCCGAACAGGATGCAGCCGTACATCGCGTGCAGGCCGCCGAAGGCGTAGCCCCAGACCGCCGGAATCGCGACCATCGACAGGAAGTACCAGAACCAGCGCGTGCGGGTGAAGAACATCACCATCGGATCGGCGAGCATGTCCTTCGCAAACACGCTGTTGTCGGTCATGGTGTCGTCGAACAGCCAGCCGTTGTTCGAGTAGGCCCAGCTCTTGAGCTTGGACGTGAACGGACGGCCGTGGCTGTCGAGATAAGGGCTGTGCGGATCGCCGACTTCGTCGGTGTAAAGATGGTGGCGGCGGTGATTGCCGACCCATTTCAACAGCGAGCCCTGGCACGTCATCTGGCCCATGGCGCAGAGAATGAACTTGACCACCGGACCGGCCTTGAAGCTGCGGTGCACGAGATAGCGATGCACGGTGATGCCGAGGCCGAACGTCGTCACCGAATACATCAGCGCGAACATCGACCACTCGATCCAGCTCAGGCCTTGCGTGAACGCCCAGGTGAGGCCGGCGATCGAGCCGGTCATGAAGATGCCGAAGAGGATGAAGCTTTCGGTCTGTTTGGCCCGCACGTGCGGGCCGCCGACGATGATGCCGCGCGGCAGATCGGGATGGACGTCGTCACGAGGGGCGACGGCGCCCTCGTGGTACTCGGCTACTACGGACACGCTTGCACTCCGTGGGCACGCGATACACGGTTAAGAGATTGTTAATATGACCACGTAAACCGTGGGACTTCAACCCCAGGGTGTTCCACATTGGCACAGCGCGTCGTGCGAATTTTAACAAGTGGTTAATCCGACGCGACATTTCCGTGTCGTGAAAGCGCGGAAGGCCGACTCTGGCGCCACCGGCACGTTCGCGTTAGGCATCGGCGCCGGACGCGAACCGGCGCGTATCAGGACCTCTGCCCTATGCTCCAGGACCGCTTCGTGCCGCCCGAAGGCGCCTTCACCCGCAGCGTGACGGTGCGGTTTTCCCACTGCGATCCCGCCGGCATCGTCTACTTCCCGCACTACTTCGACATCTTCAACGGGCTGATCGAGGACTGGTACACGCAAGAGCTGGGCTACGACTACGCCGCGCTGATCATGGGCAGCCAGTTCGGCTTCCCTTTCGTGCACATCGATTGCGACTTCAAGATTCCGAGTCGCATGGGCGACGTCATCGAGCTCACGCTCTTGGTCGAGCGCATCGGTCGTTCCTCGCTCGGCATTGCCATCGTCTGCCATCACGAGGGGCTGGAACGGCTGCGCGCGCACATGGTCACGGCGATGATGTCGCTGGAGACGCGCAAGCCGGTGGCGCTACCGCAAGCGCTACGCGACAAAATCGAAGCCTATCGGCAGAAGACGGCCTGACTACTTCTCGATCGGAAAGCCGACGATGCTGCCCCACTCGGTCCACGAGCCGTCATAGATCTTGACGTTGCCGTGGCCGAGGATCGCACCGAGCGCGAGCCAAGCGATGGTGGCGCGATGGCTGAGCCGGCAATAGCAGACAA
>DATJVE010000156.1:0-11579 GCA_035501975.1 Pseudolabrys sp.
GAGAAGGTCATGCCCAGCGTCTGCGCCCAATCGGGCAGCGCGGTGTAGTGCAGGTGATGCGGGCCGGCCCAGATGTAGAGGAAGATCAGCGCCCAGAAGTGGATGATCGACAGCCGGTAGGAATAGACCGGCCGCTCGGCGCGCTTGGGGATGAAGTAGTACATCATCGCCAGGAAGCCGGCGGTGAGGAAGAAGCCGACCGCGTTGTGGCCGTACCACCACTGCACCATGGCGTCCTGCACGCCCGACCAGACGATGTAGGACTTGGACGAGAAGATCGACACCGGCACCGCCGAGTTATTGCCGAGGTGCAGCACCGCGATAGTGATGATGAAGGCGAGATAGAACCAGTTGGCGACGTAGATGTGCGGCTCGGTGCGCCGCATGATGGTGCCGAGGAAGACCAGCAGATAGGTCACCCACACGACCGTCAGCCACAAATCGGCATACCATTCCGGCTCGGCGTATTCCTTCGACTGCGTGATACCGAGCAGATAGCCGGTGCCGGCGATGACGATGAAGAAATTGTAGCCGAGCACGACGAACCAGGGCGCCAAATCCCCGGCGAGGCGGGCGCGCGAGGTGCGCTGCACGACGTAGAACGAGGTGGCGATCAGCACGTTGCCGCCGAAGGCGAAGATCACCGCCGAGGTGTGCAGCGGACGCAAGCGCCCGAATGTGGTCCACGGCAGATCGAGATTGAGGATCGGCCAGGCGAGCTCGCTGGCGATGTAGAGGCCGACGGCAAAGCCGGCGATGCCCCAGAACACGCCGGCGACGGTGGCGAACTTGACCGGGCCGAAATTGTAGTTCGGCTTGCCGCCGATGGTCAGCGGCTCGGCCGCGGCTGGGCGGTCGTAATAGCGGTTGATGATCGCGAACACCGCGGCGATGCTGGCGGCGGTGAACAGATAGGCGTGGAAGGCATATTCCGGCGTATAGGCCTTGGCCGCGACCACGATCGATAGGATCGCCAGCGCCGTAAATGCGATCGCCAGGCCTCCCTCGCCGAGGGTCATCGTCTTTTGTGGAGCGAGCGCGTTCGCCATTCTGTGATCCCGTTGTTCCCGATGTCTGGCAGGCCCGGACAACGCAGGGCCATAGCGGTCGAATATCCGCCAAGGCCCCGGCGCCGTTTTTGACGCAGGTCAATTGCCCTGCGCTTTGCACGCGGCCCGACGCGCTTTTCCGAAGGAAATATTAGATAAATAATATGTTTAAGCGGCCGGTCCGGCTTCATCGCCGGTCCACGGCGCGGCAACTCGAAGTCAGGCGCCGAGCGCGAATTGCCGCTCGACCTCGCCGACCGTGCCGGTGGCTATTTCCACCGGCGGAGCTGGCGGCGATTCCGCGCGATAGAACACGCCGAGACTGAAGCCGTCGTCGGAAAGCACCCGGGCGGTGGCGCGCAGGGGATCGGACTCCGCCGGCGCCGCCGCCGCGCGCACCATCTTTTTCCAGGCCGTCTGCTCCGGGCGATAGGTGACGCAAGGGCTGAGCACCTCGAGCAGGGCAAAGCCCGGCCAGCGGATACCATCGACGATCAGCTCGGCGAGCCCGTCCGGATCGCCGGCGAATCCACGCGCCACGAAATTCGCCCCCGCGGCGATGCCAAGCTGCAGCGGGTTGAACGGCCGCACGCCGGCGCCGCCGGGCGCGATGCGGCTGTCCCAATCCGGCTCGGTGGTCGGCGACGGCTGACCCTTGGTCATGCCGTAGACGCGGTTGTCCATGACTACATAGAGCATGTCGACGTTGCGCCGGCAGGCATGGATGAAATGGTTGCCGCCGATGGAATAGCCGTCGCCGTCGCCGCCGACGGCGATCACTTCGAGATCCGGCCGCATCAGCTTGAGGCCGGTGGCCACCGCCAAGGCGCGGCCATGCACGCCGTGGAATCCGTAGCAGCTGGTATAGGCCGGCAGCCGCGACGAGCAGCCGATGCCGGAGACCAGAACGACCTCATGCGGCGGGCGGCCGTGCTTGACGAGCCCGCGTTCGAGCGCGGCGATGACGCCGAAGTCGCCGCAGCCCGGGCACCAGACCGGGTGCGCGCCGGATGAGAAGTCCTTGGCCGTCAGCTTCGTGGCGTGTTGGCTTGGATTCGCCGCTGCATCGATTGTCATGTCACTCATGATCTCGTTCCGTCACATGACATAGGAGGCGATCTCGGCCGGCCGGAACGGCAACGGCCCCGGCCGCGCCACGCTTTCGGCGCTCGGCGCAATCGCTTTCTGGCCGAGCAGATGACGATAGAGCTGGGCGCCGTGGTTCTGCTCGACGACAATGACGCGGCGCGCACCGTGCAGGGCGCGGGCGATCGCCTGCAACGGCAGCGGCGACAGGAGCCGCAAAGCCACCACGCGAACCGGCCGCCCCGCCGCCGCCAGACGCGCGGCTGCCACGCGCGCCGGCCCGACGCTGGAGCCAAAGACCAGCAGGACGGTATCGCCCTCGCCCCAATTCTCGCCCCACAACTCGCCGGGATCGAAACGCTGCAATTTGCGCGCGCGCTTGTTGATCTGGGCGACATGCATGCCGGCCCCGCTCGCCGGCAGCCCCACTTCGTTATGCGTGAGCCCTTCGGCGACCCACTGATAGCCGGGCGTGCCCGGCACCGGCATCGCCGTTAGCGGGTCGCTGTCGACGGCATAACGCTTGAACAAAGGCGTGCCCGGCGGCGCGCCATTGGTGCGGCGCTTGAGCGGCTTCGGCCGCTTGCCGTTCGCAACGATCACCGTGCGCGCCTGGCCGAGCGCCTGGTCGGACAGCACGATGACCGGGGTCTGCAGGGACTCCGCCACATAGACCGCGTATTCGGCGGTGTTCAGGCAATCGGCCACCGAGATCGGCGCCAGCACCACGCGCGGCGCATCGCCATGACCGCCGTAAATGGCGATGTTGACGTCGCTCTGCTCCGTCTTCGAGGCGATGCCGGTGGAAGGCCCCGCCCGCATGACATCGACCACCACGGCCGGGATCTCGGCCGCGACCGCGAGCCCGAGCGTCTCGCCCATCAGCGAGATGCCGGGACCCGAGGTCACCGTCATTGCCGGGATGCCGCCGTAGGAAGCGCCCAGCGTCATGTTGATGGCGGCGAGTTCGTCCTCGGCCTGCACCAGCCGGCCGCCAAGCTTGCGGATTTCCGGCGCCAGCCATTCGACCAGGTCGGTTGCCGGCGTGATCGGATAGCAGCCGACGAAACGCACGCCGCCGCGCAGCGCGCCGAGCGCGAGCGCCTGATTGCCGCTGATCAGCCACCGTTGCGATGCCGGCCGCGGCGGATCGAGCCGCAGATTGAGCGTCAGGCCTGCGGCAGCGGCAACGCCGGACGCGGCGGCCGCTTCGTTTGCCGCGGCCGCGGCGGCCGCTTTACCGCCGAGCACGGCTTCGATGGCCGCCATCAGGTGACGTTCGTTGACGCCGGCCAGCGCGGCGGCAACGCCGGCAGCGAACATGTTCACCCGCCGGCCGCCGACCCCGTGCTCCAGCAGCGTGCCATGCCGATCGCCAAACGCCAGCGCGACCACGCGCGCCTTCGACTTGGCGACGCTTGGCGGCACCGGTCCGGCCGCGGGATCGGCGAGGATCGCGGAGGCGCCATCGAGCGGGATCTCAGCGCTGAACTGCTCGACCTTGTCCCAGTCGAGCGCGACGAACAGATCGAAACGATTGGGCTGCGCCTCGACCGGCTCGGTCGCGATCTGGATCAGCGCCGCCGCCTCGCCGCCGCGCACCTGCGGCCCAAACAATTGCGTCATCAGGCCGTAATAGCCAGCGTGCGCGGCAGCGCGCAGCAGAACGGTGCCGGCGGTCATCGCACCGGCACCGCCGCTCCCGGCGAACACAATCGCGACCGAAGTGCGCGCCACGGCGTTACTCCGCTCAGGCGTAGCCGAGCCAGTGCCAGTAGGTGGCGCCGAGCACCATCACCAGCGCGAGCGCGATGATCGTCAGCACGAAGCCGGTGCGCACGAAGTCGCGTGCGTTGAACGTCTCGGTGCCGTAGGCGACCATGTTCTGCGGCGCGTTCACCACCAGGATGAAGCCGAAGCTGACCACGAACTGCAGCAGCATCGTCATGCCGATGATGTTGATGCCGGGGGTGGCCACGCCCTTGAGCACGGCGATCACGATCGGGATCATCGCGGAGGCAAGCGCGGTGGCGCTGGCGAAGCCGAGATGGATCACGACCAGGAACAGGCTCATCACCGCGAGGATGAATAGCACGCTCGCGTTCTTCAGCCCGAACTCGGCGACGACGATGTTGGCGAGCCAGGTTGCCGCGTTGGTCTGCAGGAGCGCGGTGCCCAGGCTGATGCCGATGCCAAACAGGATGACGGTGCCCCAGGGAATGCGCCCCTGGGCATCCTTCCAGGTGAGAATGCCGAAGCCCGGCATGAACATCAGCGCGACCGCGGTGATGGTGGTGGTGCTGGTGTCGAAATTATGCAGGATGCCTTCGGTCGCCCAGAACCCGATCAAGACGATCGACAGCACGAGCAATTTCCACTCGGAGGCCTTGGTCCGCCCAAGCGCGGCCAGCGATTTGCGAATGCCCTCGCGGCCGCCAGGAACTTCGACGACTTCGGGCGGCATCATCCGCGTCATCACGAAGTAGAGCGCGATCGACATCAGGACGCCGAACGGCGCGGCGGCGACCAGCCAATCGAGCCAGGTGATGGTCTGGTTGAAGGTCTTCTCGATAAAGCCGATGGCGACCATGTTCTGCGCCGCCGCGGTCTTGATTCCGACGTTCCAGATGCTGGCGGTCTGCACGGTGGTGATCATCAGCATCGAAGCGAAGGCGCCGCGCTTGTTGACGCCGTAGGCGGCGATGATGCCGAGCGTGATCGGCACCAGGCAGGCGACGCGCGCGGTGGTCGACGGCACCATGAAGGCGATCACGAAGCCGACCAGGATGGTGCCGACCACCACGTGGCGGGTCTCGGTGCCGACGCGCGACAGGATGGTGAGTGCGATGCGCTTGTCGAGGCCGGTCACCGTCATGGCGGCGGCGAGGAACAGTGCCGCGGCGACCAGCACCAGTGCGGTATTGGCGAAGCCGCCGAAGGCCAGCGTCAGCGCCGCGCTGGTGCCCATCAAGACCTTGGGATTGGCGACGCTCGGCGCGAGGCCGAGCAAGAACGCCATCAGCGCCGCGATCACGATCGCCGAGACGGCGTAATCGATGGCCTCGGTCATCCAGACGATGACGGCGAAGGCCAGAATCGCCAGCATGCGATGGCCGGCGACCGGCAAGCCGGCGGGTGTCGGCAGCAAGAGAACGACGACGAGCGCCGCGACCGCGGCGAACAAGCCCCAGTTCGACTTGAGCCAATTTGATTCCTTTGCCGCCGGCCGCGCGGCGGCAGGAATCGTGGACTGCGTGAGGGTGGACATCGGTTCCTCCTTGAGGAAAGCGTCGGTCCAAGCCTGCACAAGTTGCCGTTGTGCGCCTTGCGGCACGTCAAAAAAGCCGTGACGTTTCTGGCGCCTAGACGATATCCGGCGGTAACGGGCAGGTGGCTATTCGCACGCGAGACGCAAAACGGCGCGGCCCCGCGGCTGGAAGGCCGCGGGGACGTTTCTCGACACGCGCGGCTTGCGTTTACGCGGCGGCTTTGACGTCGATCTTCTTGACTTGCGCCGGCGCCGGTTTGGGCACCGTCACTTTGAGCAGGCCGTTGTCGATGGTTGCCTTGATGGCATTGGCATCGATGCCTTCCGGCAATTCGAGCGAACGCACGAAGGCGCCATAGCTGCGCTCAACCAGCCGGTAGGTTTTGTCCTTCTCTTCCTTTTCCGCCTTCTTCTCGCCGCGGATCGTGAGGACGTTGTCGGCAAGGTTGACCTGCACGTCCTTTTCCTCGAGGCCGGGCAATTCGGCGGTGATTTCGATCTGCTTGTCGGTCTCGGTCACGTCCATGTTCGGCAAGAGCTCGGCGACGGCCCCGCCGTTGGAAAACGCGGGGAAACCCCGCGTGAAGTCGTCGAACAACCGGTCGATCTCGCGCTGCAGCGACATGAACGGATTATCGCTGCGGGCGACATTGCGGTCGCGGCCGATCGGTATGAGTGACTTGAGATTCATGGGACACCTCCGCATTCGTGCGGCGCCATCTTGTGGTGGCGTCAACCCCCTAATACACAAAAGCGCTGGCAGTTCCTTGTGGTAGGTCAAAGCCTGATAAATAAACGCCGCGCCCGCGTGGCTGGCGGGCGGCGGAAAAATATTCCCGCGCCGCTAATGCGTTAGCGCATTATCCGTGGGCTCGATGGTGACGCCGGAAGTCGGCTCGACCCACACCAGATGGTCTTTGATCTCCTTGACGCCGGCGATGTTCTCGGCGGCGACTTTGAGCGCCTCGCGCTGGCGTTCATCGATGATCACGCCCCACAATTCCACGACGCCGTCATGCACCACCACGTTGATGCTCGCCGCCGGCGCCCACTGCTCTTTCTCGATCTCGGCGAGCAACTGTCCCCGGATGCCGGCGTCATCGGTCGCGCCCGGCTGCGCCACGCGCGCCAAGCTGACCATGGCGTGCATCAGGTTCGAGCGCGTGATGATGCCGACCACAAGTCCGCCGCACAGCACCGGCACGCGTTTGATCCGGTAGCGCTCCATCAGATCGACGATGTCCTCGATCGGCGTGGACACGTCGACGCTGTGCACGTGCGTGCTCATCACCTCGGACACCTTGCTGCCATGCGAATGGCTGTATTCGGCGGCGATGCGGCCGGGGCCCATCAGGAACTCGAGCCAGCGCGAGCGTCGCTTTTCCGTCCGCGTCTCGCGGCGGCGCAGGAAGTCGCCTTCCGACACAACGCCGACCAGGTTGCCGTCCTTGTCGATCACCGGCAGGCCGCTGATGTGATGCTGCAGCATCAGCCGCGCCGCCTGCAATACGGTCGAGTCCGGATCGATCGAGATCACCTCGCGCGTCATCACATCTTCGGCTTTCATGGCGGCCTCCGTTATTTCACGCAAAACGCTACCACCAAAGCGGCGGATCGCCGTTGATTCAGGTCAATCCTGCTGCGGGACCGGTGCTTCCATTGCGGTGGCTTCTTGCCCTCTCCCCGCGCGCAAGCAGAGGTGAGGCCGTCAATGCGTCCATTCCGGCGCGGCGACCGGAGTCCAGGCCCGCTTGAGCCGCAGATCGTCGGCAATGGCATTGGCCGCGATATAGCCGGGCGCGCCATTGACGCCGCCGCCGTTGCCCGAGGACGAGCCGCACAGATAGAGCCCTTCCACCGGCGTGCGCGAGCCGGGCATGAGCGGATGCGGCCGGTTGATGCCGAGCTGGTTGGGCACATAGGCGCCCATGCGCACGGCCGCCTGCCGCATGTTGCGGTTGAGCCGCTCGATATCCAGCGGCGTGAACAGGGTGCTGCCGAGGAGATTGTCGCCGTCGAGATTGGAGGCGTAAACGCGCCAGTAATCGAGCACGCGTTGCGTATAGTCGGCGCGGTTCTTTTCCCAATTGTCCACCGCGCCGTCGACCGCGTAGGGCGCGAACGGCCACCAGAACGCGGTATGACGGCCGGGCGGCGCATAGGTCGGGTCGAACTGGCTGTTGCAGGCGCCGTTTCCCATCAGCACCTTGGGGAATTTCTTCGCCGCGCAGTCGTCGAAGCAGCTCGCCACCTCTTCGATATGGTCCATGCCGAAGAAGACGTTGTAGGCGCGCGCAACGTCGGCATCGAAGGCGGCGGCGCGATAGGCCGGCGGATTCTTCAAGCCCAGATGCAAGGTGACCAGACTGTGATTGCCCCAATGCCAAGCCTTGGCCTTCTCGCGCACGGCTTGCGGGAACAGCTCCTCGCCGGCCATCTGCACGGTCGAAGGGAAGTCGATGGCGCTGGCGACAAATTTGCTCCCGCCGACAAACCGGCCGTCGGCGAGCCGTACGCCGGTGGCGCGGCCGCTTTCGATCTTGATCTCCTTGACGTCGGCGCCGGTGATGACCTCGCCGCCGCCCGCCTCCACTACTCGCGCCAGCGCGGCGACCAGCGACACCGCCCCGCCGACCGGCAGCGTGAAGCTCGCGATATTGGCGAAGATCGCCGGGAAGACGATACCGGCGCCCGGCACGTTTTCGGTGGTGATAACGTGCATATATGAAGTAAACAGCGTGCGGATGCGCTCGTCGACGAAGTGCTTGCGCACCACGCTGAACAGATCGTGCTGCGCGTGCGACAGCAGTTCCTTCGCCTTGGGACCGCTCAGCCGGTCGAGCAGTTGCTCGCGCGGCATCGGCGCGTTGTAGAGCAGCGAGACCAAGAGCGGCCGCATCTCGACGCAGTAGGTGTGCCAGAGCTGGCGGAAGGTCTCGGCGTCCTGTTTGGAAAAGCGTGCCAGCGAGGCGCAACTCTTGTCGAGATCTTTGTAGATGACGATGGCGGTGCCGTCGCGGAACACGGCCGCCTGCTGCACCGGCGGTTCGATATAGGAAAAGCCGTAGCGATAAAGCTCGAGATCCTGCAGCAGCGGGCACAGCCCGAGACCCATGTAGAAATTGGCATGCAGGTTGAGCCGATGGCCGGGCAGACGGTCGCCGTCCGTGCTGCAGCCGCCGCCCAGCCGCGGATTGCGTTCGAGGACGGCGATCCTCAGTCCGGCGCGCGCGAGATAGGCGGCGAGCGTCAAGCCGTTGTGGCCGGCGCCAATGACCACCCCGTCGAAATTCGTCATGCGGCTTCCCCCGGCCGGATGCGATCACGTTTCCGCGAAACGCTACTATGCCGGTGATAAGGCGACAACGAATTCTGGGGCGCGCAGCGGCCGCACAAAAAAATGCCCCGGCGAGGGGTGCCGGGGCAGTTTAGCCGAACATTATCAGGGAGAACGACGTTCGGCAGTAAAACGCAGGAGGTCTATGCGTTTAAGCGGTTGAGGGCCGCGCGGTTGCGCAACACGATGCGGCGGGAGCTGGGCACCGCGATCGCCGCGGTGTTTTCGAGCTGGGTGAGCGTGCGCGACACGGTCTCGATGGTGAGGCCGAGATAGTCGGCGATATCCTGGCGCGACATCGGCAGATCGATTTCGTTGCCGACCGGAACGCGGGAGGCCATTTCCAGCAGGAAGCCGGCCACGCGCTCCTGCGCGGTCTTGATCAGCAGCAGGATGTGGGCCTGCACACGATGCAGCTCGCTGGCGGTCATGGTCCACAGCTTGCGGGCGATTTCGGTGTCGCGCGATGCCATACCAACCAGGGCGCTGCGCTTGATGACGAGGACCTTCGAATTCACGATCGCTTCGGCGGAGAAAGTGTGCTCGTCGCCGACTTCGAGGCCGAACACGTCGCCGGGCAGATAGAAGGCGCCGATCTGGCGGCGGCCGTCGTTGAGCACCTTGTAGGTGCGGATGCTGCCGCTCACCACTTTATAGAGGTATTCGGCCGGTTCGTTTTCGCCGTAGATCTCGGCGTTGCGCGCGAAGGGCATCGGCGCGCCCATCAATTCGACCGAGGTGCCCAACGAGTGAGACATCATTTCCGGAAAGGGATGCGCAACATGAGCGGCCGGCTGACGCGAAGAGCTCCGATGGGTCATCGTCTGGGTGAGCATGGCGCGGGTCCTCGATAAATTCGGTAGCGCGTGGATACCCCTGGAGCCGCTTGCCTGAAATTCAGATAATCTCCATAGGGGGTTTACCGGAGGCGAAGCGGGCGCTCGCGCCGGGACAGGTATGCCGGGTTAAATGTCTGATATATCGACACAAACTGCAGCGAATCCGGCCTCCGAACGGGGCCGGATCTTGCGCTATGGAATTGCTCCGACCACCGTCGCGCTGGCTTTGGCGGCGCGCAGCCTGCTCACGCCGTATTTTCCGAACGAGGCGGTCTTTCTCTACTTCATGCCGCCGGTGCTGATTTGCGCCGGAATCGGCGGGCTTGGCCCGGCTTTGCTGGCGACGATTCTCAGCGTCGGCGCGGTTTTCCTCACGCTTGGAGCGCCGGCCAAGTGGTCGGAATTCGGCCTCGTCAACAGCGCGGTTTTTGTCGTCACAGCGATCGGCGTCGCCTGGGGCGGCGAGTTGCTTCACCGCAGCCGGCGGCGCGCGCTGGTCATGACGCACGACGCGCGGGCGCGCGAGGCGCATCTGCAGTCGATTCTCGACACCGTGCCGGAAGCGATGATCGTGATCGACGAGCATGGCGTCATCCAGTCGTTTTCCAGCGCCGCCGAGCGGCTGTTCGGCTGCCGCTCCGCCGACGCGATCGGGCAGAATGTGAGAACGTTGATGCCCTCGCCCTATCGCGAGGCCCACGACGGTTATTTGAATCGCTATATGACCACCGGCGAGCGCCGCATTATCGGCATCGGCCGCGTGGTGGTCGGCCAGCGCAAGGACGGCTCGACCTTCCCGATGGAACTCGCGGTCGGCGAAATGAAATCGGGCAACCAGCGATTCTTCACCGGCTTCATCCGCGACTTGACCGAGCGCCAGCAGACCGAAGCACGCCTGCAGGAATTGCAGTCCGAGCTGGTGCACATTTCCCGCCTCACCGCGATGGGCGAGATGGCCTCGACGCTCGCGCACGAGCTCAACCAGCCGCTCTCGGCGATCGCCAATTATCTGAGGGGCTCGCGGCGCCTGCTCGAGGACGTGAGCGACGAAAAGTTCGTCTCCATGCGCGACGCCCTGGATAAGGCGGCCGACCAGGCCATGCGCGCGGGGCAGATCATCCGGCGCTTGCGCGATTTCGTCGCGCGCGGCGAAAGCGAACGGCGGGTGGAAAGCATCACCAAGCTGGTCGAGGAAGCGAGTGCGCTGGCGCTGGTCGGCGTCAAGGACCTCGGCATCCGCGTGCAATTCCAGTTCGATCCGCAGATCGATCTGGTGATCGCCGACCGCGTGCAGGTGCAGCAGGTCATGCTCAATCTGATCCGCAACGCCATGGAGTCGATGGAAAGCTCACCGGCGCGCGACCTCGTCATCACCACGTCGGAAGACGACGGCCATGCGCGCGTCAGCGTGGCCGACAGCGGCTCGGGCATCGCGCCCGAGATTGCCGAGCAATTGTTTCAGCCCTTCATCACCACCAAACGGCAGGGCATGGGGGTCGGCCTGTCGATCTCGCGCACCATCATAGAAGCGCACAACGGACGCATCTGGGTGGAGCCCAATCCGACCGGCGGAACGATCTTCCATTTCACTCTGCCGATCGTCAATGAAGAGGATGTCGACGATGCAGCCTGAGCCGGTCATCTATGTGATCGACGACGACGATGCCGTGCGGCAGTCGCTGGAGTTCCTTTTGAAAACCGCCGGCTATACGGTGCGCGGCTTCGAGTCGGGCAAGGCCTTCCTCGACGTACTGCCGGACATCAAATCCGGCTGCGTCATCACCGACGTGCGCATGCCGGAGATTACCGGCATCGATCTCCTGCGCCGCGTCAAGGAGACCAGCGCCGACATCCCGGTGATCGTCATCACCGGCCACGGCGACATCTCGCTCGCGGTCGACGCGATGAAGCTCGGCGCCGTCGATTTCCTGGAGAAGCCGTTCGACGACGACCAGTTGCTGGCCGCGCTCAAGTCCACGCTCAGCCACGACGCCGACAAG
>DATJVE010000157.1:0-4942 GCA_035501975.1 Pseudolabrys sp.
GCGCAAGCAGCTCGTCGACTACTCGACCAAGGAGCCGGCCGGAACCATCATCGTCGATACCGCGCACACCTACCTCTATCTGGTGCTCGGCGGCGGCAAGGCGATCCGCTACGGCGTGCGCGTCGGCCGCGAGGGTTTCACCTGGACCGGCACCGAGCGCATTTCCAAGATGAAGGAATGGCCGGACTGGTTCCCGCCGGCGGAAATGATCGAGCGGCAGCCCTATCTGCCGCGCGTGATGGCGGGCGGCCCAGGCAATCCGCTCGGCGCGCGCGCCATGTATCTCGGCCACACGCTCTACCGCATCCACGGCACCAATCAGCCGTCGACTATCGGCCATTATGTGTCGTCGGGCTGCGTCGGCATGCTCAACGAGGACGTCGAGGATCTCTACAGCCGCGTGCAGGTCGGCACGCGCGTGGTCGTGCTGCCGGGCTCTCCGCCGCCGGCGGAGACGGTGGCCCAAACCGGCGCCGCCGCGCCGCCCGCCAACCCGATGGCGCCGCCGCAGCCAAACGGTGCGGCGATCTCGGCGGCCCCGCTGCCCGCGGCGCACTGATTTTCTTTCACCTCCCCCTGCAAGGGGGAGGTCACCCGCCGGAGCGTCGCGCAGGCGGGCGGGTGGGGGTCTTTCAAATTTTCATGTGTTCGCGTGGGTGGGATGACCCCCACCCCGACGCTCCCTTTTCACGGGGCGGGAGAAATGCTCGCCAGCCGCGTGATCGCTTCGATCATGGCGCCGGGGTCGGCGACGCCTTTGCCCGCGATGTCGTGCGCGCTGCCATGCGCGACCGAGGAGAACAGAATCGGCGAGCCGATCGACAAGCCCGCGGTGCGGTTGAAGGCCTGCAGCTTGGCGGCGATGTGGCCTTGGTCGTGAAGCATCACGATAAACGCGTCCGAGCCTTTCTTGCGGAACATGGTGTCGGCGCCGAACGGACCTGACACGTCGACGCCGTTCTGCGCCGCGCTTTGAATGGCCGGCGCGATGATTTCGATCTCGTCGCGGCCGAACATTCCCTCTTCGCCGGCGTGCGGATTGAGCCCGCCGACATAAATCTTCGGTTGCGCGATGCCGAGCCGCTTGAGGGCTACGTCGGTCACGCGGATCACGCGTTCGATCCGCTCGCGCGTAATCAGCGCCAGCGCCTCGCGCACGCTCACGTGTAAGGTCGCGTGCACGATGCGCGCCTCGTCGAAGCAGATCATCAGATAGACATCGTTGACCGGAGTGCCGGTCTCGCGCGCGACGAACGAGGGATAGCCGTCGAAGGCGATGCCGGCGGCGGCGATCGAGCGCTCGGTCTGCGGCGCCGCCACCACGGCTTCGGCATCGCCCGCTAGCGCGCATTGGATGGCGCGACGCGCAGCGGCGAGCGAGGCGCGGCCATAGGCGGCATCGACCTTGCCGAAAACCGGCGGCGCGTTGGCGCCGTCGCCGGCGTCGAGCAGATTGAGCGCGCCATTCGACCATGCAGCGTCGCTCGCATTGCCGATGACGTGCAATCGCAGCGCAAGACCGGCCGCCTTCGCGTGCAGTTCCACGGTGGCCGGATCCCCGACCAGCAGCGGTCGGCAGATCGCCGTCACGCGGCGGTCGAGCGCGGCCTTGAGCGCGATTTCCGGGCCGATCCCGGCCGGGTCTCCGGTGGCGATGGCGATGCGCGGCAAGTCCATGAGCGTCTTTCTTAGGCGTCGCGGCTGCCTATAATGGCCGCCCGCGCTGTCCGAGAAGCATAACAAAATTTGAGGAAACGTCGCCATGATGTCGCGTGAACAGAACGACCAGCTCTGCCGCATCGGCCCCGGCACGCTGATGGGCAAATTGTTGCGCCGCTACTGGGCGCCGTTCCTGCTCAGCGAAGAACTGCCCGAGCCGGATTGCCCGCCGCTCAGGGTCAAGCTGATGGGCGAAAAGCTCATCGGCTTCCGCGACAGCAAGGGCCGCGTCGGCCTGATCGACGAATTCTGCGCGCACCGCGGCGTCTCGCTGTGGTTCGGCGAAAGCGCCGACTGCGGCATTCGCTGCCATTACCACGGTTGGAAATACGACATCACCGGGCAATGCACCGACCTCCCGTCGGAGCCGGAGGGCTCTGGCTTCCGCAAGAACATCAAGCTGAAATCTTATCCCTGCATCGAAAAGGCCGGCATCGTCTGGGCCTATATGGGTCCGCCCGCCTTGCAGCCGCCGCCGCCGGCGCTGGAATGGACCGACGTGAAACCCGAGCAGCGCTTCGTGTCGAAGCGCCTGCAGGAGTGCAATTATCTGCAGGCCATGGAAGGCGGCATCGATTCCAGCCACGTGTCCTGGCTGCACGGCTCCGAGCTCAACAAGGACCCGCTGTTCAAGGGCTCGAAGGGCAACAAATACAACGAGCAGGACCGCATGCCGCTGTTCGAGGTCGAGGAGTTCTCCGGCGGCCTGTTGATCGGCGCACGGCGCAACGCCGAGGCGGGCAAATATTATTGGCGCATCACGCCCTGGATCATGCCCTGGTACACCATCATCCCGCCGCGCGCCGGTCATCCGCTCGGCGCGCATGCCTGGGTGCCGATCGACGACGAGAATTGCTGGGCCTGGAGCATCAATTATCACCCGAACCGTGCGCTCAAGGAGTCGGAAGTCGCCGCCATGCGCGACGGCGAGGGCATTCACGTCAAATACGTGCCGGGTACTTTCATCCCGCTCGCCAACAAATCGAACAATTACCTGATGGACCGCGAAGCGCAGCGGCACGGCCATAGCGCGACCGGCGTCGACGGCATCGCCATGCAGGATGCCTCGATTCAGGAAAGCATGGGGCCGATCCAGGACCGCACCGTCGAGCATCTGTGTGCGACCGACGCCGGCATCATCCTGACGCGCAAGCTGATGCTGCGCGCGGCCAAGGATGCCGCCGAAGGCAAGCCGGTGCCGGCGACCGAGCCCAACGCGCAGCGCGTGCGCTCGGTGGCGATCGAACTCGGCCACGGCGTCAAGTTTAGCGACGGCGCCAAGCACGGGCTCTATGCCGAATTGGGCACGGAGCCGCTGTCGGTGTAGATTTGCTACCGTCATCCTTCGAGGCTCGCTTCGCTCGCACCTCAGGACGACGGATCAAAGAACAGAGGAATTTGAACATGCCGCACTACACCGCGCTGGTCACGTTGCTCGCCGTGCTGCTGTATTTCTACACCGGCATCATGGTCGCGCGGGCGCGCGGCAAATACGGCGTGTCGGCGCCGGCAACGACCGGCAATGCCGAGTTCGAGCGCGTATTCCGCGTGCAGATGAACACGCTGGAATGGATGCCGATCTTCCTCCCGGCGTTGTGGCTGTTCGCGCTCTACGTCAACGACGGGGCTGCCGCGGTGCTCGGGCTGGTGTGGATCGGCGGCCGCGTTCTTTATATCCGCGGCTATAGCGCGGCCGCCGAACAGCGCCACCGCGGCTTTTCGATTCAGGCTTTTGCCTCCGGCGCGCTGGTGATCGGCGCGCTGGCGGGGGTCGTTCTGCGGATGATCCACGGGTGACCGATAGGCCTAACCCGCTGCAGTCACCGCCGCGGCGCTTGCCGATTTGCCGATCGCCGCGTTGACGCGCGGCATTACTTCTTCGGCCATCAACTGCATCGAGCGCTTGGCGAGCGCCGGATCGACCCAGTCCATGCCGGCATAGACCAATTCGCCGAACTCGCCGGTCTCCTCGCGCATCGCCAGAATCTGATCGACCACCTTGTTGACCGTGCCGTGGAACACGCAGTGCTCCATGACATAGTCGTGCGTGATCTCCTCGTCGCCCTGCTCCTTGTAGGTCTTGAACACGTAGAGCCGGTTGCCCTTCTTCATCTTGGCGCGCATCTGCTCGAAGTAGAAGCGGTACGGGCTGCGCGCGTCCTCGCGGCCGTAGCGCAACGCCGTCTTGTCGTCGTCGGCGACGAAGATCGTGCGCGCGACGCGCCAGTCGTTGACGTCGGCCTTCTCACCAGCCTCGGCCTTGCCCTTGGCGTAGTTCGTCCAGTGCGACTTGAGATGCTTGGCGAGCAGGAAGTTCGCCGACAGCGGATGGAAGTCGCGCTTGCCCATCAGAGCCACGCCGGGCGAGAACGGCGCCACCACCGTGCCGACGATCTCCGGCCGCGGCTTCTGGTACGGTTTGCCCATGATGCCGACGCCGAGATGCAGCGCGGCGCTGCGCGCGAATGACACCTTGAAGCGGTTGCCGGGAAACTCGATGTCATAGGGCGGATCGCGCTCCCACACCGCCAGGATCACGTCGATCGCGTCGGCGAAGATCTTGTTGCGGTCATCGTCGAGAATCCCGATCGCCTCGCAGTCAGAGGGCAGCGCGCCGGGCGAAACGCCCATGATAAAGCGGCCCTGCGCCAGGTGATCGAACATCGCCGCATTCACCGCGATCACCACCGGGTGCATCTGCGCCAGATTGGTAGTGCCGGTGGCGAGCTTGATCCGCTTGGTGTCGTGAATCAGCGTCGCCTGGAATAGCATGCTGTTGGTGATGTTCTCACAGGCGTCGGTCAGGTGCTCGCCAACGAAGGCATCGTAGAAGCCGAGCTTGTCGGCGAGGATAATCGCCTCGCGGTCCTCGCGCAGCGTCTGCGTCCAGTCGCGGCCGATGGGATGCACCGGCATGGTGAAGTAACCCAACCGCATTTCCGTCTCCGCTCAACAGCGCTTGCCTGGCAAACTACCTGAGCCGGCAGGCGGATGCATCAAGCGTGATAAAATTCGATTTTGAAAGGGCGAAAATAGCTCTCATTTTTCCGCTCCGTGAAAGCGGCTACCCAATTTGCAAAAGAATTTCTGCTTTGCCGCTGGCGCGGGAACGTGGGCTCGGCGCTCAGGCCGCGACGCCGGCGAGGAAGCCTTCGACCTCGCGGCGCAGTTCGGCGGCGGCGGCTTCCACCGCCTGCGAAGCGCCGAGCACGCTTTCCGCCGA
>DATJVE010000158.1:0-16840 GCA_035501975.1 Pseudolabrys sp.
CCTCAAGGTGCGCTGCATGCTCCTGCCCGACGTCTTCATCGACCAGGACACCCCCGCCGCGATGTACGCCAAGGCCGGCCTCGACACCCGCGGCATCGTCGCCAAGGCCTTCGAGGCCCTCGGCAAAGATGCCGCCGCCGAGACGGTGAAGCTGGCGTAGGCCGGTGTCGGCGAAAAAAGACCGCATCGATCGTCTCTTGGTCGAGCGCGGCCTGTTCGACAGCCGCACCAAGGCGCAGGCTGCGATCGAGGCCGGCCTGGTCAGCGTCAACGACGCGGTCGTGCGCAAGGCCTCGGACGAAATCGCCGTCGATGCCGCGCTGCGCGCAAGCCCGGCGCATCCTTACGTGTCACGCGGCGGCGTCAAACTCGCCGCGGCGCTCGACCATTTCGGCTTCGATCCGAAGGGCCGCGTCTGCCTCGATATCGGCGCTTCCACCGGCGGCTTCACGCAGGTGCTGCTCGAACGCGGCGCCAGGCTCGTTTACGCCATCGACGTCGGGCGCGGACAATTGCACGAGAGCCTGCGCTCACGACCCGATATCGTATCTTTGGAAGAAACGGACATCCGCGCCTGCACGCCGGCCACGTTTCGTGCGACGCCGGACCTGGTGACGATCGACGTCAGCTTTATTTCGCTGAGGCTGATTTTGCCGACGGCGCTCAAGCTCGTAGCGCACCGCACGCAAGTCGTCGCGTTGATCAAGCCGCAGTTCGAGGCCGGGCCGGCGAAGGTGAAGAAAGGCATCGTGCACGATCCCGCCGTGCACGCCGCGGTCTGCGCCGACATCTCGGCCTTCGTCACCGCGCTGGGCTGGCGCGTGCTCGGCGTCATCCCCTCGCCGATCGCCGGCGGCGACGGCAATGCCGAATTTCTGCTCGGGGCGGAGCGTGACTGAGCAATTCACCATCGCGCGCCTCGGCCATCGCGGCGACGGCGTCGCCGATACGCCGGCCGGGCCGGTTTACGTGCCCTATACGCTGCCGGGGGAGACGGTGACGGTCGAGCCGGTCGCCGGCCATCCCGACCGCCGGCATCTCGACCATATCGACAAAGCGAGCCACGAGCGTATCGCGCCGATCTGCAAGCACTTCACTCAATGCGGCGGCTGCGCCATGCAGCACTGGTCGCTCGCCGAATATCACTTGTGGAAGCGCGGGCTCGTCGCTGAAGCGCTAGCGCTTGCCGGCGTCATTGCGCCGCTCGATCCGCTGATCGACGCGCACGGGCAAGGCCGCCGCCGCGCGGTCCTGCATGCGCGGCGCGGCGCGCGCGACCTGCTCGAGGTCGGCTTCACCGCGCCGCGCGCGCATCACATTATCGCCATCGACAGTTGTCCGATCCTGGCGCCTGGCCTCGACGGCGCCATCGCCGCAGCCTGGGCGATCACCGAAATCTTGAAACCCGCGAACAAGCCGCTCGACATCCAGGTAACGGCGACCGATTCCGGCATGGACGTGGACGTGCGCGGCTCCGGCCCGCTCAATCCGTCACGCGCCACGGCGCTCGCCGGCATCGCCGAAAAACACAGGCTCGCGCGCATCACACGGCACGGTGAACTGGTGGCGCAAGCCGCGCAGCCGCTGCTGAAAGTCGGGCGCGCGACGGTACCGCTGCCGCCCGGCGCCTTTCTCCAGGCGACCGCCGAGGGCGAAGCGACGCTGGCGCGGCTGGTGCTCGGCCATGTCGGCGCCGCCAAGCGCGTCGCCGATCTGTTTTGCGGCATTGGCACCTTCGCTTTGCGTCTTGCCGAAACGTCGCGCGTCAGCGCGATCGACAGTGACGCCAATGCGGTCAAGGCATTGCAGCAGGCCGCGGCGAAAACCTCGGGCCTGAAGCCGGTCGATGCGCAGGCGCGCGATCTGTTCCGCCGCCCGCTGATGGCTGCCGAACTGAAGGGTTTCGACGCCGTGGTGTTCGATCCGCCGCGGCCGGGCGCTGAAGCGCAGGCGCGCGAGCTCGTCAAAAGCGCGGTGCCGGTCGTGGTCGCGGTGTCGTGCGACGCGGCCACTTTCGCGCGCGACGCTCGTATCCTGGTGAGTGGCGGCTACAAATTCGTCGGCGCCACGCCGGTCGACCAATTCCGCTATTCGTTCCACGTCGAAACCGTGGCAAAATTCGAGCGCTAGCGCATGATCCCGAAAAGCGTGTCCTCGACCCCGATCGGGGATCGGGTACCGGTTTTCGGAAAAGATCATGCGCAAAAGCAAAAAACTCACTTGAAATCGTAGCCGCCCCAGCGCTCGTGCCACATCTTCTCGCCGATGGTGCAGGAAATGCGCGGCGCCTGCGCCGAGGTCGGCATGACGCGCGGCTCCGACTGCCGGCCGGAAATTTCCAAGACCAGCTTCGTGCGCGTCGCCTCGATGAACTGCTTGCGCTCGCGGATCGGCACCACGAAGGCGCCCGGCCCGCCGATCACGCAGTCCTCGTAATAGACGTCGAGGTTTTCGATATCCATGCTGCCCGGCATCGGCCGCTTGAGCATGATCGGCAGCCCGTTGATGGTGATGCCGGCGGCAAGCACGTCGTCGCGCGTCGGCACGATGAGCTCACCGGCATTGTTCGTGCCGTCGCCGGAGACGTCGATCACCCGGCGCAGCCCGCGGTAGCCGCTGCGGTCGAACAGCGGCTTGGCGAAGATGAGCCCGCCGGAAATCGAGGTGCGAGAAGCGCGCCGGTATGGCGCCGCGGCGATCTCGGCGGCGACGCTGTCGGCCGATTCCGGGCCTTCGATCAGCCGCCACGGCATGATGATCTTCTGGTCGAACTGGCCGGCCCATTCGAAATAAGTGATGGCGATCTTGCCGGTCGCGCCTTCGCGCAGCGCCTGCAGAAATTCGCGCGAGGTCAGCGCCTGCACGTAGCCTTCGCGCTGCAGCGCCTGCTCCTCCGGGTCCATCGAATAGGAGACGTCGACGGCGATCACCAGTTCGACGTCGACCGGGATGGCGTTCGGGCTTTTGTCGGTGAAGCGCGGGTTGGGCGCAGCAGAGGCTGCGAGCGTGACAGCCGCGGCAGTCAGCACGCCGGCGATGGCGCTATGCAGTCCGCGTCGCCCCATAGCCGAACGGTGCCATGCGGCAAGGGCGAAAAGAAGGCAGCACGTCTTGTCATTCCGGGTTCGCCGTCTCCGACCGCGCCCCGGATTGACCGGATGAGTTAACCGTCCAGCGTCTCAGTGCCGACGATCTCGATGCCGAAGCCGCTCAACCCGACATAGGTGCGCTTGCTCGAGGACAAGAGCCGGATCGAGGAGATACCGATGTCTTTGAGGATCTGCGCGCCGAGGCCGATCTCGCGCCATTGCCTTGAGCGCGCCGCTTCGGTGCCGGTGCCGGCGTCGTGCGGGATTTCGGCGACCGGCACGCCGGCGGTGCCGTCACGCAGGTAGACGATGACTCCGCGCCCGGCCGCCTTGAAGCGCGCGAGCGCGGCATGGATCGGCTTGGCCCCGCCGAAGACGTCGCCGATCACGTCGGCGCGGTGCAGGCGTGCCGGCACGTTCTGCCCGTCGCCGATGTCGCCATAGACGAAGGCCATGTGGTGCACGCGGTCGAACGGCGTGAGATAGGCATAGCCGTTGAGCGGCCCGATCTCGGAGGCGACGTGGAATTCGGCGACGCGTTCGACCAGCTTGTCACGGTGCTGCCGGTAGGCGATCAGCTCCGCAACCGAAATGCGCTTGATATTGTGGCGCTCGGCAAAGGCCGAGATCTGTGGGCCACGCATGACCGTGCCATCGTCGTTGACCAGTTCGCAGATCACGCCGACCGGCTCGAGGTTGGCGAGCCGGCACAGGTCGACAGCGGCTTCGGTATGACCCGAGCGCATCAGCACGCCACCTTCCTTGGCGATCAACGGAAAGATGTGACCCGGACGCACGAAATCGGCGGCGCCGGCGTTTCCGTTGGCGAGATTGCGCACGGTCGCCGTGCGATCATCGGCTGAAATGCCTGTGGTCGTGCCATGCCTGTAGTCAACCGAGACGGTGAAAGGCGTGCCATGCGGAGCCTCGTTGTCGGCCACCATCGCCGACAGATGCAGGCGCCGCGCGGTCTCTTGCGTCAACGGCGTGCAGACGATGCCGCAGGTATTGCGGATGATGAAGGCCATTTTCTCGGCGGTCGCATGAACCGCGGCCAGCACAAGGTCGCCCTCGTTCTCGCGGTCGTCATCGTCGGTGACGACGACGATCTCGCCCCTGGCGAAGCCTTTGATCGCGGCGTCGACTCTGTTGTGGCTATCCGACACGTGTTTTCCTCAGACGCCGGGCTCGAACGGCCACGCCGTCCCCTCGCCCATCTGGCCGCGATGCATCAGATAGTGATCGGCCAAGACGCAAGCCACCATGGCCTCGCCGATCGGCACCGCACGGATGCCGACGCAAGGATCGTGGCGGCCTTTGGTGACGATCTCGGTGTCGCGGCCGTAGCGGTCGACGGTCTTGCGCGGCGTCAAGATCGACGACGTCGGCTTGACGGCGAAGCGCGCGACGATTTGCTGCCCCGAGGAAATGCCGCCCAATATGCCGCCGGCGTGGTTGGATAGAAACACCGGCTTGCCGTCATTGCCCATACGCATCTCGTCGGCGTTGTCTTCGCCGCTCATCGCCGCGGTGGCAAAGCCGTCGCCAATCTCCACGCCCTTGACGGCGTTGATGCCCATCAGCGCACCGGCGATGTCGCCGTCGAGCTTGGCGTAGATCGGCGCGCCCAAGCCCGCCGGCACGCCCTCCGCGACGATCTCGATCACCGCGCCGCAGGACGAACCCGACTTGCGCACGCCGTCGAGGTATTCCTCGAAGAACTTCGCCTGCTTGGCGTCCGGGCAGAAGAAGGGATTGTTGGAAACCTCGTTCCAGTCCCAGCGCGAACGGTCGATTCTGTGCGGGCCCATCTGGATGAGCGCGCCGCGCACCAGCACGCCGGGCACGATCTTGCGCGCGATGGCGCCGGCGGCGACGCGCGCGGCGGTCTCGCGTGCGCTAGCTCTCCCGCCGCCGCGATAGTCGATGATGCCGTATTTGACGTCGTAGGTGTAGCCGGCGTGGCCGGGCCGGTACTTATCCTTGATCGCCGAATAATCCTTCGAGCGCTGGTCGACGTTTTCGATCATCAGCATGATCGGCGTGCCGGTGGTCACCTGCACGCCGTCTTCGCCAGTGAAGACGCCGGACATGATCTTCACCGCATCCGGCTCCTGGCGCTGCGTGGTGAAGCGCGATTGGCCCGGCCGGCGCTTGTCGAGATAGACCTGGATGTCGGCTTCGCTCAGCGGGATGCGCGGCGGGCAGCCGTCGACCACGCAGCCGATCGCCGCCCCGTGGCTTTCGCCGAACGAGGTGAACCGGAACATATGGCCGAAGGTGTTGAACGACATGGCTGTTTATCGCTGTGCGCGAAGGTGGTACCGCGCGTGCTGGCGGCGGTCAAATCAGGAGTAGCGGCTGAGCTGCTCGCCTTGAAAAACGTAAACCATGCCCTGCTCGATATCGAGCAAGGGTGCGGCGGCCGGTTTGGCGATGCCGAGATAGGCGATGAGGCCGCGCGCAGTGCCGCCATGCGCGGTTACGACCGTGTCGGTCGTCAGGCCCTCGTACCAATCGCGCATGCGCGCGGTCACCATCTCGTAGCTCTCCCCGCCGGGCGGCACGAAATGCCATTTGTCATGCTCGCGCTGCGCGATGCCGACGGGATCGCGCTCGTGCAATTGCGCGATGGTCGAGCCTTCCCACTCGCCGAAGGCGATTTCCGCGAGCCGTTCGTCGCACCGGAACGCGTCGGGCGCGAGATCGAGCGCGGCGCGGATGAGCTGCATGGTCTCGCTGGCGCGCTTGAGCGGGCTCGACACGTAATCGAGCGCGGCCGGATCGCGATCGTCGCGCGCAAACAGGTCGCGCAGGACCTCGCCGCAGTGCGTGGCTTGCGCGCGGCCGCGCGCGTTGAGGTCGATGTCGCGGCGGCCTTGCAGACGGCCGGCGACGTTCCAGTCGGTTTCGCCGTGACGGATGTAATAGACGGTGGGCGGCGGCAAAAGAACCTCGGAGTCGCGCCCCGCAGTGACGGACGGTTACTAGTCTTCCTTGTTGACGTTGACCGCCATGTCGGGTGCATCGGGGTTCTTGATGCCGACGATGTGGTAGCCGGCGTCGACGTGCTGAATCTCGCCGGTCACGCCGCTCGACAGATCGGAGAGAAAAAACACACCGGCCCGGCCGACATCTTCCAGCGTCACGTTGCGCCGCATCGGCGTGTTGTATTCGTTCCACTTCAGAATGTAGCGGAAGTCGCCGATGCCGGAGGCGGCCAGGGTCTTGATCGGGCCCGACGAGATGGCGTTGACGCGGATGTTCTTCTGGCCGAGATCGGCGGCGAGATAGCGCACCGAGGATTCAAGAGCGGCCTTGGCCAGCCCCATCACGTTGTAATGCGGCATCCACTTCTCGGCGCCATAGTAAGTGAGGGTGAGCATCGAGCCGCCGTTCGGCATCAGCTTCTCGGCGCGCTGGGCGATGGCCGTGAACGAGTAGCAGCTCACCAGCATGGTCTGGGTGAAGTTGTCCGCCGTGGTGTCCACGTAGCGGCCAACGAGCTGGTCCTTGTCGGAAAAGGCGATGGCGTGCAGCACGAAATCGAGCGAGCCCCAGGCCGATTTGACGTTGGCAAAGACCGCGTCCAGCGACGCCACGTCGGTGACGTCGCAATGGCCAACGACGAGGCCGTCCACCTCCTCGGCGAGCGGCTCCACGCGTTTCTTGAGCGCCTCGCCCTGGTAGGTGAAGGCAAGGTCGGCGCCGTGTTCGCGGCAAGCGCGCGCGATCCCCCAGGCGATCGACCGGTTGTTGGCCACGCCCATGATCAGGCCGCGCTTGCCGCGCATCAGATTGGAGGTTTCCGACATTCAATATCCCATCTGCCGGCGGACGCCGACCACGTCCGTATGGCATAGGGTCAGGGGGTCATCAAGCAATGCGCCGTCCGCAGCGCCGGAAGCCCTTAATTCAATTCGTTTTACGGAATATGATCGCGATTGCGGGGTTTTTCCGGGTGAATGCGAGGCCGAAGGGCGCGCGAAACGGCGAGAGGGGGCCGGATTGGCCACATTCCGACAGCAGGTCGAGGCGACGATCCCGGCGCTGCGCCGCTACGCACGGGCGTTGACGCGCGATTCCGACATCGCCGACGACCTGGTGCAAGACACGCTGGTGCGCGCGCTGCGGTCGGAGCATTTGTTTCATGGCGGCGAGGTGCGCAGCTGGCTGTACACGATCTTGACCAACCTCAACCGCAACCGGCTGCGCTCGCTGGCGCGGCGGCCGACTTTGGCGTCGCTGGAAGACAACGACGCGCCCGATCTCGCGGGGCCGGAAGCCGGTGCCCGCGACATCGAACGGGCGCTGGCGACTTTGGTGGAGGACCAGCGCAACGCGTTGCTGCTGGTGGTGCTGGAAGGCCTCAGCTACCGCGAGGTGGCGGAGGTGCAAGGCGTGCCGATCGGCACCGTGATGTCGCGTCTGGCGCGCGCGCGCGCCCAGATCAAGAATTTTCTAGACGGTGAGCGCCCGGCGCTGCGCCGCGTGAAGTGAGAGAGAAGGTGGAGCCATGATCGATCGCGATTCACCCGTGACCGAGGACGAACTGCACGCTTACGTCGACGGCGAACTGCCCGCCGACCGCCAGGAGGCCGTCGGCACTTGGCTGAGCGCGCATCCGGAGCAGGCCGCGCAGGTCGCCGCCTGGCGGGCGCAAGCCGAGGCGATCCGCGCACGCTATGGCGCCGCCGCCAACGAGCCGGTGCCGGGACGGCTCAAGCTTGAGCATTTGACGCGGCAGGACCGCGCCGCCGGCGGCCGGCGTTGGGGAACCATTGCCGCCGCGGCGGCGATCGTTGCATTTCTGATCGGCGGCGGCACCGGATGGGTGGCGCGCGGCGCAACCACCGCCGTGCCGAGTGGTTTTGACGCCATTACCGCGGACGCGCTCGAAGCCTACAAGCTCTACGTCGTCGAAGTGCGCCACCCGGTCGAAGTGCCGGGCAATGAGCGCGCGCACATGACGCAATGGCTGACCAAGCGGCTCGGCTATGAGCAGCGCATCCCCGATCTGCAAACGATCGGCCTCAAGCTGGTCGGCGGCAGGCTGTTGCCGGGACCGACCGGCACCGCCGCGGCGTTCTATATGTATGAAGGCGCTTCGGGCGAGCGCTTCACCATCTATTCGGCGCCGGCGACGGCGCCGGAAACCGCGCTGCGCTACAAGCACGGCGATCGTTTCGCCGCCTTCTACTGGGTGGACGATCAACACGCCTATGTGGTGAGCGGCCCGGCCGACCGCGATCAGCTCGAGAAGGTCGCCAAGTCGGTGTACGAGCAGGTGGACAAGAGCGGCGGGCGGAAGTCGTAAGACGCGCCGGCCATTAATCCGCTCGCCCCCGCGAAAGCGGGAAGCCAGTTCTTGCAAGGCAGCTCAGGAGTGCAGCACTCGATTCCCGCTTGCGCGGGAACGAGCGGAATACTGAGCTCGCGCCTACTCCGAATCCTTCCTCGGATCGTAGGGTTTGCTCTCGCGCCATTTGCGCATGAGTTCCTTGAACTCCTCGTCGACGCGGTCTGGCAGCATGATGCGCACCGTGGCGAGCAGGTCGCCGCTGCCGCCTTTCGATTTCAGCCCCTTGCCCTTGAGGCGGAAGGTGCGGCCGGAATTGGTGCCGGCGGGGATCGCGAGCTCCACCGCGCCGTCGAGCGTCGGCACGCGCACCTTGCCGCCGAGTGTCGCCTCGTAAAGCGTGACCGGCAATTCGAGCCGCAAATCGGCGCCGTCCGGCTTGAACAGCGGATGCGGCGCGACGTGCACGGTGATCAACGCGTCGCCGGCCTTGCCGCCGGCGAGCGGCCAACCTTGTCCTTTCAGGCGGATCGATTGACCGTCGGTCAGGCCGGCGGGAATTTTCACCTCAACATCCTTGCCGGTCGGCAGATGGATCCGCGTCTTGGTACCCTTGGCGGCTTCCGCCAGGCCGATGGTCATCTCGGCGTGCAAATCCTGCCCCGTGCTCGGCTCGGCAAAATCCTCCGGCTCGAATTGCCGGCCGAAGCCGCGCGCACCGCCGCGTGCCGCGCCGCCGAACATGTTGCGCAGGACGTCCTCGAAGCCGCCCGCGGCACCCCCGCCGCCTCCCCGGCGCTGGAAGCCGTCGGGCCCGAAGCTGAAGCTCTCAAAATGCGAGCCCGGCCCGAAACCGGCGCCGCCGCCCGGATGCGCGCCTTCGAAACCCTGGAAGCGCGGCTTGCCCTCGGCGTCGATCTCGCCGTTGTCGAAGGCCTTGCGCTTCTTGTCGTCGCCGACGATCTCGTAGGCGGCGTTGAGCTCGGAGAAACGCGAGGCGGCCTTGGGGTCGTGTTTGTTGGCGTCGGGATGCAGCTTCTTGGCGAGCTTGCGGAAGGCACTCTTCACCTCCGCCTCGCTCGCACCCTTCGACACCCCCAGAACCTCATAGGGGTCGCGCATCCGTCGAAACTCCCGTGAAATGCCCCTGCCCGCTGCTTGAACGCGAGCGACTCGCCGCTCAATGTGGGGTTCAAACGGCCCGGATGCAACGCGTCTTCGCGCTGGGAGCGACGGCTAGGACCGTTTCCAGGGCTTGAGCGCGCGGATCTCCCAGTCGCCTTTGTCCTGCTTGCAGGCTTCGCCCTGCATCCAGGACTGCGAACTGCCCTGGACATAGCTCGCCAGGAAATCGCGGCAGGTCTGCCCGTCCTGAGTATAGGCGGAGGCGATCGGGGTGACGGTGCCGCGCGCGCCGGTGCGCGGGTTTTCCCAAGGTGCGCTCGCGTCCTTGCTGCCGCGGGCGAGCACGTCGGTAGCGGCGGCCCGCGCATAGGCAAGGTCGCCGTCGGGCGGCAGCTGGGCGACGCCCTTGGCGCCGGGCGGCGGCGTGATTGAGCCGGTGGTATCGGTTTTATCGGTGCCGGCGAACAGCGAATCGAACTGCGAGGTCGAAATGCTGCAGCCGCCGCCGGCAAGCGCCAGCGTCAACGCCCCGGCGAGCGGCAGCGCGCGCCATAGGCGGGCACGGCCACATCCACTATAAAGGCGGCAGGCGAAACAACGAGTAAGGGCACCGGCCACTCAGGCGCTCCGGACACGATGACAGATACGGCTCCTATAGAACACCCAAGTTGGTTAACGACTGGTGATTTCACCGCCGCGGACGAGCCGTTCCGGCTGTTTGCCGCCTGGCTCGCCGATGCAACCGCCTCGGAACCACGCGATCCCACTGCCATGACGCTGGCCACCGTCGACGCCGGCGGGCTGCCAGATGCCCGCATGGTGCTGCTCAAGGGCGTCGATGAGCGTGGATTCGTGTTCTACACCAACATAGACAGCCAAAAGGGGCGGGAGTTGGACGTGCACCCGCAGGCCTGTCTGGTGTTCCATTGGAAGTCGCTGAACCGGCAGGTGCGTGTGCGCGGAACCGTGGAGCGCGTCACCGACGCCGAAGCCGACGCCTATTTCGCCACCCGCCCGAAGCAGGCGCAGATCGGCGCCTGGGCAAGCAAGCAGTCGCAGCCCTTGGAAAGCCGGCTTGCCTTCGAGAAAGCGGTCGCCATCTATGCCACCAAATTCGCCATCGGCGCGGTGCCGCGGCCGCCGAACTGGTCCGGCTACCGTGTGATCCCGCTGAAGATCGAGTTCTGGCACGACCGGCCGTTCCGCCTGCACGACCGCGTCGAATTCGTTCGCAGCGGTATTGGCGCGCCATGGAACAAGACGCGGCTCTATCCGTGAGCTAAAAGGACTGCATGCCGAACACGTCATCGAACCAGCCCCGCCGCACGCTGCTGCTCACCGGAGCAAGCCGCGGCATCGGTCATGCCACCGTCAAGCGTTTCTCGGCGGCCGGCTGGCGCGTCATCACCTGCTCGCGCCATCCGTTTCCGGAGAATTGTCCGTGGGACGCCGGACCGGAGGACCACATCCAGGTCGATCTCGCCGATGAAGCGAACACGCTTGCGGCAATCGAGGAAATCCGCCGCCGGCTCGATAGCCATGAGCTGCACGCACTGGTCAACAACGCGGCGATCTCGCCCAAAGGCGACGGCGGCAAACGGCTCGGCTCGCTCGATACGACCAGCGACGTCTGGCACCACGTGTTCCAGGTCAATTTCTTTGCGCCGATCATGCTGGCGCGGGGTCTGGTCGACGAGTTGAAAGCCGTGAAGGGCTCGGTGGTCAACGTCACCTCGATCGCCGGCTCGCGCGTGCATCCTTTCGCCGGCGCGGCTTACGCCACCTCGAAGGCGGCACTTGCCTCCCTCACCCGCGAAATGGCGTCGGACTTCGGTCGGCTCGGCATCCGCGTCAACGCCATTGCGCCGGGCGAGATCGACACCGCCATCCTGTCGCCGGGCACCGACAAGATCGTCGAACAGATCCCGATGCAGCGGCTCGGCACGCCCGACGAGGTGGCCAAGATCATCTACGTGCTGTGCACGGAGACTTCGTCTTACGTGAACGGCGCCGAGATCCACATCAACGGCGGCCAGCACGTGTGAGGCTTTCGTCGCCCGCGAAGGCGGCGGCGAAAAAGCCGCACTCCGCGACCGCTCAGCGGCCGCGTGGGTCAGGCGTGGCGATGGTGAGGCTTGGCGGGAGACGCGGCCTTTGAGGCCGGCTCGCCCGGCTATTTAGTCGCTGTCGTTGGGCAGAAAGCGCGTGTCGGTGGTCTTACGCTGTTCGCTTTGGTGGCGCACCGCGGCGGCCACCGCCGAAATGCCGATCTTGCCATAGCGATCGTCGAGATTCTTGTAGTGGCGCTGGGAGTCTTGGCTCTGCTCCGTCGCCCGTGTCGCGTCCATCGTATTCTCCAGTCCGTCCTTGGGAAGCCAGCCCTTGGCGAGCCAGCGAAGGCTAAAATTTAGTCAGCGAGTGGGGCGGAATTGAGCGGCAATTCGTGTCCCTTTGTGACTTTTGGCGAATGGTGGCCACCGCCACTTTAATTTCGCTCATCTAGCTGGCGGTATGGTAAACCTTCTCTTAACGCCTTGTCGGCAAAGTCCTTTTTCTGAGGCCGTTGCCTCCCGTCCACACTCGTTGCGGCCGGCGGAACTTGGGTGCGGCATTCGTGCAACAGCTGGCAGCAAGACTGCTGTGGATCATCGGGAAACCATGGCAATGGCGAGGATTTTTCGGTTAATTGCGACGTGACCGGGGTCGAATGCGGCCGCCCTGAGGGCGTGGCCTGGAAAGAGGAAGAAATGCGGGTTCGGGGATTGTCTTTTGCGCTAATGGGCGTGGCCGTTCTGCTCGGTGGTTGCATGCAGTCGACGATTGAGCCAGCGTCCGAGGCGAACCTCACCGTTCGCGACAAGAAGCTGCTCGCGGCGGCGCCGTACGAGAACGCGGTGATCCCGGAGCCGTATCGGCGCCACATCGTCGAATACCACCGCAAGGAAGCGCCTGGCACGATCCTGATCGATTCGGATGCGCGCTATCTCTATTACGTGCTCGATGGCGGCAAGGCGATCCGCTACGGCGTGACCGTCGGCGAAGAAGCCATGGCCTGGTCGGGCGTCGCCAAGATCGAGCGCATGACCGAATGGCCGTCGTGGACGCCGACGCCCGGCGAACGCGAGCGCATGGACGTGCCGGCTTACGTCGCGCCCGGCCCGCAGAATCCGATGGGCGCGCGTGCCATGTATCTGTTCGAGGGCAACAAGGACACGCTCTACCGCATCCACGGCACCAACCAGCCGGAATATATCGGCCAGGCGATCTCCTCGGGTTGCATCCGCATGACCAACGAGGACGTCATCGACCTGTACAAGCGGGTCAAGACCGGCACCGTGGTCGTGGTGCTGGCGCCGCACCAGGGCGATTCGCCGTTCAATCCACGCGTGGCCTCCGCCGGCAGCTTATTTCGCTGACGCGGAGCAGGGCTGAGGACAAAACGGCGCCCCTCGGGCGCCGTTTTGGTTTTTGTCACGCCCCCAGCGTCACCCGCACGATCTCCGGCGGCATGTTGAGGCGTAGCGGCACCTTGCTGCAGCCGAGCCCGCCCGACACGATCATGTGACGTCCCCCCTCCACGATGTGGCCGTAGGCGAAGCGCGCGCCGTATTCGGACGGCGTCCACAGCGGCGGCACGAACGGCAGCACGATCTGCCCGCCATGCGTATGGCCGGCGAGCGTCAGCGCGACGCGCGGCGGAATGCGGGTGAACACGTCCGGCTCGTGCACCAGCAGGATCACCGGATCGTCGGTGGTGACGCGGGCGAGCGTGCCGGGCAGATCGTCGACGCCGCGGAAACGGTTCGGCCCGAGCCAATAGGCGAGCTGATCGCCGAGCCCGGCGAGCCAGAAGCGGCGGCCGTCATCGTCGATGAGCGCCGCGTCGTTTTCCAAAAGCGGGATGCGCACGCGGGCGAGCGCCCGGCGTACGCCGCCGACGTCGTACCACCAGTCGTGATTGCCGAGGATGGCGTAGACGCCGAGCCGCGCCTTGAGCCGGCCAAGCTCGGCCGCCCAGTCCGCATTGGGCACGTGCTCGGTGATGAAGCGGTGGGTGGCAAAATAATCGCCGAGGATCACGATCAGATCCGAGTTGAGCGCCTGCACGGCATCGACGACCTCGCGCACGCGCGCAAGGCCCATATTCGGTCCGCCGGCATGCAGATCGGCGACGACGGTGATGGTCAGCCGGTGCGCGTCCGGCCACATCGGCGGCGCCGGCCGGTAATCGGCGACGATGAGATCGTCGGCGGCTTGCGCCGCGGCATAGGCTGCGGTACCCGGCATCGCCAATCCGGCAACGCCGGTGAGCGCAAGTCCGCTCTTGAGCAGACGGCGACGCGTCACGCCGACCGCAGGCGGCGACTGAATGGGTGGATCGATTGCCATCGCCCGAGAGCTAACCCCGCAACCATGGCGGCGAAATGGAGCCCCGCACGGCGTTTGCCGGAATGCTTAATGCGCCTCGGTGGGGCGCGGCGGCGGCAGCGGCACAGGTTTGCCGTCGATGAGCACGCTGGCGACCTGGGTCGGCGGCTCGCGCACGTCCCACTCGCAGACGCGGTAACCATGCCAGCGATCGGCGGTGTCGAGATGGATGTGGCCGTCGTGATAGGGCGCGCCGGGGCCAAGCACCGTCGAAAAGCGAGCGCAAGCGGAGGCGCGCAAAGCCTCGCGCACCGGCTTTGCCACCGTCATGTCGGTGAGCTCGACGCGGCGTCCGTCGGCGAGCGTGAAGGACCGCACGTCGATGGCGATGCCCTTGCCGTGATTGCTGAGCTTGGCGCCGAATAAACGATTGCGGCTGCGGCATTCGAAGTCGTCGTAGTTCTCTACGCCGTGCAAGGGCGAACCGAGCGCAGCCACGCGCGGCGCCGCATCGTCGCGGATCCACGTGGCGAAGGTGGCCGCCATGCCGCAGCGCAAGACTGGCGCCGGCTTGATGTCGACGCGGCCGCCGTCGGCGAGCCACACCGCATCGAGCGCAATCATATCGGGACCGCCGCATTCGCCCGGCCCGATCAGACGTGGCATCGGCTCGAACAAGGCGATCTGCGCCAGGCTCAGGTCGCAGGCGGTGGGCTGGCTGGTGACCTCGGCCGTATTGAAGTTAGGCCCGGCGGCCTCGCGAAAAGTATGTGGCTCGACCCACATCGGCGGGCGCGGGCGCGGCAGCGGCACGTCCTCGGCGGCGGCCAGGCTGCAGCCGGCCAAAAGTCCCGCGGCGATGGCCGCCACCTTTGCCGCATCGGTCCTGGACAGCCATGAAGCCAAGCCGGCCCTCTCCCCGTAAGCGGTAACGAACCCTTTGCGCCGGTTGGCGCGCCCGCTAACCTTAGCACCGGTCGGCGAGGGGCGCCGGCCCAAAAGCAAGAGTTGAGGAGGGGAATGCCATGCTCGGGCTCATGCAGGATTGGCCGCTGCTGATCCATCGTATCATCGACCATGCCGCCAAGTTCCATGGGCAGCGCAAGGTCATCAGCCGTTCGATCGAAGGCCCGATCGTCGAGACCGATTACGCGCAGGTGCGCGCCCGCTCGCTCAAGGTGGCGCAGCGGCTCACCAAAGACGGCATCAAGCTCGGCGACCGCGTGGGCACGCTCGCCTGGAACACGTGGCGGCATCTGGAAGCCTGGTACGGCATCGTCGGCATCGGCGCCATCTATCACACGGTCAACCCGCGCCTGTTCCCCGAGCAGATCGTGTGGATCGTCAATCATGCCGAAGACCGCATGATGTTCGTCGATCTCACTTTCGTACCGCTGTTGGAAAAGATCGCCGACAAGTTGCCGTTGATCGAGCGCTACGTCGTGTTCACCGACGCCGCGCATATGCCGGCGACGACGCTGAAGAACGCGGTCGCCTACGAGGACTGGGTCGCCGAGGTCGACGGCGATTTCCAATGGGCGTCGTTCGACGAGAACACCGCCTCCGGCATGTGCTACACCTCCGGCACCACCGGGCACCCGAAAGGCGTGCTCTATTCGCACCGCTCCAACGTACTGCACGCCTATATCGCGGCGCTGCCCGACTCCAAGGGCATCTGCTCGCGCGACGTGGTCATGCCGGTGGTGCCGATGTTCCACGCCAATTGCTGGTCGCTCGCCTTCTCTACGCCGATGGTCGGCGCGACCATGGTGATGCCGGGCGCCAAGATGGACGGCGCCTCGATCTACGAACTGCTCAACACCTACAAAGTCAGCTTCACCGCCGCGGTGCCGACGGTGTGGCTGATGCTGCTGCAGGACCTGGAGAAGACCGGCGGCAAACTGCCTTACTTGAAGCGCGTGGTGATCGGCGGCTCGGCCTGCCCGCGCGCCATGACCAAGACCTTCGAGGAGAAATACGGCGTCGAGGTGGTGCATGCCTGGGGCATGACCGAGATGAGCCCGCTCGGCTCGCTCTGCACCATGAAGCCGGAATATGCCGCGCTCGAAGGCGACGCGCGGCTCGACGTCAAGATGAAACAGGGCCACCCGCCGTTCGGCGTCGACATGAAGATCACCGACGACAACAACAAGGAGCTGCCGTGGGACGGCAAGACCTTCGGCCGCTTGAAGGTGCGCGGGCCGGCGGTGGCGAAGGCTTACTACAAGGTCGACAACGATCCGGTGTTCGAGAAGGACGGTTGGTTCGACACCGGCGACGTCGCCACCATGGACCAATACGGCTACATGCAGATCACCGACCGCTCCAAGGACGTCATCAAGTCGGGCGGCGAATGGATTTCCTCGATCGACCTGGAGAACCTCGCGGTCGGCCACCCCAAGGTGGCGGAAGCCGCTGTCATCGGCGTCGCACATCCGAAGTGGGATGAGCGGCCGCTTTTGGTGATCGTGCTGAAGAAAGGCGAGACGGCGACCAAGGAGGACATCCTCGGCTTCATGCAGGGCAAGACCGCCAAATGGTGGATGCCGGACGACGTGGTCTTCGTCGACGAAATCCCGCACACCGCGACCGGCAAGATCCAGAAGCTGACGCTGCGCCAGCGCTTCAAGGACTATCGCTTCCCCGGCGTGCAGGCGGCGGAGTGAGATCGCGCACCGACAGTTAAAAGCGCCAAGCCCGATGGCGCGCGTGTTGGAGACACGATAGTCTGTCAGCAACAACACACCGCGCTCTAAGAAATCACGCACAAATTTGGGGGGAATAATGTTCAAAGCGATCGGTTCGCTCATCGCCGCAGGCTGCTTCATCGCCAGCGCGGCGCTGGCGGAGGACTATCCCGGCTCGCGGCCGGTCTCCATGATGATGCCCTACGCGGCGGGCGGGCCGGGCGACACCGTCACCCGCATCACGGCGGCCGGCATCAACAAGGCGCTCGGCG
>DATJVE010000159.1:0-27329 GCA_035501975.1 Pseudolabrys sp.
ACTGATCTGTCCTTGCACAGTCAGGCCAAGCTCAGTGCCATCGCAAGGCAGCTCAATGAAAGGCCGAGAAAGACCTTGCTCTATCAGACGCCGGCTGAGAAGTTCGCCGAATGTGTTGCAGCGATCGGTTGAACCCGCCCCCAAGAGCTGACATTTTGAAGGCGTATCCAAGGCAGCATTGGCTCGCCGTCGATGGCGGCTTCACGGCGAACTGACGCGTGGAATTGTTGCCGGTGCGATCGGGGAAAGCCTGTGGTCGGCGCCGAAGCACGGGAGCAAGGCCAGCTTTCACGCTCCGAAAGATTTCGGCCGGCCTTATTGGCGTACTCCCGAGCGGCGCGCAGCCTTTGTCCACGTTGTGAACGCGGTTCGCGCAAGGCGGCGCGCGCAAGCGAGCGTTGCGTCCGGACCGGTTGCGGCACCGTTCAAACGGTGCCTAAAGTGCGGCCATAAAACGCAGGCGCGGCCAAGTCCTTGCGCGCGGCCGTCCGGGGAGACACAAGCTTGAAAATCGGAATTTTGCTCGGCGACGACATCGGCCTCGAGGTCGTGCCGGAGACCGTCAAGGTGATGAAAGTCGCCGCCGCGCGCGCCGGGCTGACAATCGACTGGCAGCCGCTGCCGATCGGCAAAGACGGCCACGACAAGGAAGGCAACACGCTGCCGCCGTCGACCGAAGCGGCGCTGTGGAAGCTCGACGGCTGGATCATGGGACCGATCGGGCACGCCGCCTATCCGCGCAACGATCCCACCTGGGTGATGCCGCCGGTGCGCAAGAGATACGAACTGTTCGGCGCCATCCGTCCGTCGCGCTCCTATCCGAACATCAAGTCGATCCACAAGGACGTTGACATCGTCTTCCTGCGCGAATTGTCGGAAGGCATGCTCTATTCGGAGACGGTGGTGGCCGGCGCGCCGGAATTCCGTCCCAGCGACGACATCACGGTTGCCATGCGCGTCATCACCCGCAAGGGCTCGCAGCGCGTCGCGCGCGAGGCCTTCGAGATCGCGCGCACCCGCAAGCGCAAGAAGGTGACCGCCGCGCACAAGGAGCCGGTTTATCGTCTGGCCTGCGGCATGTTCGCCGAGGAATGCCGCAAGGTCGCGCGTGAATATCCCGACGTCACCTTCGAAGAGTCGATGATCGACACCATCTCGATGAAACTGGTGATGGCACCGCAGCAATACGACGTGGTGGTGACCACCAACCAGTTCGGCGACATATTGACCGACATCGGCGCCGGCCTGGTCGGCGGCCTCGGCCTCGCGCCTGGCCTCTGCGTCGGCGAGAAACAGGCGATGGCGCAAGCGACGCACGGCTCGGCGCCGGACATCGCCGGGCGCAACATCGCCAATCCCTATGCGATGATCACGTCGGGGCAGATGCTGCTCGGCTGGCTCGGCCGCAAGCACAACGAGCCGAAGGCCGTCGCCGCCGCTGATTTCATGCAGGCGGCGATCGACAAGGTTGTCACCGAAGGAAAACACCTGACCAAGGACCTCGGCGGCAACGCCAGCACGCAACAAATGGGCGACGCCATCGCGGCCGCCGTCCGGCAATAGGCAGAAGAACGGAAACGCCATGTACAGTCTGCAGCTCGGCCCCGAACAGTTGGAAATCCGCGACACCATCCGCGATTTCGTCACGCGCGAGATCAAGCCGGTCGCGCTCAAGGCTGACCGGCTCGACCAGTGCGACCGCACGCTGCTCATCGATCCGCTCGATCAGGCCTCGCGGATGGGCCTGCGCAGTCTGGCGCTGTCGGAAGAGCGCGGCGGCGCCGGCGCCGATGCGCTCACCTCGTGCATTGTCACCGAGGAACTGGCGGCGGGCGACGCCGACATCGCCGCGATCCTGTCGGAAAGCTCGCGGCTCGCGCATATCCTCTTCGACCAATGCATGAACGATACGCAGCGCGACGCCTTCCTGCCGAAGTTTCTCGATGGCGAGCGCTATCATCTCGCCTTCGCCGGCCGCGAGCCGGGCAACGACACGCGGCTCGGCGTGAACTATCACAGGCCGGCGGACAGGGACGCGGTGGTGAAGACGACGGCGACCAAGTCCGCCAATGATTGGATCGTCAACGGCGTCAAGGATTGCGTCGCCAATGCGCCGGTCGCCGGGCTGTTCGCGGTGCTGGTGCAGATACCGGGAAGGCCACACGCCAATGTCGTGCTGGTGCCCACGGATGCGCCGGGCGTCAGCGTGCGCCCGCACGACAAGCCCTGGCAGCACGGCACTTGCGGCGAGGTTGCTTTCAAGGACTGCAAGGTGCCGGCGGCGAACCTGCTCGGCGACGACGCGGCGGCTACGCTCACCGGCGCGGCTGCGCCCGGCCGCGGCATTCCGCTCCTGCAAGCGCTCAATCTCGGCATCGGCCGCGCCGCTTACGAAGCCGCGCTCGACTACGCGCATCTGCGCGTGCAGGGCGGCCGCCCGCTGATCGAACATCAGGCGATCGGGACGAAGCTCGGCGAGATGGCGATCAAGCTCGAAATCGCCCGCGCCGCCGTTTGGCAGGCGGCCTGGGCCTCCGATCATCCGGAGGCCATCGCCGACCGCAGCCTGTCCGACCTGCCGCTGACCACCATCGCCCAGGTGTTCACCTCGGAAACGGTGATGAGGACCGCCAAGGACGCCGCCGAGATCTTCGGCGCCATGGGCGTGATGCGCGATATGCCGCTGGCGAAATATATCCACGACGCCCGCGTCTGCATGCATTCGGGCGACGGCAATACCGACGCGCGGCTGCGCGTCGCCGAGGAAATTGCCGGCTACCGGCGCGCCGATAAGCGCGCGATGCGGCTTGCCGGCGAATAACCGATTTCAGGTGAGGATGCTCCCATGGACTTTACTCTGAGCAACGAACAGCGCTCCTGGCAGATGGCGGCGCGCAAATTCGCCGACGAGGAGATCCGTCCCATCTCGCTCGAGCGCGACACCATCTCCACCCCGCGTGAAACCTGGGATTGGGACATCATCAAAAAGGGCTCCAAGCTCGGCCTCCGCACCATGGCGGTGCCGAAGGAATGGGGCGGCCAGGGCACCGATTTTGTCACCCAGGCGCTGGTGATGACCGAGCTTGCCAAGGCCGACAGCGCCATTTCCAAGGCGTTCAGCCAGAACTGGAAGTGGAGTCATCTGATCTCGGCGAGTTGTACCGAGGAGCAGAAGCAGCGCTTCCTGCCCGCCTTCGTCGCCGATGACGGCTGGGTGCTCGGCAAAGGCATCACCGAGCCGAGCGCCGGCTCTGACAACCGCATGCCGCAGGACGATCCGAAGACCGGCATCAAGCTGCGCGCCGAGCGCAAAGGCGACGAGTGGATCCTCAACGGCGAGAAGGCCTTCATCGCCAACGCGCCGGTCGGCAAGCTGTTCTTCATCGACGCGCGCACCGACATGACGGTGCCGCCCAAGCAGGGCACCACGCTGTTCCTGGTGCCGAGCGACACGCCCGGCTTCCGCATCGGCAAGGTGTTCAACAAGAGCGGCTGGCGCTTCTACCAGAACGGCGAAATGATCTTCGAGAACGCCCGCGTGCCGCACGCCAACGTGGTCGGCGAAGTCGGCGGCGCCGTCAAGAAAGCCGGCGGCGCCGGCGGCGACACCACCGGCGGCGACCTGTTCGGCGACCTGGAACTCGCCGCGAACGCGCTCGGCATCTGCGACGATGCCTGCGCCACCGCGCTGAAATTCGCCAAGACCGCGAAGCAGGGCGGTCAGGCGCTGTTCGCACAGCAGAACGTGCAATTGCAGATCGGCAAGATAAATATGCTCACCGAGGCGCTGCGTTCTTTCGTCATGCGCGTCGCCTGGGAGCACGACATGAAGATCCACTCGGCCAATGCCGGGCTCGCCATGAACTATTCCGGCGACGTGGCGAACGAGGTGACCGAGCTCTACATGGAGATCCGCGGCGCCGAGGGCTGCCACATGGACCACCACACCGACAAAATCCTGCGCGACGCATTCATCTGGAATCATCTCGCCAGCGACAGCGTCTCGCGCATGAAGGTGGTGCGGCGGCTGGCGGCCGCGGCGTAGGTCACGAAACCGCTCGTTCCCGCGAAAGCGGGAACCCAGGGCCACAATCGAGAGCAAGAGTTTGCCGCCCTGGGTCCCCGCTTTCGCGGGGACGAGCGGGAAACTATGACGCCAACTTCACCGGCTTGCCCGTCTCCAGCGACGTCACCACCGCCTCGAAGCCGCCGATCAGGTTGAGCATCTGATCCGGCCGCACCGGGAACGGCGCCTTGCCTTCGATGGCGTCGGCGAAGGCTTCCAAGAGCACGCGCAGCGAGTCGACGTGCGGAAAGCTCTGTTCCAGCGGCGCGCCGCCGATCTTGGCGACGGTCAGTCTGTCTTCGCCGTTGGCTTCGGCATAGCCGCCGGTGCCGAACACGGCGCAGCGCCAGTAGACCGGCGTGGCGCGCACCGTCGCCATCAGTCCGGTGGCGCCGCTTTCGAATTCGGCGAGCACCGCAACCACGTCGCGCGGATCGGGCGGCGCCTTCTTCGACACGCAGCGCGCATCGACGTAAGAGATCGGCCCGACGAGGTTCACGAAAGCGTCGAGTACGTGCAGGCCGGCGCCGGTCATGCCGGCGCCCGGCGATTCTTTGGGGTCGTCGCGCCAGCCGCCGGACACGCGCGTCGAGTGCTCGTTGGAAAAATGCCCCTCGATGTGCATGACCTTGCCGATCGCGCCCGACTCCACCACGCGCTTGAGCTCGCGCATGGAGGCAAAGCAGCGCTTGTTGTTGCCGGTGCCGAACGGCACGCCGGCCGCCTTGACTGCGGCGACCGCCACCTCGGCTTGCGCACGGGTGAGCGCCAGCGGCTTTTCGCACCAGACCGGCTTGCCGGCGGCCGCCACCAGGCGCACCTGCTCGACGTGCAGCGAATGTGGCGTCGCCAACAGAATGGCCTGCACCTCGGGGTCGGCGATGGCGTCTTTGAGATCGGTGGACAAGCGGAAACCGTGCTTGGCCGCCAACTCGCGCGCGAGTTCGGGCTCCTTGGTGACGCCGTGCACGATGCGGATGCGGTCGCTCTTGCCTTGAATTGAACCGAGAACGGTCTGGCCCCAGCGGCCGAGACCCACCATGGCTGCATTGATCATTGTTGCCCCGACATTGCGATGTGTCTTGCCAATGTCCGGCATTCGTAATGACATGACAAGGACCGGAGGGAATGGGGCCTTTGTCATGAAAGCGATGGTGTTGCGCGCGCCGAACACGCCGTTCGAAATGGCGGAGGTACCCGATCCAACGCCAGGGCCCGGCGAAGCGGTCGCGCGCGTCATCACCTGCGGCGCCGGCTTGACCATCCAGCACGCCAAGGCGGGGCGGCGGAAGATCGACTTTCCACGCATCATCGGCCACGAGATCACCGGCGAGATCGTCGAGGTGGGCGCCGGCGTGTCGGCGCTCAAAGTCGGCGACGGCGTCACCGCGTACTTCTACTTGAACTGCGGCCACTGCCGGCATTGCCTGACCATGCGCGAGCCCTTGTGCACCGACCAGGGCGGCAATGTCGGGCTCGAATGCGACGGCGGCTATGCCGAATACATCAAGCTGCCGGCGCACATCTTCATCAAGTATCCCGAGGGGCTCGACTACAAGAAACATCCGGCCGAGATGGGCGTCATCACCGACGCGCTGGCGACGCCCTACAAGGTGCTCAACCGCGCCAAGGTCAAAGGCGGCGAGACGGTTGCCGTCATTGGCGCGGGTGGCGGCGTCGGCATCCATCAAGTGATGATGGCGAAGTGGGCGAACGCCCGCGTCATCGCCGTCGACACCGCGGCGGACAAGGCCGCGGCCTGCCGCAAGGCCGGTGCCGACGAGGTGGTCAATCCGCGCGAGACCGATATGGCCGCGGCGCTGCGCGATCTCACGCATGGCGACGGCGTCGACGTGGTGATCGATTACGTGTCGAGCGCGGCGACGTTGGAAGCGGGCCTGAAGGCGCTCAATCAAAGCGGCCGGCTGGTCATTCTTGGCGGCGCCGCGCAGACGTTTCAGGCGCCGGGACGCGACATGTTGACCAAAGAGCAGGCGATCCTCGGCAGCCGCTACGTGACGCGCGCCGAAATTCTCGAGGCCTGCGATGTGGTCGCCCGCGGCGAGGTGTGGCCGCTGGTCACCGAGCTGCGGCCGCTGCGCGAGGCGGAAGCCGTGCACGAACTGGTGGAGCGCGGCGCGGTGACCGGACGCGCAGTGCTGCGCGTCGCCTGAGCCACGCCGCTTTCGCGCTTGGCGCAAAAGGACTAGGCTTGCGGCAAAACAAACCAATCAGGGAAGGAAACGATCATGACCCAGCGCCTGCCCGGACTGTCCGACGAGGAAGCGACCGGCGTCGCCAAGGCGACGCTCGACGGTTCGGCCAAAATGCTCGGCCGCTCGTCCAACCTGCTGCGCATTCTGTCCGCGCATACGCCTTATCTCGCGCGCTGGTTCATCGGTTTCGTCGCCGCGGTGCGCCAGCCGAACGTCGGCGCGGTGTCGGACGTCAAGTTACGCAACCTCGCCACCGTCAAGACCTCGATGACCAACGAATGCAATTATTGCTCGACCCACACCTCGATTTACGGCCAGGCGCTCGGCGTCAGCGAGGCGCAGCTCGAAGCAATGAAAGGCGACGACTGGAAGGCGAGCCCGCTGTTCAACGAACGCGAGAAGGCGACGATCGCATGGAGCGAAGCCGTCACGCTCAACACCGCCAAAAGCGATAAGGCGCTGTGGCAGGAAATGAAGCGGCTGTTCAGCGACGCCGAGATCGTCGAAATCACGCTCGCCTCGGCGATGTTCAACATGATTAATCGGCTCAACGACACGTTCTGGACCGAGCTCGAGACGGTCGAATACAACCGCCGCCAGGGCAACGCCGTGAGGGGCGTCAGCGTTTCCGACATCGAGGCTTTCGCCAACACCTTTGCGCCGACCGGCGAGGCGCAGCGGCGGGCCGAGAGTTCGGTCGCGGCGGAGTAGGCGGCTATTTCTTGCGGATGCGGAAGGTGAGCACGCCGTCCGCTTCCGCCTTGCCTTCCAACTTATCGCCGGTCTGCCGCAGCAGGTTGGGGATATCGATCGCGGCCAGCGGGTCGGTGCATTCGGCGACGATCAGGTCGCCGCTTTTCAGGCTGGCGAGCTTCTTGCGCACGCGCAGCGCCGGCAGCGGGCATTTCAGGCCGCGCAGGTTCATGGTGGTTTCGCTCATGCGCTTTCCGCCTCTTTGGGCTAGACTGAATAAGCTCATTGCAACAAGGTCAAGCGCGGCAAAATGGCGTTCGACACGATGCAGACGATCGCGAGATTGACGCCGCTCGCCGAGGTCTTGGCGCTGATCGACCGGGAGGTGAAGCCGGTTGCCCCGCGCCGGATTTCCCTGAAGCAAGCTTTGCACGCGATGCTCGCCGAGGGTGTTATCGCCGCAACGCGGCCCGCCGCGCCGCTGGCGCTGATCGACGGCTGGGCGCTCAGCGCCGATCTCACGCGCGATGCCGGCGGCTACGCGTCGGCGCCCTTGCCGCAGATGCCGGAGCTCATCGAAACGGGCCGTCCGATGCCGGCGGGCGCCGATAGCGTCGCGCCGTTCGACACGGTGAAGGTGGCGCATGGCCGCGCCGAAGCGCTCGCCCCGGTCAATGCGGGCGACGGGGTACTGGCAGCGGGCGCGGATTGCGACGGCTCGGCGCCGTTGCGGCGCGCGGGCGACCATCTACGGTCGGTCGATATCGCCGCCTTGACTAACGCCGGCGTCACGCAGGTCAGCGCGCGGGCGCCGCGCCTGCGCGTGGTGCCTGTTCGCTTAGATCCGATTCTCGTCAGCGCCGCGCACTTGGTCGCAGGCGACGCCGCCTGTCGCGGCGGGACACCCGACGAAGCCCATGGCGAGTTGCGCGAGGCGTTCTCCGACGCGGGCGCGGACGCGGTCGTCGTCATCGGCGGCACCGGCAGCGGCGGCAATGATGCCAGCGTGCAGACATTGGCGGATGCGGGTCGGGTTGCCGTGCATGGCATTGCGCTGGCGCCCGGCGAAACCGCGGCGTTCGGCTTTGCCGGAAGCAAGCCGGTGTTGCTGCTGCCGGGCCGGCTCGATGCCGCGTTGGCGGTGTGGATGACGGTCGGCCGGCACATTTTGCAGCGGCTTGCCGGCGATCCGCACGCCGAGCGCGATGCGGCCGAAACGACCACCCTGTCGCGCAAAGTGACGTCCACCGTCGGCCTTGCCGAAGTCATTCCGGTGCGCCGGTCAGGCGACGGTGTCGAGCCGCTGGCCAGCAGATATTTGCCATTTTCGACGCTGGCGCGTTCAGATGGGTGGATTCTGGTGCCGGCTGATAGCGAAGGCTATTCCGCGGGCTCCCGGGTTCCGCTAAGGCCGTGGCCGTGAGAAGCGGACGATGAGCGATACGCGCAGGGTCAAATCCGACGCCGATGCCGGCCTGCTCGCACGCGTGCGCGCGGCCGCGCGGCAGGAGCAGTTCCTTGAAGTCGTCTCGGCGGACGAGGCGCGGGCCCGTTTCGAGAAGCATCTCGATCTCAAGCCGCTTGCGGCCGAGACGGTGCCGCTCGCCGCCGCGCTCAACCGCGTGCTGGCGCATGACGTGGTGGCCGCAGTCGACGCGCCGCCGTTCGACCGCTCCAATGTGGACGGCTTCGCGTTGCGCGCCGCCGACAGCGCCGGCGCCAGCGACGCCACTCCGAAAATCTTCCGCCTCAATGCCGAAGTGGTCGCCTGCGGCGATGCGCCGGCGCTGGAGGTCAAACCCGGCACCGCCACGACCATCGCCACCGGCGGCGTGATCCCGCGCGGCGCCGACGCCGTGGTGATGATCGAGCACACCGAATTGATTGACGAGGGCGCGCCGAGTATCGAGCTGCGCCGTACCGCCGCGCCCGGGCAATTCATTTCCTTTGCCGGCTCCGACATCGCGCGCGGCGAAACACTGCTGCGCCGCGGGGCGCGCATCGGCTCGCGCGAGATCGGCATGCTGGCGGCCTGCGGCCTCGCGCAAGTGGACGTGGTGCGGCGGCCGAAAGTCGCGGTGCTGTCGACCGGCGATGAGTTGACCGCGCCGGGCGCGCCGCTCAAGCCAGCGAGCGTCTATGACAGCAATGGCGCGATCATTGCCGCGGCGGTGACGGAAGCCGGCGGCGAGCCGCTGGCGATGGGCGCTTTCCCCGACGACGAGGCTGCGCTGGAACAGGCCGTGCGTCAGGCGCTGGCGCAGAGCGATGTCGTCGTGCTGTCCGGCGGGACCTCGAAGGGCGCCGGCGACCTGTCGCACGCAATCGTGTCGCGGCTCGGCAAGCCCGGCATCCTGGTGCATGGCGTCGCGCTCAAGCCGGGCAAGCCGCTTTGCCTCGGCGTCATCGGCGACAAGCCGATCGTGGTGCTGCCCGGCTTCCCGACCTCGGCGATCTTCACCTTCCATGCCTTCGTCGCGCCGGTGATCCGCGCCCGCGCCGGGCTGCCGCCGCAGGCGGCGGAAAAGACCACGGCCCGCGTGCCGGTGCGCGTCGCCTCCGAACTCGGCCGCAAGGAATTCGTGCTGGTGTCGCTGATCGACAGCGACGAGGGGCCGATCGGCTTTCCGACCGGCAAAGGTTCCGGCTCGGTGACCAGCTTCTCGCAGGCCGACGGCTTCATCGAGATCGACGCGCTGGCGACCTCGCTCGATGCCGGCAGCGTCACCGACGTGACCTTGATCGGCGGCGCCGCGCATGCGCCGGACCTCGTCATCATGGGCAGCCACGACGTCGCCCTCGACGTGGTGGTGGGCGCGTTGGGCGAGCGCGGCTTCTCCGCGCGCGTGCTGGCGGTCGGCAGTCTCGGTGGCGTCGCAGCGGCGAGCCGCGGCGAATGCGACATCGCCCCGGTGCATCTGATCGACCCGGAGAGCGGCTTGTATAATGTGCACCTGGCGACGCCCGGCCTATCGCTGCTGCCCGGCTGGCGGCGCATGCAGGGCGTTCTGTTCCGTCCGGGCGACAAGCGCTTCGAGGGGCGCACGGCACAGGAGGCAATCAGTGCCGTGCTGGCCGACACGACCGCGCTGATGGTCAACCGCAATGCCGGCGCCGGTACCCGCGTGCTGATCGAGAAGCTGCTCTATGGCGCGCGGCCGCCCGGCTACGCCAATCAGCCGAAGTCGCACAATGCGGTTGCGGCGGCGATTGCGCAGGGCCGCGCCGACTGGGGCGTCGCCATCGAGCCGGTGGCGCGGCTTTACGGCCTCGGCTTCCTGCCGCTGTCGCCGGAACACTACGATTTCCTGCTGGTGGAAGCCCACGCCAAGCGGCCGGCGGTGCAGGCGTTCCTCGCCGCGCTGCATGATCCGGCGACGCGCGAGCGCATCCGCGCGCTCGGCATGCAACCGGTCGACGACTGACACCACTCTTGCAGCGGGAGGGAACCGAAAGGCCCTCAATTCCGCCGCCGATGCGGGCTATCGAAAGTGTCATGGCATTTGTGTTCAAACGCCTTTGCGCATGTTTGCTGCTGAGCGTGCTCGCTTTCGGCGCGGCGCAGGCGCAATTGCGCGGCCATGGTGGGCCGGTGCGCGCGCTGGCGATCTCGCCCGACGGCAGCGAGGCGGTTTCGGGCAGCTTCGATACGTCGGCCATCCGCTGGTCGCTCAAGCGCGACGTCGCCGAGCAGGTGATGCGTTTTCACGACAACGCGGTGAACGCGGTCGCCTGGCTGAAGGACGGCCGCATCGTTACCGCCGGGGCCGACGCGCGCATCGCGATCTGGACGCGCGGCAAGCAGGAGCCCGACACCGCGCTCGACGGCCACAAAGGCCCGATCGCCGGCTTGGCCGTTTCCGGGGACGGCAAACTTATCGCCTCGGCGTCCTGGGATCACACCGTCCGCGTGTGGCCGCTCGACGGCGGCGCGCCGCGCGTGCTCGAAGGTCACACCCAGAACGTCAATGGCGTCGCCTTCTCGCCGGACGGCCGCGATCTGGTGAGCGCAGGCTACGACGCCACGTTACGCATCTGGCGGCTCAGCGATGGCAGCGTGAGCGTGCACACTCTGCCGACGCCGCTCAACTCGGTGGCCGTCGCGCCCGACGGCGAGATCGTCGCCGCCGGCGCCGACGGCAAAGTCTATTTCCTCTCGCCGCAAGGCGAACCGCGCGGCGACGTGCAGGCCTCACCGACGCCGATTATTGCGGTGGCGATTTCGCCGGACGGCAATCTGGTGGCCGCCGCCGGCGTGCGCGGCTCGGTGGCGGTGATCGAGCGCAAGACGCGCACGCTCGCGCGCACGCTGGTCGGGCCCGGCCTGCCGGTCTGGTCGGTGGCGTTCTTTCCCGACAGCCGCATGCTGTTGACCGGCGGCACCGACCGCGTCGTCCGCCGCTGGGACGCGGTCTCCGGCGAACCGGTCGGCGGTGTGGTGGTCGGCGCGGCGGACGATCCGCTCAAGCGATACGCCGGCGATCACGGCGCGCAGGTGTTCCGCGCTTGCGTCGCCTGCCACACGTTGTCGCCCGACGAAGGCAACAAAGCGGGGCCGAGTCTGGCGGGGATTTTCGGCCGCAAGATCGCGACGCTGCCCGGTTATCGTTATTCCGAGGCGCTCAAGCACATGGACATCGTGTGGACGCCAGAGACGGTGGCGAAAATGTTCGAGGTCGGCCCGATGGCTTATACTCCCGGCACCAAAATGCCGGAGCAGAGGATCGGCTCGGCCGCGGACCGCAAGGCGCTGGTGGAGTTTTTGGCGAAGGCGACGAAGAAATAAGCCGTCCGTGACCCGCGCCCGACCGATCAGGGCTTTTGCTTTTCTTCGTATTCGCGCTTGAGCTTTTCCAGTTCGCGCTCGCGCAGGTAATCGTCGGTGGTGCGCACGGCCGGGCGCTTGGGGCCGCTGAAGGGATCGAAATTCTCCTCCGCCATAGCGGCGACGCGGCAGTCGGCGCACATCTTGATGACGTCGAGCCGCGCCTTCGAGTCCTTGAACATCCAGTGCCGGCCTTCGAGCTTCGCCGCCACGCGTTCGACCGAACTTTTCACGCCGAACGGCTTGCCGCAGCGGATGCAGGCGAACGGCTCTTCCTGCTTGATGATACGGCTCTGCGCGGTCGCCGCGCGGAAATCGATCTGCGGCCTGAGCGCGATCACCTTCTCCGGGCAGGTCGCCTGGCACAGCCCGCATTGCACGCAGGCGTCCTCGGCGAAGCGCAGCATCGGCCGCTCGGGGTCGTCCGACAGCGCGCCGGTCGGGCAGGCCGCGACGCACGAAAGACAAAGTGTGCAGCCCGCGACCTTGACCTCGACGGTGCCGAACGGCGCGCCTTGCGGCAGCGGCACGACATCGACCGGCGCCGGCGCGGCCGCATGCAGTTCGCGCAGCGCCAGGCGCACCACGTCGCGTTTGGCGCCGACGGCGGAAAACGTCGCGGGCTTTGCCGCGCCATGCATCGGCGCGATGGCGCGCAAGGCTTCACCCAGCGCGTCCGGATCGTCGGTCTCGATCGTGGTCACGCGCGCGCCGGCGAAGCCGAGGCCGGCGAGGATCGGCTCGGCCAGCGCGACGGTCTTGCCGAGGCCGGCGATATCATGGCGCGGTCTGGCGCGAACGAGGAAGCGCACGGCAGACGCGCCATAGGCAAAGGACGCCGCCACCGCCTCCAGACCGACCTGCGTCACTTCGTTGACCTCGACTGGCAGCACGTTCGCCGGCAAGCCGTCGCCATGCCGCGCCAGCGCGTCGATTAATACACCGCCGTGCTCGGCGTCGTGGAACATCACCACCGCGCGCTCGCCGCCCGTTTCGCGATAGGCAATCAGCAGCGCGCGCAGGCGTCGCAGCAGCGCGTCGGATGGCGGCAGTGCATAGGCCGCGGCGCCGGTCGGGCAGGCGGCGGCGCATTGGCCGCAGCCGGCGCAGACCTGCGGATCGATCGCGACGCGGTTGCCGTTCGGCGCGATGGCGCCGGTCGGACAAAGGTCGAGGCAGCGGCGGCAGCCGACGATATTGGAACGCGAATGCGCGCACAGATCTTCGGTGAAAGCAACGTAGCGCGGCTTGTCGAAGCTGCCGGTGAGATCGCGCGCCTTGAGCACCGCGCGCAGCACGGCGGCCGGGTCGCCCGGGTCGGCGCGCAGATAGCCGTCGCGCAGATCGGCGGCCGCAAACAACGGCGCGCCGCCCGACACGTCGAGCACGATATCGCAGCGCGAGGTCGCGCCATTGCGCGCCGGACCGAAGGTGAGCGCACCGCGCGAGGACGGCGTCGGCGCGGCATAGTCGTCGACCGTCAATTCGAAGGCGCCCAGATGGCCCTTGGCCTGGCGGATCAAGCCCTTCACCACCGGAAAATCGGTCGCCTGCGGCGGCGCGACGGCGGCCGGCGGCTTGATCAAGACCGTGAGGTCGAGATGGTCTTTCAAGAGCTCGGCAACTTCGATCGCCTGCTCGTCCTTGCCGTAGATGAGCGTCACGCCCTCGCTGCTCAGGGGGACGAAGTCGACGTCCGGCGCCGGCTCCAGACTGGCCGCGATCAGCGCCGCCATTTTCGGCCCCACATCCTTGGCATCCTTCGACCAGCCGGCGGTCTCGCGGATATTGACGAAGGTGAGTGCACCCGCGCCGTCGATCTCGCCGGCGACCTCGCCGAACAGCGGCGCTTCCTGCGTGCAGGCGACCGTGAGCGGCGCGCCGCCCGCCGCCGCTTTGCGGAAGCGCTCGAGTTCCGCGCGGCAGAGCTGGCGGCCTTCGACAACATTGGCGCCGCGGCAGACGCGCGCCACCGCGTCGCGATCGAGCGGCATCGTGTCGTCGCAGGAACAGATCAGGACGTTACGCGGCCGTTCGGCCATCCGGCTCATGAACCTTTGCGCTTGCCCGCGTTTTGACTGGCGATTGGCCGCCTGCGGCGTCGCTTTCGTTCTTTAACCCTCGCGGCCGCGGGACTGGGCCTCGAGACCCCCTATGGCTATAATTATAAGTATCTAAATGAGAAAGTCACAGCCAATGGTGCTGGAGACGCGGGCAAGCCCGCTGACAGGCGAACTGACGCTGCCGCCGCCGTTCACGCTGGTGCGCCTGCGCGAATTGGGTGACGCCTTCGCGCATGCCCAAACCATCGCGGCCGAGCGCGGCGCCGGCACGCTGGTGTATGTCGGCCGCTTCGATCTCGCCGAATTCGCCGTGGTGCTGGAACCGGACGAGCCGCTGGTGCAAGCGCGCCGCGCCATCTATGCCGGCATGGCGGCGCTCGCCGACGCGCTCGCCGCCCACGCCCAGCCGGAAACCGAGATCAGCATCGACTGGCCGGACTCGATATCGGTCAATCGCGGCCTGGTCGGTGGTGGCCGCCTAAGCTGGCCGCAGGGAACCGGCGAGCAAGAGACGCCGGCGTGGCTGGTGTTCGGCGCCATGATCCGCACCGTGTCGATGAGCGGCAGCGAACCGGGCCTCAATCCGTTGGTGACCGCGCTGGAGGAGGAAGGTTTCACCGACGCCATGTCGGACCAGGTGGTGGAAAGCTTCGCCCGCCATTTCATGGTCGCCGTCGACGCCTGGCAGGAAAACGGCTTCGGCGCGGTCGCCCGCAGTTATCTGGAACGGCTGCCAAGCGAGAAGGGCCTGCGCCGCGACATCGACGAGAGCGGCGACCTGTTGATTCGCCGCATGGGCAAGACGCACGTCGAGCGTATGCCGCTGTTGGCGCGGCTCGCCGAACCGGCCTGGTTCGATCCGCAGGCGAAAGGCCCGCGCACGTGAAACTGTTGCGCACCATCAGACTCGATACGTCGGACACGTTCATATTCGAAACGGCGGCGGAGCCGGGCGAATGGGCGGTGTCCGGCGCCTTCGCCTTCTGGGACCGCGATCCGGCGACCGTGGACGGAAAGGCGCGTTCGGCATTCCGCGGCGGCTTCCTCGGCCTGTCGTCGTTCGGGCGCTCGACGCTGGTGCAGATCGTCGAGGCGAGCGATGCCGACCGCGCGCAGGCGGTCGACAGCCTGGCGCGGCATCTGGTCGCGCAATACGGTGCGCCCACGAGCGAAGACGCGCGCGCGGCGGCGGAAGAGGAAATGGCCTTCGCCGAGTCGCTGTGCAGCCAGCCGCTGGACACGCTGGTGGCGGTGCATCGCGCCTTCGACAAGGGCGAGGTGCGCGAGACCTTCCGCACACTGCGCCCGCGGGCGGGACAGAAGCCGGCGCGGGCGTTTTCGTTCCTCGAAGTCGAGGGCGAGGAGGAGCAACCGGGCGAGACAGTCGATCTGGTCGGCTTGGCGGGGCAGGCGCGCAAATGAACGACTTCTGGATCTCGTCCGGCCACCATCTGCTCGACCGCGACGCGGGCGGCGGCTTGGTCGTGACCGACGAGTTCCTCAAGCTTTATCTGGCACGGCCGGAGCTGGTGCCGCCGCCGGAGGCTTGCGCGGTTGAGCGCACGCTGCATGCCGCGCTGCTCGCCAATCCGCGCTTGCCGGTTTCCGCGTCCGACGTCGCGGCCATCACCGATGCCGATGCGCGCGAAAACTGGCAATTGATGCTCGATTTCCGCGACCGTCTGCTGCGTCAGCCGACGCTGGAAGCCGCCTATGTCGATCTGGTGCGCAATGGCCTCGGCAGGACGCCGCCATTGTTCGTCAACCAGCTGGTGCACGTGATCCTGCGCAATGCGCTCGACGGCGTCGCCGACGCGCGCGTGCTGCGCGCCGCCGAATTGTTCTTCCGTACCCAGCGCGTCACCCTGCATGACGGCTCGCTGATCGCGGCCGATGAGGAAACCATCGGCGGCGTCAATGCCGCGCCGGTGACGCCGCTGGTCTCGATGCTGGGCATCCCGGCTGAAGCCGCAATCGACGTCATCCACGACGACACCGCCGCAGGCTACTGGGAGCGCAGCGACCGCTTCGACATGGCGCTCGACCTCACCGGCGGACGTGCCGGGCTCGCCGCGTTCGCCGAGGCGATGCGGCGCTGGATCGCGCATGTGCTCGGCGCCGAGGTGGCGATCGAGCCGCTCACCGCGCTGCGCGAGGCGCCGTTTACCTGGTACGTGGGCCTCGATGCCGACGCGACCCGGATCGGCGATCGGCTGTGGAACGGCGAGGACCTCGACGAGACGGTCCTCTCCGGCGTGATCGGATTGTTCGCGCTCACCTTCCGCGATCCCTCGATCGTGCTGGACAAGGTCAAAGGCGAGCCGGTCTATCTGATCCTGGCCATGACCGGTGATAAGACCATCCGGATGAAGCCGCAGAACCTGGTCACCGGCCTGCCGATCCGGCACTTGGAGGCGGTCGGATGAGCGTCGTGTCCCCCTTGCAAACCATCGCGGTCGGTGTCGTGGTCGAGCGCAGCAAGGGCGCGAGCCGGTGGAGCGCGTTTCTCTGGCGGCCGTTGAGCGTGCTTGTCGGCGCGCCGGAAACGCCGCCGTGGACGAAACTGTCCGACGATGGCGAGCGGGCGACGTTCTTCGCCGGCGTCAGCGCGATCGATTTGTATCGCACCGAGACCGCCTATTACCGGAACAACCTCGAGTCCGGCGCCCCCGCTTTGTGGGTCGCGCTGCGCCCGACCGGCGCCGAGCCGCCCTTTACGGTCGCGGCGGTGACCGCCGACCCGGCGGAAGGCGAAAGCCTGAGCGAGCCGGCGACCGACCTGGTCGAGCAGGTGCCGATGCCGGACGCGATCCAGCAATTGGTGGCGGCGTTCGTCGCCGAGCACCATGTCGAACGCACGTTCGCCAAACGAAAACGCGACCGCGCCGATCCGGAAGCGCTCGGACGGCGCGCCCCGCACCGCGACGACGAGCAACGATGAGCGAGCCGGAAAATTTCCTCGAGCGATGGTCGCGGCGCAAACGCGAAGCGGCGGATGAGCCGGTGCCGGCTCAGCCGCAGGACGCCGCCAAGGCCGCGCCGCCGGAGGCCGATGCGAAAGCGGCGGAGCTTCCGTTCGATCCCGCCAGCCTGCCGCCGCTCGACACCATCGTGGCCGAGTCGGATATCCGCGATTTTCTCAAACCGGGCGTTCCGCCGGAACTCACGCGTGCGGCTCTTCGTCGCGCCTGGTCGGCCGATCCGGCGATTCGCGATTTCGTCGGCCTGGTCGAGAATGGCTGGGACTTCAACAATCCCGACGCCATCCCCGGCTTCGGCTCGATCTCGGCGAGCGAGGTCGCCAATCTATTGGCGCAGGCGGTCGGCGTACCGCGGGCGGCCGAGCCTGCCCCGCAACAAGCGACGCACACAAACGATACGCCCAAAGTCGCCAGCGCCGAATTAGCGCAACAATTGCCGCAGGATCGGCCGGCGCCGGCGCATGACGCCGCAGCAGCGGAAGAAAATCCCGTGCAGCGCAGAGAAGATATTGCGACGCACAATAACGCCGGCGAACAAGACGCGGTCCAAGTCACTCGCCAGCGTGGGCACGGCGGCGCGCTCCCGAAATAATGATCAGGCGTTATAGCTTTTGGCTATTGACCCTTTGTTCCGTGCGGGCCTAGCTTTTAACCAATCGAAAGTGGCCACCGAACAGCCGGCTGCGACAAGAAAAACGAAGGAGCTCGGGGGGAGACGAGCGACCATGACAGACCGGGGACTCGAAGAAGCGATTCGCGCGGCCGGCGGGGTCACCGAGCTTGCCCGGCGTATCGGGATTTCGCAGCCGTCGGTGTCCAACTGGTCGCGTGTTCCCGCCGAGCGCGTGCTCACCGTCGAAGCGGTGACCGGCGTCGCCCGCGCCATCCTGCGGCCCGACCTTTACGCTGAGAGCAAACAACAAAACGCCGTCGATGAAATCGATCTTGCCCGCGCGCAGGAATATGCGCTGCTGGCGGCGCTGCTCGCGCGCGCGCCGGATGCGGCGTTTCTCGAGCGTCTGGCCAAGCTGCGCGGCGATCCGTCGCCGCTCGGCCTCGCCCATGTCGGCCTCGCCGATGCGGCGAGCCGCGCCGACGCCGGCAAAGTCGAGCGCGAGTTCTTCGACTTGTTCATCGGCATTGGCCGCGGCGAATTGATGCCCTACGGCTCCTATTACATCGCCGGCTTCCTGCACGAGCGCCCGCTGGCGCGGTTGCGCGAGGACTTGGCCGCGCTCGGCATCGAACGCGCCGAGGAGCAATACGAATCGGAAGATCACGCTGCCATCCTGTGCGAGATCATGTCGGGCATCGCCGGCGGACAGTTTCCGGCGCCGGCCGGCGCCGACCGCCAACTGTTCGAGAAGCATTTGGCGCCCTGGCTCGGCCGCTTCTTTGCCGATCTGGAGCGCGCCGAGGCCGCGGCATTCTACCGCCGCGTCGGCACGCTCGGCCGCGTGTTCATCGAGATCGAATCGGAGGCTTTCGCGTTATCCGGGTGATACGCGCAAGTTATGACTCTGCACGTCTTCAAGGAGGACTGGCGATGACAAAAGACCCGAAAGCGAACTTGGCCCGCCGCAACTTCCTGCGCGCGCTCGGCGCCAGCGCCGGTGTCGCCGTCGCGCCGGCTGCCCTCGTCAGCGAAGCCAAAGCGGACACCGAGAACGCCGGCGAAAAGCGCAAGGCGCGCTACCGCGCCGACTCCGCCGAGGTGAAGACCTATTACCGCGTCAACAGCTATCCGAAGTGAGGGAGGCACGCCGTGCTGATCAAGAGGACAGAACGTAAGGCGCGCCAAGGGTCGCTCGCCGCCCTCGCCGCGCAAGACAATCAGCGTCTCGACCGCCGCAGCTTTCTGCGCCGCTCGGGTCTCGCCGCCGGCGGCCTTGCCGCCATCGGCGCCTTGCCGCTTTCAAGCGTGCAAAAGGCCAAAGCGGGTCCGCCACCCGCCAAGGGCGCCACGGTCACCATCCGCAAGAGCATCTGCACGCATTGCGCGGTCGGCTGCACCGTCACCGCCGAAGTGTCGAACGACGTCTGGATCGGCCAGGAGCCGAGCTGGGATTCGCCGATCAATCGCGGCTCGCATTGCGCCAAGGGCGCCTCGGTGCGCGAGCTGGTGATGGGCGAGCGGCGGCTGAAATACCCGATGAAGCTCGCGAACGGCCAATGGACCCGCATCAAGTGGGACCAGGCCATTAACGAGATCGGCGACAAGCTGCTCGCCATCCGTCAGAAGTCCGGCGGCGATTCGGTCTATTGGCTCGGCTCGGCCAAGATGACCAACGAGGGTTCGTACCTGTTCCGCAAGATGGGCGCGTTCTGGGGCACCAACAACACCGACCATCAGGCGCGTATCTGCCATTCGACCACAGTCACCGGCGTCGCCAATACCTGGGGCTACGGCGCGATGACCAACAACCCCAACGACATGCGCAACGCCAAGACGTTGCTGTTCATGGGCAGCAATGCCGCCGAGGCGCATCCGGTCGCCATGCAGCACATGATCGAGTCGGCGGAGCTCAACAAGGGGAACTTCATCGTCATCGATCCGCGCCTGACGCGCACCGCCGCGCACGCCACCGAATACGTGCGGATGCGGCCGGGCACCGACATCCCGGTGCTGTACGGGATGATGTGGCACATCCTGAAGAACGGATGGGAGGCTAAGGAATTCATCAAGCAGCGCGTCTATGGCTTCGACGATCTGCGCAAGGAGGTCGAGAAGTGGACTCCGGACGAGGTCGAACGCGTGTCCGGCGTTCCCGGCGCGCAGCTCGAGCGTGTCGCCAAGATGTTCGCGACGCAGAAGCCGTCGACGCTGATCTGGTGCATGGGTCAGACCCAGCACACCGTCGGTACCGCCAACGTGCGGGCGAGCTGCATCGCCTTGCTGATGACCGGGAACGTCGGCGCTCCGGGCACCGGCGCCAACATCCTGCGCGGCCACGACAACGTGCAGGGCGCGACCGACGTCGGTCTCGATATCGTGACGCTGCCGTTCTACTACGGGCTCATCGAAGGCGCGTGGAAGCATTGGTCGCGCGTCTGGGAGGTTGATTACAACTATCTGGTCGGCCGCTTCGACGACAAGAAGATCATGGAGACGCCCGGCATCCCGCTCACGCGCTGGTTCGACGCCGTTCTGTTGCCGAAAGATCAGGTGGCGCAGAAGGACAACGTCAAGGCGATGTTCGTGCAGGGCCACGCCAGCAATTCGATCACGCGCATCCCCGAATCGATGAAAGGGCTGAAGGCGCTCGAGCTGTTGGTGGTCGCGGACCCGCATCCGACGACCTGGGCGTCGCTCGCTGTGCAGGCCGGCCGCAAGGACGACATGTACCTGTTGCCGGTCGCCACGCAGTTCGAATGCAAGGGCTCGCGGGTCAATACCGGCCGCTCGCTGCAGTGGGGTGAGCAGATCGTCAAGCCGATCTTCGAGGCTAAGGACGACCTCGAGATCATGTATCTGATCGCCAAGAAGCTCGGTTTCGCCGACCCGATGTTCAAGAACATCAAGGTCGAAAACAACCTGCCGATTGCCGAGGACATCCTGCGCGAGATGAACCGCGGCTCCTTCTCGACCGGCTATTGCGGTCAATCGCCGGAGCGCCTGAAGGCGCACATGAAGAACCAGGCCAAATTCGACCTCGTCACCTTGCGCGCGCCCAAGGACGATCCCGAGGTCGGCGGCGACTATTACGGGCTGCCTTGGCCGTGCTGGGGCACGCCGGAGGTCAAGCATCCGGGCACCCCGCTGCTCTACAATACCAATCTCGCCGTCATGGACGGCGGCGGTTGCTTCCGCGCCCGCTTCGGCGTGGAACGCGAGGAGAAAAAGGCGGACGGCTCGACCGTGAAGGTCACGCTCTTGGCCGAGGGTTCCTATTCCAAGGATTCGGAGATCAAGGACGGTTATCCCGAATTCACCCTCGGCGTGCTCAAGAAGCTCGGCTGGGACAAGGATTTGACCGAAGCCGAGATGGCGGTGATCAACAAGGTCAACCCGACCACGCCGGACGCGGTGTCCTGGTCGATCGATCTCTCGGGCGGCATCCAGCGGGTCGCCATGAAGCATGGCTGCGTGCCCTACGGCAACGCCAAGGCGCGCATGAATGCCTTTGGTTTGCCCGACCCGATTCCGGTACACCGCGAGCCGATCTACACGCCGCGCGTCGATCTGGTGGCGAAGTACCCGACGCTGCCCGATGCCAAGCAGTTCCGGCTACCGAATATCGGCCATACCGTGCAGAAGACCGCGGTGGACAAGGGCATCGCCAAAGAATTCCCGCTCATCCTCTCGTCCGGCCGTCTGGTCGAGTACGAAGGCGGCGGCGAGGAAACCCGGTCCAACAAGTGGCTGGCCGAGTTGCAGCAGGACATGTTCATCGAGATCAACACTGCGGATGCCGCCGAGCGCGGCATCAAGGACGGCGGCTGGGTCTGGGTCACCGGCGCCGAGAACTCATCGAAAGCCAAGGTGAAGGCGCTGGTCACCGAGCGCGTCGGCAAGGGCGTGGCCTGGATGCCGTTCCACTTCGGCGGCTGGTTCGGCGGCGCGGACCTGCGCGGCAACTATCCGCAAGGGACCGACCCGGTCGTGCTCGGCGAAAGCGCGAACACGATCACCACCTACGGCTATGACCCGGCAACGGGCATGCAGGAGCCCAAAGTCACCCTCTGTCAGATCAGAGCGGCGTAAGGAGCAACGACCATGGCACGTATGAAATTCCTCTGCGACGCCGATCGTTGCATCGAATGCAACGCTTGCGTCACCGCCTGCAAGAACGAGCACGAGGTGCCCTGGGGCATCAACCGAAGGCGCGTCGTCACCCTCAACGACGGCAAGCCGGGCGAACGCTCGGTATCGATGGCCTGCATGCACTGCACCGACGCGCCCTGCGCGGCGGTCTGCCCGGTGAACTGCTTCTACACCACGGCCGACGCGGTGGTGCTGCACTCCAAGGACCTGTGCATCGGCTGCGGCTATTGCTTCTATGCGTGCCCGTTCGGCGCGCCGCAGTATCCCAAGGTTGGCAACTTCGGCTCGCGCGGCAAGATGGACAAGTGCACCTTCTGTGCCGGCGGCCCGGAAGCCGACAATACCAAGGAAGAGTACGAGAAATACGGCGCCAACCGGCTGGCCGAAGGCAAGCTGCCGCTGTGCGCCGAGATGTGCTCGACCAAGTCGCTGCTCGCCGGCGACGGCGACGTCATCGCCCAGATCTACAAGGAGCGGGTGGCCAAGCGCGGCTACGGCTCCGGCGCCTGGGGCTGGCAGACCGCCTATCACGAGACGATCGCGACCTGATCAAACGTGGCGGTGCGGGGTTCCGCACCGTCGATTTCGCCACGGAAGAAGACTGAAACGAGGAGCGAAGTTATGGCGAGAATTTTTGCAACAATGCGCCTGATCGCCGGTGCGCTGGCGCTCGCCCTGTTCGTCGCCATGGCCGCGCCAGCTTCGGCGCAGCAGCCGAACTCGGTCAACCCGACCGCGGCGTCGGTGAAGGAGCAGCAGTTGCTCGACCAGCTTCATGTCATCAAGGGGCTGGGCACCATTCCGGACACCAAGTCCTATGTGATCGAGCATCCGGCCGGCCGCGAATGGCGCGAATATCACACGGTCACGCTGAAATGGATCGGCGGCATCGCCATCTTCGGAATTCTGGCGATCCTCATCGCGTACTATTCATGGCACGGCACCATGCGCATCGAGGAGGGACGCTCGGGACGCACCATCGTGCGGTTCAACGCCTTCGAGCGCTTCGTGCACTGGCTGACCGCGGTCACCTTCGTCATCCTCGCCATCACCGGCCTCAACATCAGCTTCGGCCGCAGCCTGGTGCTGCCGTGGCTCGGCCCGTCGGCGTTCAGCACGTGGTCGGAATGGGCGAAGTTCTCGCACAATTATCTCAGCTTCGCCTTCACCGTCGGGCTGGTGCTGATGTTCCTGATGTGGGTGGCGCGCAATATCCCGAGCCATAACGACGTCGTCTGGTTCAAGAACGGCGGCGGCATGTTCGGCGGCAGGGAGCCGCCCGCCGAGAAGTTCAATGGCGGCGAAAAACTGGTCTTCTGGTGCTCCACGTTTGGCGGCATCGGCGTTATCATCACCGGCTTTATCCTGTTGTTCCCGTTCTACGGCACCACCGTCGGCAACATGGAACTGGCCGAGATCGCGCACAGCGTCGTCGCCGTTCTCTTCATCGCCTTGATGTTCGTGCACATCTACATGGGCACCATCGGGGTGGAGGGCGCGTTCGAGGCGATGGCCGACGGCACCGTCGACGTCAACTGGGCGAAGGAACGGCACAGCCTCTGGTACGACGAGGAAATGCAGTCCGGCGCCGTCCCGCAGGGCCGGGCGGCGCAGCAGCCCGCCGAATAGCCGACCCGGCATCGACCATAAAAACGCCCGGCCTTGCGGCCGGGCGTTTTGCTATAAGGGGGCCATGCGCATCATCGGTCTCGCCGGCTGGAGTGGGTCGGGCAAAACCACGCTGATCACCAAGCTCATCCCGCGCCTGGTCGCGCGCGGCATCAGCGTCTCGACGCTCAAGCACGCCCACCACGGCTTCGACCTCGACCAGCCGGGCAAGGACTCATTCTTCCACCGCGCCGCCGGGGCCACCGAGGTGATCATCTCCTCGGCCAGGCGCTGGGCCATTTTGCACGAGCTGCGCGAGCAGCCGGAATGGGACATGGCGGCGCTGGTCGGCAAGATGTCGCCGGTCGACCTGGTGCTGGTCGAAGGCTTCAAGCGCGACGCCTTCCCCAAGCTCGAGATCCACCGCATCGCCAACGGCAAGCCGCTGATCCACCCGGAAGACCCGCATATCATCGCGGTCGCCTCCGACAGCGCGCTGCCGCAGGCCAAGGTGCCGGTGGTCGATCTCAACGACATCGAAAAGATCGCCGATCTGTTGATCAAGCGTGCCGTGCCCATCGGAGCGATCGATGGCGCAGCTCACTGACGATTGTTTCGCCTTTTCCGGGCCGCTGCTGCCGCTCCCTGACATGGAGCGGCTGATCGGCGAACGCGTTTCGCCGGTCGAGGGCGGCGAGCGCGTCGGCTTGCACGCTGCGCGCGGCCGCGTGACCGCCGTGGACGTGAAGGCGCCGGTCGATCTGCCGCCGTTCGATAATTCGGCGGTCGACGGTTACGCCGTGCGCCACGCCAATCTCAAGCCCGACGGCGACACCCGACTCACGATCGCCGGCAGGCTGACCGCGGGGGCGCGCGCGGACCTCGCGCTCAAGCCGGGACAGGCGATCCGTATTTTCACCGGCGCCGCCATGCCGGCGGGCGCCGACACCGTGTTCATGCAGGAAGACGTGACGGTGGAAGGCGATCGGGTCATCGTGCCGAAGGGGCTCAAGCACGGCGCCAACCGGCGGCTCGCCGGCGAGGATCTGCCCGCCGGGCAAGTGGCGCTGCCGGCCGGCACGGTGCTTGAGCCGCAGCACATCGCGCTCGCCGCCGCGCTCGGCATCACCGAAATCGAGGTGCGGCGACGGCTTAAGGTCGCGATCTTTTCCACCGGCGACGAGGTGGTTGAGCCAGGCAGCCCGCGCAACGGCGCGGCGATCTATGACGCCAACCGTTATCTCCTGAGCGAGCTGTTGGAGCGGCTCGGCGCCGCCGTCACCGATCTCGGTATCCTGCCCGACGATACGGAGCGGCTTGCGCGCGCGCTGCAGGCCGCGGCCGCCGGCCATGATCTGGTGGTGACCTCGGGCGGCGTCTCCACCGGCGAAGCCGATCACGTGCGCGACGCGGTCGAGCGCATCGGCAGCCTGGTGTTCTGGCGCGTCGCCATCAAGCCGGGCCGGCCGGTCGCCATGGGTGTGATCCGCGGCGCGAGCGGACAGGGCGCGGTATTCGTTGGGCTGCCGGGCAATCCGGTGGCGGTGTTCGTCACTTTCGTGCGGGTGGTGAAACCGCTGCTGCGGCGGCTGGCTGGCGCGGCGCCGCAAAGCCTGCTGCCGCTGCCGGTGCGCGCGGCCTTCGCCTACCGGAAGAAGAAGGACCGCCGCGAATACGTGCGCGTCGCGTTGCGCCGCGCCGCCGACGGCGAGCTCGAGGCGGTCAAGCATCCGCAGGACGGCGCCGGCATTCTCACATCGCTGACCGAGACCGACGGCTTGCTGGAATTTCCCGAGGACATGACGACGATCGAACCCGGCGCCCGCGTCGGGTTCCTGTCGTACGCCGCGCTGATGGCGTAATTAGGCGCCGAGCCGTACGCTCGGTCCGCTGGTGAAGGCCTTGTCGACCGGCTCCTGCACGCTGTTGAGCGCGATGCCGCCGATCACCGCAATGATGACGGCCGCCACGCAGGCGATGATGAATGTTTTCATGAAACCGGCTCCTCTCCCGGACGCCCCATGGCTTGCGACTATATCAGATATGCGCGCGGTGCGAGGCGGATCAAGTGCGTCAGACGCCGTGATATTGCAGCGCAATGCGCTCGGCGCGCGCGGCGTCCTCGGGCGTATTGACGTTGAGGAAGGGGTCGACCGGCTCGGCCGGCCAATCGGCGACGGCGACGCCGTGCCGCGCCGTCCACACCTCGATTTTGCGCAAGTTCTCCTCGACCAGAGCCTTGCGCAGGCTCGCGCGCAGCGCCAGCGGCCACAGGCCGACCACCGGATGGCGCCACTCGCCCGAGCGCGCGCAGGCGAGCGGCACGCCGGCGCCCATCTTCACGCGGGCGAGGTGCAGGCGCTCGACCAGATCGTCGGGCAAAAACGGGCAGTCGCCCGGGACGCTGAGCAGCCACTCGACGCCGTTGTTCTGCGCGGCCAGCCAGTCGAGCCCAGCGAGGATGCCGGCGAGCGGGCCGGGATGGCCCGGCACGTTGTCGGGCACCACGGTGCAGCCGGTGTCGGCGAAGCGCTCGAGATCGCCATTGGCGTTGATGATGATGTCGAAGCACTGCCCTGACAGGCGGGCGAGCACGCGGTCGAGGATCGACACGCCGCCGATCTCAATGCGCGCCTTGTCGCCGCCGCCCATGCGGCGCGCCAGGCCGCCGGCAAGCACGAGGCCGAACGTGGGAGGAATGGGTTGCGTCACGGACGGAACCTCTCGTTCTGCCTTCCCCGCAAGCGGGGGAGGCAAGGAACAGAGTCACTCGTCATGCACGGCCGCCTTGCGCCGGTGCTTAGAGCTCTCTTCCTCGACAAAGCTGAGGTCCTGATCGAACACGATGCGGTCCTCGCCGGCAAGCGCGACAAAGCGCTTGCCGCGGGCGCGGCCGATCAGCGTCAGGTTGGCCTTGCGTGCGAGTTCGACGCCCCAGGCGGTAAAGCCCGAGCGCGAGATGAGGATCGGAATGCCCATGCGCACGGTCTTGATCACCATCTCCGAAGTGAGGCGGCCGGTGGTGTAGAAAATCTTGTCGGCGGGCTTAACTTTCTCCTTGAACATCCAGCCGGCGATCTTGTCGACCGCGTTGTGGCGGCCGACGTCCTCCATATAGACCAGCGGCCGGTCTTGCCTTGCCAGCACGCAGCCGTGGATGGCGCCGGCCTCGAGATAAAGCGACGGCGTGGTGTTGATCTCGTGCGTGAGCTTGTAGAGCCAGGAGGTACGCAGCTCGGCTTGCGGCAGCGTGACGTTTTCCAGCGCTTCCATGAGGTCGCCGAACACGGTGCCCTGCGCGCAGCCGCTGGTTTGCACCTTCTTCTTCAGCTTCTTTTCGTAGTTTGTCTTGCGCTTGGTGCGCACCACGACGACCGCCAGCTCCTCGTCGTAGTCGACGCCGGTGACCACGTCGTCCGCCAGCAGCATGTTCTGGTTGAGCAGGTAGCCGACGGCCAGATATTCCGGATAGTCGTTGATCGTCATCGCGGTGACGATCTCCTGCGAGTTGAGGAAAATCGTCAGCGCACGCTCGACCGTCACCGAGGTTTCGACGCGCTCGCCGGTCTGGTCGATGCCGGACACGCGTTCGGTCAGCCGCGGATCGGCGGGATCGGGGCGGATAATGTAGTCGTCGCGCTCTTTACTCATATTGCAATCATACCAGAATCGCGCGCCCCACGCTGCCCACCGGCCCAATCGGGCGTGGGCGCTTTCACCCCGTCATATAAGGCGAAATTGCATGTTTGCACGGTCGCGCCGTAAGATGCCGGCAACGAAAGCAAATACGCCACGGGGAGACGTTCATGTACCGCGCCACCAAAGACATCATACTGCCGACCACCATCACCGGCTCGCTGCCGCGGCCGAGCTGGTACACGGAAAATCTCGGCAACCGGCATTTCCTCGAGGCGATGGTGACGCGCCGCTTCCGCGAGCAGTACGAGGACGCACTCACCTGCTATCTGCGCGACCAGGAGCTCGCCGGCCTCGATATCCTGAGCGACGGCGACTGCCGCTTCGATGACGACGTCGGCGGCCAGAGCTGGACCGCCTATCCGCCAAACCACATGGAGGGCCTGACACGCGACAATCCGGTGCCGACGCCGGCC
>DATJVE010000160.1:0-42852 GCA_035501975.1 Pseudolabrys sp.
GGCGACTGCTATTCCGAGCCGATCGCCAAATTCCACCGCGGGCATAACCCGCATCCGGAATTGCCCTATCTCTGCGTGGGCTTGTGCTTCACCTCGCCCGACCGCGAACATGTCACGAATTCGGTGGAGCGGCCGTGGTAATTTTCTAACGGCATGGGCCAATAGGCCCGGCCGGTGTTAATTGCTAAGGTGGCCCGCCGGGTCACATTGCCGATCGATCCCATGTCGCGCCGTTCCGAGATCAGCGCCGGCATCCTCGCCTTTCGCCGCAAACGCGGGCTGGAGGTGCTGCTGGCGCATCCCGGCGGCCCCTATTGGCGCAACAAGGACCTTGGCGCTTGGTCGATCCCCAAGGGTCTCATCGAGTCGGGCGATCCCTTGACCTGCGCCAAGCGCGAATTCACCGAGGAAACCGGCCTGACCGCAGCGGGTCCGTTTATCGAGCTCACACCGGTGCGCCAGAAAAGCGGTAAGACGGTGCACGCCTTCGCCATCGAAGCCGATTACGACCTAGCCGGTTTCACCAGCAATACGTTCGACATGGAATGGCCGCCGCGCTCGGGCAAACGCGCGAGCTTTCCCGAAATCGACCGCATCGCTTATTTCCGCCTGGCGACTGCGCGCAAAAAAATCCTGCCGTCGCAGCGGCCGCTGATCGAGGAGTTGGTGCGAAAGCTAAAGGCATGAGACGCCAAGCGCACACCACGTCTTGCATGCAGACGGTGCTCCCTCACGCTCGCACCTCCTGCCGCTGGAAGACGACATAGCCGCCGACGAACAACAGGATGCTCGCCGCCACCATGCCGACGATCTGCGGCCAGGCGACCATGAGACTCTCCGACAACGGCAGCGGCGCGCCCATCACCGCCCCCTCGAGCTGGCTCAGATAGACCGGGCCGAGCGTCCGCGTCGAGGGATCGAGCAGCGCCAGCACGATCTCGCCATAAAGCGTCGAGGGCGACAGCCGCGCCAGCATCTGCGCGGTGATCACCAGCGTCGCCTGGTGCTCGGGCGCCACGAAAGCCTCAGCGATCGCCGGCGCCAGCGCCGGCCAGATCACCGAGAGGAACAGCCAGAGGCCGAGCGTCACCAGCGCGGCGGTCGCGGCCGAGCGGAAAATCACCGAGAACAGCATGGCGAGTGCGAGCCACACGCCGGCATAGGCGATGGTCACCAGAAGGAAGATCAATGCGCGCGCCATCTCCTCCCCGCCCGGCGGCACGCCCAGCATGATCAGGCCGAGGCCGATCACCAAGAGCCACAGGCACACCAGGCTGACGGTGATGACTCCGAGCCCGGCGAGAAATTTCCCGAACAGCAGCGCGTCGCGATAGATCGGCTGCGACAAAATGCGCGACAACGTGCGCCGGTTATGCTCGCCGTTGACCGCGTCGAAGCCGAGCCCGATGGCCATCAACGGCACCAGGAAGCCGAGGAAGGCGACGAACGAGGGCAGCGGCTCGCGCGCGGTGGTGAACAGGCGCAGGAAAAGGAACGGGTCCTGCGCGGTGACGGCGCGGATCTGCTGGATGGCGCCGAACACGGCGGCAAGCGCGGTCAGCACCACCAGCCATTCCAACACGCGCATGCGCGCGCTGATCAGGTGGTCGGACAATTCCTTCAAGGTCACCACGCCCAAGCCTTGCAGGGCAGAGCCTTCACGCCGCATCGCGGGCCTCCCGCGCGTTCTGGAAATACCGGGTGTAGATGGTGTCGAGGCTCGGCCGATCGAGCGACAGTTGCCGCAGGCGTCCGCCGGCGGCGACCACCGCGCCGGCGGCCTCGGCGCGCAAATCGCTGTCGCAGGTCATGCGGAAGCGTCCGGGGGCCGGCTCCTCGACGCTGCGCACGCCCGGAAGCGCGGCAAGCCGCTTGGCGACGTTGTCGCCGCCGCCGGCTTCGACCTCGACGGCATAGCCGCCGCCCAGCACCTGGCGGCCGAGTTCGTCCACCGTGCCCATCAACACGATGCGGCCGGCATTGAACAGCGCCACGCGGTCGCACACGCTCTGCACGCGATCGAGCAGATGCGAGGACAACAGGATGCTCACCCCGCTCTCCTTGAGCGAGCGGATCAGCTCCAGCAATTCGACGCTCGCTTGCGGATCGAGTCCGTTGGTCGGCTCGTCGAGGATGGCGGCGCGCGCGTCCTTCATGACGATTTCGGCGAGCCCGAGCCGCTGTCGCATGCCGCGCGAGAAGGCCCCGACCTTCTTGTTGGCAACCGCGGAGAGGCCGACGCGGGACAGCGCTGCGGCAATGCGTTTGCCGCGCACATCGGCGGCAAGGCCCATCAGCCGCGCCGTGTAATGCAGGTTTTCGGCGGCGGTGAGATGGTCGTAGAAGCCGACCGAGTCCGGCAAATAGCCGACCAGGCGCTTGACCTCGAGCGGCTGGCGCATCGGGTCGTGGCCGAATACGCGCGCCTGTCCGGCGCTGATGTCGCTCAAGCCGAGCAGCATCAGGATGGTGGTGGTCTTACCGGCGCCGTTGGGACCGAGCAGCCCGAAAATCTCGCCAGCACCGACCGCGAAGGTCGCGCTATTGACGGCGTATGCCGTCCCGTAACGCTTAGTGAGGCTCTTGGCCTCGATGATGGTCCCGTTCATCGCCGGCCGAACCGCGCGACGGCGCCGACCATGATCAAAAGCGCGGCGCCGATAATGCCGATGCCGGCAATGCCCCAGACCGTCGAGGTGGTCACGGTGACGCGGAAGTTGGCGCTGCCGGTCTCTCCGCGGGCGGAGGCCGTCAGCGCGGTGACGTAGTCGCCGGCGATCGCCTTGCCCGGCGGACGGATCAACGCCTGTACTTCCTTGTGCTCGTTCGGCGCGATGCGGTCGACCGATTTCGGCTCAAAGGTGATCTTCCAGCCGGTCGGCGCATTGGCCGCGAGCTGCACGTTTTCAGCCGGCGCGGTACCGGTATTGGTCACTTCGATCGGAACCGTGCTTTCCTTGCCTGCCGTGGCGCGGGCGCTGAGCAGGCCTTCGCGGCCGGCGAGCGTGAGCTTGGGCTCGCCGGTGACGTCGAGCGCGACCTTGGCCTCGGCTCGCGCGTCTTCGGCGGCGATATGCGCGGTCACCGCATAGTGGCCGGCATCGACGGTGTCAGGCGGGCTGACCTTCAGCTTCACGTCCTTGCTCTTGCCGGCGTCGACCGGGATCGCGGTGAGCTGCTGGGTGCCGTAGGCCTCGGTGAAGGAGGTATCGAAATTCTTCGGTGCGTCGGCGGCGAGGCTGACCAGCAGCTTCTTGCCGCTGTCGTTCTTGATCGTGAGCGTGTATTCGAAACTCGAGCGCGAGGAGCCGCGCAACTCGGGCAATTGCGGGGCCAGCGTCAGCTTGGCCGGCAATTCCTTGGCGAGCGAGACCGCGACCGGGAGCGAAATGTGATTGGTGGCGCCGTCGGCGTTCACGGTCAGCGTGTGCGTGCCGATCTTGGCGTCCTTCGGCACGTCGAGCCGCAGATCGAGCGAAACGCTGTCGTCGGTCGCCGGCATGGCGGCGGCGATCGGCTGGCCGCCGCCGAGCAGCGTCGCGGTCCAGCCCTGCGGCACGCCGGAAACCGACAGCGACAGCCGCTCCGGCGCCAACGCGTAATTGCGCAATTTTAAATTAACGGTCGACGTGGTGCCGGGCTGCACGGTGACCGCCGGATAGTCGGTCAGCAGATAGAGGCCCTTGATGTCGTGATTGTCGGCGGCGAAGGCGGGCGCGGTCAGCGCCAGCAACGAGACGACGAATGCAAGAATACGAATCGGCATGGCGAGCGACTCCTCCGGGCCCTCCCCCACGAGAGGTCCCGCCGCAACGCCGCCCCCAAATTGGAAACACGGCTGAGCTGCCGTGCAAGTGAGGCGAGCGGTGTCGCTCACAATCTTGACAAAATTGCGGACGGCGGCGACCGATGAATTTTGCGACCGCGAAAACTAGACGCCGCGCACCAGCGGCCAATCCGGCTCGTTGTGCTGCATCACCCAGGGTTCCTGGAGCGCGGCGGTGCGCCATTCGGTGAACGCGGGCAGCGCCAGAATGGCGTCGATATAAGCGCGTGAAGTTGAGCTCACCTCGAGGCCGAAGCTGTGCAAGCGGGTGGCGACCGGCGCGTACATTGCGTCCGCCGCGCCAAAGGTGCCGAACAGGAATGGCCCGCTCCCCCCGAAGCGCGCGCGGCAATCGGTCCATAGCGTATCGATGCGCCGAACGTCGGCCCTCACCTCGTCCGGCTGCGGGCGCGGCTTTGGCGGCAGCCACAGGTTCATCGGGCAATTCTTGCGCAGCGCCTGGAAGCCCGCATGCATCTCGGTCGCCGCCGATCGCGCGTGACCGCGGGCGCGCGCGTCCGCCGGCCAGAGGCCGGCCTTGGGAAACTTATCGGCGAGATATTCGAGGATCGCGAGCGACTCCCAGATGTGTTGATCGCCGTCGATGAGCGCTGGCACTTTGCCGGCCGGCGAATATTTGAGAATCGCCTCGCGGCTACCCGGCTCGTAGAGCGGGATCACCTTTTCGTCGAAGGCGATGCCGACCACTTTCATGGCGAGCCACGGCCGCAGCGACCAGGACGAATAGTTCTTGTTGCCGATGATCAGCGTGAGCGCCATGGCACCTTTCCAAATTCGCTGTCATTCCGGGGCGCGGGCCCTAGCCCGCGAACCCGGAATCCAGATGACGAGATGAAATCTACTTCTTGGCTTCGCCGGGCGCCATTTCGGGCTCTTCGACGGGACCGCCGATCTTCTTCCAGGCGCCGAAGCCGCCCTTGATGTGGGCGACCGGCTTGAGGCCCATGCGCTGCGCGGTCTGCGCGGCCAGCGCCGAGCGCAAGCCGCCGGCACAGAAGAACACGAATTTCTTGTCCTGCGCGAACACCGGCTTGTGGTACGGGCTCTGCGGGTCGATCCAGAATTCGAGCATGCCGCGCGGGCAATGCACGGCGCCGGGCACCTTACCGTCGCGCGCCAATTCGCGGATGTCGCGGATATCGACCAGCACCGTGTCGTCGCGGCCGGCGAGCTTGATCGCCTCCTCCGTAGGCAGCGTCTCCACTTCGGCATTGGCGGCGTCGACGAGGGCGCGGTATCCGGTGGTGATGGTCTGCGGCATGGCGGGCTCCCTTTAGACCGACGATGACAGACGCGCGCCGCGCACTCAAGCTTATGGTTGAACCGCCGCCGACAAGCGGGCACGATGGCTATTTCGTAAGCATGATCTTATCCGAAAACCGGTACCCACTTTTCGGGATCATGCTCTGGGAGTCTGGGGCATGGCGTCCTTCACCCTTTTGGACCTGCTGGCGTTCGCCTGGTTTCTCGGCGCCTGGCTCGGCTACTCGCTGCTGATCGAGAAGACCGCCAAGGGCCGCAGCGGCCTCAACGCCATGATGAACCTGTATCGCGACGAGTGGATGGAGCGCCTGCTCGCGCGCGAGATGCGCATGGTGGACGCGCAGGTCACCGCCGCGCTGCAGAACGGCACCGCCTTCTTCGCCTCCACCAGCCTGATCGCCATCGGCGGCACGCTCACGCTGCTGCGCTCGGCCGACCAGATTCTCAGCGTGGTGGCGGCGCTGCCGTTCGGCGTCGCACAGTCGCAGGAGATGTGGGAGCTAAAGATGATGGGGCTTTCCATCATCTTCGTCTACGCCTTCTTCAAATTCGCCTGGTCATACCGGCTGTTCAACTATTTCGCCATCATGGTCGGCGCCGCGCCGCCGCCGGAGCAAAAGGACACCGCTGAAGCCCAAGCATTCGCCCATCGCGCCGCGCGGTTGTGCGCCGATGCCGGCCGTCATTTCAACCGCGGCCAGCGCGGTTTCTTCTTCGCGCTCGGCTATCTCGGCTGGTTTCTCGGTCCGATCGAGCTGATCCTCTTCACCACCGGCATCGTCATCGTGATGTGGCGCCGCCAGTTCGCCTCCGACGCGCGGCTCGCCTTTTCGAAGACGCCGCCGGCATCGACGAACTGACGGCCCGCGCCCATGTTTCCGCCCGACCCGCAGACTGGCGACGAAGACATGATGCGGCGCTGCTTCGAGCTCGCCGCGAAATCCGCCGGCCAGGGCGAATATCCCTACGCAGCCGTGATCGTGCGCAACGGGCAAATCGTGGCCGAGACCATCAACCGCGTCGTGCACAAGCGGGACGTCACCCATCATGCCGAATTGGTGGCGATCAGCCTGGCGCAGCGAGCGCTCGACAGCACGGACCTCGCCGATTGCACGATCTACTCCAATGTCGAGCCTTGCGCCTTCTGCTGCTACGCCATCCGCGAGAGCCGTATCGGCAAAGTGGTCTTTTCGATGCGTTCGCCGGTCATGGGCGGCGCCTCGCGCTGGAACATCTTGGGCGACTGCAAGCTCTCGGACATGATGCCTGAAGTGTTCGCGCCGCCGCCCGTATTGCTGGCGGAGTTCCTGTGCGAGGAAGGCGACGCCACGATGCGGCGCAGCGCACCGGCAGCTTGGGCGTTTATGCGCGCCCGCGGTCTGCTGGCCCCGCCGCAAGCCGCCGGCAATCGCGCAGATGAGGGAGCCAATGGGCGCGGATATATCCGCGTCGTCGGCTGGCTCCTGCACGCATTGCGGCGGAATTTGTTTGACCGGTTCGGCCGCGGTGGCGGACGCCGCCGGCGGGCGGGGAAGCGGCCTACGCCATCCCCATAACCACGGCGATCAGCGCGACGATCAGCACCGCGAAGCTCGCGGCGACGATGGTGACGATGCGCTCGCTCCAATCGGGGTAGAGCGCAGCCAGCCGGTCGGCAGCCGGTTCGTCCAAGGAATCGGCCTGAGTTCTGTGAACTTGCAAAGCCATCGGCAGCCCTTGGGGGTGGCATCGCGTGACCGCGACAAACCAACGCGCACGCAAACGCAAACCCGGGCTGCGAATCGCCCGTCGACGGAAAGAATATCACAGTTTTATGAAGGCCCGGTGCGCGCCGGTCGCGCAAAGGTCAGCGCGACTTCCTCCACTCTTCGTAGCGCTTCTTGTTCTCGTCGTTGGGCGGATAGAGGCCGGGGAGCTTGGTGCCCCTCTCCACCTCCTGCACCAGCCAGCTCTCCAGGAGCTCGTGCTCGGCGCCTTCCGTGGCGACGAAATCGACAAGCGCCGCTGGGATCACCACCGCGCCGTCGTCGTCGGCGACGATGATGTCGTCCGGGAAGATCGCACAGCCGCCGCAGCCGATCGGCTCATTCCAGCCGACGAAGGTGAGCTGGTTGACCGATGCCGGCGCCGCCACGCCGGCGCACCAGACCGGCAGGCCGGTGGCGATGACGCCGTGCTTGTCGCGCATCACGCCGTCGGTGATCAGCGCGGTCACGCCGCGCTTGACCATGCGCATGCACAGGATATCGCCGAAGATGCCGGCGCCGGTCACGCCCATGGCGTCGGCAATGACAATGCAATTCTCCGGCATGGCCTCGATGGCCGAGCGCGTCGAGATCGGCTTCGACCAGCTTTCCGGCGTCGCCAGGTCCTCGCGCACCGGCACGAAGCGCAAGGTGAAGGCCGGCCCGACCACCCGCTTGCCGGAAAAGCCGAAGGGCATGGCGCCCGCCATCCACGAGCGGCGGATGCCCTTCTTCAACAGCATGGTGGTGATGGTGCCGGTGGTGACGTGGCGCAGCGTCTCAAGCGTGGACGTCATGGGTCCCTCACGCGGGTTTCAGGCCGAGCCGCTCGTCGCGGCGGCGCAGATAGGCGACGAACGGCGTCGCGAGCAGCACCATCCAGAGCTTGCCGATGACCTGGCCGACGAGGAAGTCGAGCGAGCCGAAGGCCAGCCACAAGAACACGATCGAATCGACGACGAGGCCCAGCACGCTTGAGGCGAGAACCGCCAGAACCAGGCGGCGCCGGGCGAGCGGCGTATAGACCGCGAAATCGGCGAATTCCGACAACAGAAACGCTGTCGCCGACGCCAAGACCAGCGAGCGCGGCGCCACGCCCGCCGAAATCACCGCGCCGGCAATGATCGCGCCGACGCCGAACTCGATGCCGAGCCGTCGCTGCACCAGATCGCGCAGCACCAGCGCAATGCCGATCATCAGGACGCCGGAGGGCGCCATGATATGCGGCGCGACCGGGATGAGGCACGGCCCGTCGGCGACGCAGGTTGTGCCGACGTGCCCGATCATCCAGTTGGCCAGTGGGATGGTCGCGCAGAACAGGACGAGGAAAATCTCGCCTTCGATATTCTTCTTCTTATCCATGTCGTTCATCGATTTAGCCGATCTTCCGCCGGTCCATGAATGTCGCAAAGCCCTGCGCCCGCAACTGGCAGGCCGGACAATTGCCGCAGCCGAAGCCCCAGTCGTGCCAATGCGTGCGGTCGCCCAAGTAGCAGCTATGAGTGTCCTCGACAACGACGTCGAGGAATGGCAGCCCTGCGATGGCCTCGGCCATGGCGAAGGTGCCGGCCTTGTCGACCCACATCAGCGGCGTGTGGATGACGATGCGCTTGTCGAGGCCGAGCCCCAGCGCGACCTGCATCGCCTTGACGGTGTCGTCGCGGCAATCGGGATAACCGGAATAGTCGGTCTCGCACATGCCGGCGACGATGTGCCGCGCGCCGCGGCGATAGGCGAGCGCACCGGCAAAGGCGAAGAAGATCAGGTTGCGGCCGGGCACGAAGGTGGTCGGCAGGCCGTTGTCGGCGATCTCGATCGCGGTTTCGCGGGTAAGCGCGCTGTCGGATACGGCGGCGAGCGCGTCGAGCTTGATCAGGTGGTCGTCGCCCAGCCGGGCCTTCCAGGCGGCGTTGATCGCCGCCAGCCGCCGGCGCAATTGCGGGCGAACGTCGAGCTCGATCATATGCCGCTGGCCGTAGTTGAAGCCGACGGTTTCCACCCGCGCGAAGCGCTCGAGCGCCCAGGCGAGGCATACGGTGGAATCCTGTCCGCCGGAAAAGAGGACCAGAGCGGTGTCGGAGGCGATGGTCATTGCGTGATTTCTAGACTGTCATGACAATCGGCAAACTAGGCGGGATAAATCGACACAGTCTTGGCGACCGAATCGGCGACGTGCTCCTTCGTGATCACGCCGCGAATCTCGCTGGGCCGCGGCACCGTGCGCTTGTCCGGAACATCGACCACCAAAGCCATCGTCACGCCGCGCCGCGTCATCCTGCGGATGACGTCGAAGACCGCGTCGCCTTCCTGCACAATCGTGAAGTCCCTGCGCGCAACGTCGCCCAATGTGACGCCTGTTTGCGTACGGGCAAGCTGCTGACGAATGCCGGTATTGATCCGCAGCACACCGGATATTCGGTTGCCGCGTGTCACCACAACGTGCCGGATAGCTCCTTTGTTCTCAGGTTGCAGCAGAAATTCATCGAGGTGCATTTCGGCGGGCACGATCGGCACGTCAGTTTCCATGACGTCCTTGGCACTTTGCACCAGGAACATATTGGCATGCAGACCGCGCGGCACAGGGTGACCGCGGCGTATAAGTTTTAGTGTGTAGATGTTCTCGCGCGACAACAGCCGCCGGGTGGCGAGGCTCGCGCCGACCGCCAGGATCATCGGCAGTACGATGTTATAGTCGCGCGTCATTTCGAAGATCATCGTCACGGCAGTCATCGCCGCGCCGGTGCCGCCGCCGACCATGGCACCCATCCCCACCATTGCGAAGGCCGGCGCATTTACCGGCAAGTGCAGGAATTGCGTCAGCAGGCCAGCGAACGCGGCGCCCAGCGTCGCCCCCATGTAAAGCGACGGCGAAAACACGCCGCCGGAAGAGCCCGAGCCGAGGCTGGTCGACGTTGCGCCGAGTTTGCCGACGAACAGCAGCGCCAATAGTCCCGCGCCGGCAAGCTGGCCGCTCAGGATTGCCTGGATCGTCGCGTAGCCGACACCTTCCACGTAGTAATGGCCGAAATAATGAAACAGCAGAAACATCAGGATGCCGACGAACAGCATTCCGATCATGTGCCGTAGGTAACGGCCGGGGATCTTGTCGAACGCGTCTTCCAGCACATGCAAGCCGCGGATAAAGGCAGCGGCGGCCACGCCGGTGCAGACGCCGAGGGCGATGTAGAGCACAAGCGTGAAGGCGCCGGCGCCAAGACTGTTGGGCAATGGGATCATCTCGGGCACCGAAAACGCCGGCTCGGGCCCGAAAAACAACCGGCCGAGAAAAGTCGCTACGCCCGTCGCGGTGGCGACCGGCAGGAACGTGTTGACGCTCACTTCCGGCAACATCAATTCGGTGACGAACAGCACGCCGCCCAACGGCGTGTTGAAGGTTGCGGCGATGCCGGCCCCGGCGCCGGCCGCGACGAGGACGATGCGTTGGGCCGGCGTCAATGCGAGGATTTGGCCGAATGTGGAGCCCAAGGCGGAGCCGATCTGGATGATCGGCCCTTCGCGGCCGACCGCCGCTCCGGTACCGATGGCAACCGCCGACGCCACCGATTTGACGGCCGCCACCACCGGACGGATCACGCCGCCTTTGTAGTAGATTGCGTCCATGACTTCTGGAACGCCGTGACCTTTCGCTTCCGGCGCGAAATTCGACACGATGAAGGTGACGATGATGCCGCCCACGACAGGAACGAAGATGACGCCGACTCCCCATGGGTTTGTCGGCGTAAACACGCTCGAATCATAGTTGATCGAGAAGGTCTGCAAGAAAAATATGTTATGGATGACGCTGATCATCACCCGAAATACCAGCGCGCCGACACCGGTAATGACACCGACGATCGCGGCCAATGCACAGAGAGCGGCAAGTCCAAGGCGTGACGTATCTTGGCTGGCAGGCTGCAATGAAAGACGTATCTGCACGATCGGGAACTTCGCCTAATTGCAATTTGCGGGAGGTGCGTCGACGATGTGTATAACGGCCTTGGCCGGAAATGGGAACAAAAAGGCGGGCATTTGTCGTTGGCCGCATGGCATCGGCGGCCCGACGAGCCGAGTGCGTGCCGCGCTCGAAAGATCGCGCGATCTCGCTTGCCGCCGGCTGTTGGCGAATCGCGGGGCTAATCCCACTTCGGCGAAAAGGTCCAATCGACGATGCGCCCGCCGGGGCGGGCAAGGCCGGCGATCTCCTTCATCTCGGCATCCGACAATTCGAAATCGAAGATCGCCAGGTTCTCCTCCAACCGCTGGATCTTGCTGGTGCGCGGCACCACCGCGATGCCTTGCTGAATGAGCCAGCGCAGGCAGACTTGCGCCGCGGTTTTCTTGTGCGCGTCGCCGATGCGGGAGAGCAGTTCGTCGCCCCTCGCCTGCCCGCGCGCGATCGGGCTGTAGGCCACCATCGCCATGCCGTACTTGCGGCAGGCGGCGATCACCTTGTCCTGGTCGAGATAGGGGTGGCATTCGACCTGATTGCAGACCAGTGGCTCCGGCGACACGCGGTTCGCCTCCTCGAGCAGCGTCACGGTGAAGTTGGACACTCCGATCGCGCGAACATGGCCCTCGCGCTTTACCTTGGCCATGGCGCCGAGCGTCTCCGCCAGCGGCACGCGCGGATTAGGCCAATGGATCAACAACAGATCGATGACGTCGAGTCGCAGGTTGACCAGGCTTTCCTTCACCGAGCGTATGAGATCGTGCGGCGCGAGCAATGTCGGCTGCACCTTGGTGACGACCACCACCTCGTTGCGCTTGCCGGAGGCGCGCACGCCCTCGCCTACCGCGCGTTCGTTGTCGTACATCTGTGCCGTGTCGATGTGGCGGTAGCCGATGCGGATCGCCTGCTCGACCAGCCGCGTGCAGTCCCGCCCGCGCAGTGTCCAGGTGCCGAGCCCGACGATCGGAAGCTGAAAGCCTTTCGCTTCGATCACTTGCATCGCCGTCAACCCGTCATTTGTTTTCGGCTTCCAGCAGGAAGCCGAGCAGAAACAGCGCGCGGCGCGCGGTTTCCTTGTTCACGCAGGATGCGCTCATCGGCGAGGCCATAGTGCCCTGATAATAGTCCCAATAGAAGTGGCAGGTGGCGTCGCGCGAGGCGATCCAGGCGCGCTGCATCTCGCGCAGCTTCGCCTGCTGCCCGGCGTCGAGCTTGCCGCGCAGCCGGCGATAGGTCTCGTTGAGAATGTCGTCCCAGACTTTTTGCTCGCGGTCGATGCACGCGTTCTGGTCGGCGGTCGACTTTGCGACTTCCAGGCAGACATTCAAGACACTGCCGATACAGGTCTCCCAATTCTTGTCCGGACCGGTGTTGCTTTTCACGCAGTGCTGGATCGTGTTGGAATCGGCGGCGGCCTGTTTGCCCGACTGCGCCCAGACCGGCGACGCGGCCAGCGCGGCAACGGCGAGCGCGAGCACGACCCTGATCAAGGCGTATCCCATACCGGCGCGTGCGGCGGATTGACCACGCGCATATTGGTGGCGTTGAGCTTCTTCAGCTCGGCCATCTCGGCGTCCGACAAGGTAAAATCGAACACGTCGAGATTTTCCTTCAGGTGCTGTTGGTTCGCGGTGCGCGGGATCGCGCACAGCCCCAGTTGCACAAGGTAGCGCAACGAAACTTGCGCCGCGGTCTTGCCGTGCGCCTTACCGATGCGCTCGAGCGCGTCGGCGCCCGGCACCTTGCCGCGGGCGATCGGCACATAGGCGACCACCGCCATACCGTGCTTCTTGCTCGCCGCCAGCACCCTGCCCTGGTTGATGAAGGGATGCACCTCGATCTGGTTGCAGACCAGCGGCTCGCTGGTCACCGCCCAGGCCTCGTCGAGCATCTTGCTGGTGAAATTGGCGACGCCGACATGTTTGGCCAAGCCATCCTTCTTGGCCTTGCACAAGGCCCCAATCGAGGTCTTGAACGGGACGTCTTTGTTGTTCCAGTGGATCAGCAGCAGATCGACATAGGGCAGTTGCAGGTTAGCAAGGCTTTCGTCGACCGATTTCCGGAATTTGTCCGGCTCAAGATGCGTCTCACGCACCTTGGTGCAGATGAAAACATCCGCGCGCTTGACGCCGGACTGCCGCATCCCCTCGCCGACCTCCTTCTCGTTCCCGTAAAACCACGCGGTATCGAGGTGGCTATAGCCCATCTGCAAGGCGGTCTTCACCGCCTGCACACACACGTCCCCCTTCAGGGTCATGGTGCCGAGACCGATCTGCGGGATGCGGGCGCCATGGGCTTCAACGACCTGCATTACAATCTCCTTGGTCTTCGCTGGAATGAGGGACGGGCGGGAGGTCAAGAATGCCCGGTCGTTGAGGCGCTGCCAACCCGGTCTGCTCCGCCCGGCTGAATCGGGCTTGTACAGCCGGCGGAAAGCGGCCGCGGCGGAGGAACTCAAATTTTTTGCGCTGGGTCGTTTCGCGACAATACTTGCCAGTTTAAGCTTTTACCTGACGTTCTCACATTGGAATAATTCAAGAATACAAAAATGCTCTTGCATCACTGGCGTTTAATGCTTTTGTGAGACCTCGACTGCACTATGGACCGCGGTCAAAGGGCTCAAGGACGGCATGCTCGGCGCTCTTATCATCGTGTTTCGCGAAGTCATCGAAGCCGGCCTGATCGTCGGCATCGTGATGGCGGCAACGCGCGGCGTCCCATTGCGCGGCCGCTGGATCGGCGCCGGCATCCTCGCCGGCATCGTCGGCGCGGCACTGGTTGCCGTCTTCGCCGCCGCCATTTCGCAGGCCTTCGAAGGCGCGGGGCAAGAGCTGTTCAACGCCAGCGTGCTCGGCATCGCCGTGGTCATGCTGATGTGGCACAACGCCTGGATGGCGCGGCACGGGCGCGAGATCGCCGAGGAGATGCGCACCATCGGCCACGCCGTGAGCGAAGGCGCCGAGCCACTGACCGCGCTCGCCGTCGTCGTCGGACTCGCGGTGCTGCGCGAAGGTTCGGAGGTCGTGCTGTTCCTGTACGGAATATTCGCCTCCGGCACGTCGGGACTGGACCTGTTGGTGGGCGGACTGCTGGGCGTCGCCGCCGGCGTGGGCTTCACCGGCCTCACCTATTTCGGCCTTTTGGCGATCCCCAACCGCCACATCTTCTCGGTGACGAGCTGGCTGATCGCGCTGCTCGCCGCCGGCATGGCGGCGCAATCGATCCAGTTCCTCAACAATGCCGGCGTGGTGATCGTGCTCGACCGCACCGTTTGGGATACGTCCTGGCTTTTGTCGGACGGCAGCCTGTTCGGCAAGCTGCTGCACACCCTGATCGGCTACACCGAGCGGCCGACCGAACTGCAGTTGATGACCTATATCGCGACGCTGTTCGCGATGTTCCTGCTGATGCGCATCGCGCGCTACCGGCCGCCGGCACGCGTCGCCGCCGCCGAGTAACGGTCAGCGCCGTCTTCCGCCCAAAAGGCGCGTCAGCGTCGTCGTCCACCTAATGCCGCGAAGGCCGTTTCCGGCGCGCGGTCGATCAGCTTGAGTAGCGCGCGTGCCGGCCCGCGTGGGCTCCGCTTGCCCTGCTCCCAATTGCGCACGGTCTCGATCGGCACCTCGATCTTTTCGGCGAACGCCGCCTGCGTCAGCCCGCAGCGCGCGCGCACCTGGCGCACGAACGACGCCGGATCGCTGTGGTCGAGGGTTTTCTCGCTGCCGTCGGGCAGGATTTCCACGATCCGCCCATCGGCCTTCAGCCGCACCCGCATCATGGCTTTGCCCTTTTTGTTGTTGATATCGGCCACCGCACTAGCTGATTCGCCGCGACGAGAGGTTAACGCGCCCGCGCGGTCACAGGCCGATCAGGCCAAAGGCCGATGGCGACTAGGCCAATGGGCCAGATTAAAAAGTAATTAATTAACAGGTGTATTTTTGTGCACTACAATCATATAGTGTAATGTCACCTTAGGCGCGGCCTTGCAACCTTCAGCAAAATCGACGTCCGCATTGGGAGGGGCTCATGTTCACACTCGATCTCAGCGCCAATGTGCCGCTTTATGGCCAGCAGGTGTGCGACTGGTGCGGCGCCGCCAGCGGCGAAATGACTCGGAATGGCTACCCGAACCCGGCTGACCGTGTTTTCTATCAACAGTCGGACGTCTGGAACACGATCCAGATCTACAACAGCACCAACCCGGCCGACTCCGGTTGGGCGACCGATCCGCACGGCCTGACCGGCGCGCTCATGAATCTCGCCAATCCGTCAGGCGTCGATTGGGTCGAGTACAGCAACGCATCGCGCGACGCGGTACTACACTTCATGCTGTATTGGATGAGCGTGCGGAAATACCCGACGCCCGTCCTGGTCAACCAAGGCGGCCATTGGGTGGTAATCACCGGCTACGAATGCGACGTACAGCCGGCACCGGGCAACACGGTGAGCCTGCAGCAAATCACCTATCTCGATCCCGAACCGCATAATATCGGCACGCATACGACGATGAGCGCGTCGCAGTGGTATAATGCGCCCTGGAATGGTGCGATCATTTATAGCGGGACCTGGCTGAATACCTATGTTGCGATTGTCGAACCCCCGAAGGCCACAGGAAGCGTGAAAATCGACATGGTCGGGCGAACCGGAACGCGGCTTTTGTCTCCCCAGGAAGCGACCGAGCACGCCAGACGCTGGATCAAGGAGCTCGGTCTCTCCGAGAAGCCGCGCTACGCCATCCTCGCGCGCAGCGACGTGGTGCCGCTCGAGCCGATGGTGGTGCTCGACCACCCGCGCGCCGACCGTAAAGAGGAGAAGCCGCCGCAGTATTATATCGTGCCGTTCGGCATCCACAGCGAAAGCGAGCGGGGCAAGCAGCTCACGCGCGTCAGCGTGTTGCTGAACGGCTATAGCGGGGCGTTCGAGGAAGCCACCGCCTTCGGGAAGCCGGTGCATTACCTCACGCGCGACGAAGCGCTGACGATGGCGGCGACCGCGCTGCACATCAGCCGCAATGCTTTGGGCGATGTGAAGGCGACGCTAGTGTTCCAGCCGTCGCGGGCGAGCCATATCCGCGCCTTCCCTTATTGGGAAATCGTATACAAGGACCGCACCTTCTACATGGATCAAATCGGCGAAATATTCACCAAGCTGCTCAGTATCCCGGGAGATTGAGATCAACGCGTCTTCTCGAAAATCTCCCGCCCGATGAGCATACGGCGGATTTCGCTCGTCCCCGCTCCGATCTCGTAGAGCTTGGCGTCGCGCAGCAGGCGCCCGGTGGGGAAATCGTTGATGTAGCCGTTGCCGCCCAGGCACTGGATGGCCTCCAGCGCCATCCAGGTGGCCCGCTCGGCGGCGTAGAGGATCGCGCCTGCCGCATCTTCGCGCGTGGTGCGCCCTTCGTCGCAGGCCTTGGCGACCATGTAGACATAGGACTTCGCGGCATTCATCGTCACGTACATGTCGGCGAGCTTGGCCTGCACCAGTTGGAAGCGCCCGATCGGCTGGCCGAACTGCTGGCGCTGGTGCACGTAGGGGATCACCACGTCGAGGCAGGCCTGCATGATGCCGAGCGGCCCGGCGGAAAGCACCACCCGCTCGTAGTCGAGGCCCGACATCAGCACGTTGACGCCGTTGCCGACGGCGCCGAGCACGTTCTCCTCCGGCACCTCGCAATCGGCGAACACCAGTTCGGAGGTGTCGGAGCCCCGCATGCCGAGCTTGTCGAGCTTCTGCGCCGGGGCGAAACCCTTGAAATTCTTCTCGACGATGAAGGCGGTAATGCCGCGCGCCCCCGCGGTGCGGTCGGTCTTGGCATAGATCACCAGCGTATCGGCGACCGGGCCGTTGGTGATCCACATCTTCGAGCCGTTGAGGATGTAGCGGTCGCCCTTCTTGTCGGCACGGGTGCGCATCGACACCACGTCGGAGCCGGCGCCCGGCTCAGACATTGCCAGCGCGCCGACATGCTCGCCGGCGACCAGCTTGGGCAGGTATTTGCGCTTCTGTTCCGGCGTGCCGTTGCGGCGGAGTTGGTTGACGCAGAGATTGGAATGGGCGCCGTAGGACAGGCCGACCGCGGCGGAGGCGCGCGAGATTTCCTCCATCGCCACGCAATGCGCGAGATAGCCGAGGCCGGAGCCGCCGTATTCCTCTTCCACCGTGATGCCGTGCAGGCCGAGCGCGCCCATTTCCGGCCATAGCTCGCGCGGGAAGCTGTTGTCGCGGTCGATGGCGTCGGCGCGCGGCGCAATGCGATCCTGCGCGAAGTCGTATACCGACTTGCGCAGCATCTCGACGTCGGTGCCGAGGCCGAAATCGAAGCCCGCCCACGCATTGGGGATCGTCATACCGCCCTCCCGCGCGCCCCTGCAGACGCCGTCGCTATTATTGGCCCGGACTCTATAGGCTTGCGCTTACGCTGTCAGCGGCTCGGCCGGCGGCGCGCGTCCGGGCTTGGCTTGCGCCAGCAGGCGGTCGATCGCCTTGGCCGGCGCCGGGCGCGCGAACAGGAAGCCTTGCATCTCGTCGCAGCCGGCAAGCCGCAACAGGACGCGCTGCTGCTCGGTCTCCACGCCCTCGACCAGCACCGTGAGGCCGAGCGCACGGCCGAGCGCTACGATCGCCTGGATAATGACGCCGCCATTGGAGGAGGTGCCGAGCGCCGCCACGAAAGCCTTGTCGATCTTAATCTTGTCGAGCGGGAAGCGTTGCAGGTAGCCGAGATTGGAGTAGCCGGAGCCAAAATCGTCCAGCGCGATGCGCACGCCGAGCTTGTGCAGATCCTTGATGCGCCTGAGCATCTCGTCCGGGTTGTCGACGAGCACGCCTTCGGTGATTTCCAGCATCAGCCGCGACGGTGGCACGCCGGATTCGGCAAGCGCCGAGCGCACCAGATCGACGATGCCGCGGTCGCGCACCTGCAGCGGCGACAAATTGACCGCGATGTAGAGGTCCGGCCAGCGCTTGGCCTCGCCGAGCGCGCGGCGCAGCACGAAGGCGCCGAGCGTGTCCATCAGGCCGATCTGCTCGGCGACGGGGATGAAGGTCGCCGGGCCGATGATGCCGCGCGTCGCGTGTGTCCATCGCATCAGCGCCTCGACGCCGACGATGCGCGCGCCGCTCGCCGATACGATCGGCTGGTAATGCACGTCCAGTTCGTTGGCGGCAAGCGCGCGCGGCAATTCGCGATGCACGAATTTTTGCTCGGCCGATGCGGTGTCGATGGCGTCCTCGAACTCGACCAGTGCGCCGGGACCTTTCTTGGCTGCGGCACGCAGCGCAAGGCCGGCGCGCCGCGTGAGCTCGCCGCGGTTGTCGGCGTGGCGCGGCGCCTGCGCGAAGCCGGCGTGCGCGCTGATACGGACCACGGTGTCGAGCCAGTGCGGGCGGGCGGCCGCATTGAGCACGGCGCGGACGATTTCGCCGGCATCCACGCTGCTGCCGGCGGTGAAGATCGCCCCGAACTGGTCGCCGCCGATACGGCCGCACACCGCGTCTTTCGGCAGCGCCTCCGTCAGCCGCACCGCCACCGCTTTGATCATCTCGTCGCCGCCGAGCACGCCGAGCTGAGCATTGACGTCGGCCATGCCGTCGAGCTCGATCATCGCAAAGGTAATGACGTCGCCGGCGGCGCGCGTGGCCAGCGCAACGTCGAGGAGTTCGAGCGTCTTGGCGTGGTTTGGTAGGCCGGTGAGCTTATCCTGATCGGCGGCGCGGCGCGCCTCGGCCTCGCTCGCCGCCAGTTCCTCGCGCGCGCGGTGGAGCTGAATGAGCGAAATCGCGGTGAAGGCGACCAGCACGATGGCAATGGCGGCGATAAAGGGCATCAACTGCCCCATCGCATCCATCATCGGATGGGTCTTGTTCCAAGTCAGGAAGCCGGCGATACGGCCTTGCGCATCCATCACCGGCTGCATTTCGCGGTTGCTCGGGACCGGATCGCTTTCGAATTTGAGGCCCTTGAGGCCGGCGCTCTGCTCGGCGATGCGCAGGAAGCGCGGATCGATCTGATCCGACTTGCCGAACAGACTGCGGAATTCGCCGATGGCATTGCTCAGCGAGGCGTGCTGTTCCGCCCACAGGCGCTCGTCGCTTTGCCGCGCGAGGCCATAACCGATGATGCCGACAAGCGTCGTCGCGGCGGTCGCGAGCACGGCCAGCACGACGATCAACTGAGACGCCGACAGCATGCGCCGGGCGCGAGCGCGCGGCGCACCGGCGCGGTCATGCGCGGCGTCGGTGCGGCCGCGCCTTCTCCATGCCACAAGCGAGCGGCCAGGCTTCGCGCCGGTCGCCTGCGGTTTGACCTCGCCGTCCACTGAGCTCCCCGCGCTACGCTGCGGTCATCGGAGGGTGACGCTAAGGTTTTAGCGTTAATGCTTGGTCAGCAAACACGGTGAACGAAGTATTACCGAGGCCGCACTTGCCGGAGCGGCGGCGTTGCGGTCAATTGCCGCGCCATGATCCGCCTCGCCATTGTCCTCGCCGTGGCCCTCGCGCCGATCGCGACCATCGCGGCGCCCTGCCCGGGCAATCCGGACGCGCTCGGGACGGAACGCGTACTGACCGTCGATGCCGGCAGCACGCCGCGCGTCGGCCGCAAGGAGTTCCCAAACACGCTGCCGTTGCAGCGCAAGGAGCTGGTGCTCACCTTCGATGACGGGCCCTGGCCGACCACCACGCCCAAGATCCTCGCCGCGCTCAAGCATGAGTGCGTGCTCGCGACCTTCTTCCTGATCGGCCGCAACGTCGCGGCGCATCCCGAACTCGCGCGGCAGGAACTTGCCGAGGGACACAGCCTCGGCCACCACACTTTTTCGCACCCGCTGCTCAACCGTATGGTGCCGGCCAAGGCGGAGGCGGAGATCGACCGCGGCATCGCCGAAGACGAATTCGCCCTCTACGGCAAGCGGCGGAGTGAGCCAACCACGCCGTTCTTCCGCTTTCCCGGCTTCGCCTCGGACAGCGCGCTGCTCGACCGCCTGCAGGCCCGGCACATCGTGGTGTTCGGCGCCGACGTCTGGGCGAGCGACTGGCTGCCGATGACGCCGGCCCAGGAGCTGCAGCTGATTCTCGGCCGAATCGGCCGACTCGGCAGCGGCATCGTCCTATTCCACGACACCAAGGCGCAAACGGCCGCGATGCTCCCGGCCTTTTTGCGCGAACTCAAGCGGCGCGGCTACCGCATCGTTCACGTGGTTGCGGCGGCAAATCCGCGCTAAAGCGTTTAGTTGCGGGAAGTTCGCTAAGCGTGCAGCGCAACATGGCTTTGTGGGCTGCCTTAGTCGGTTAATTTGCCGTTAATATTGAGATTTGTAATTTCGCAAAGACGCGCCGTTCGGCGATAAGAAAACCGCGGAGATTGGGGGGTTGGGGATCGTGATGCGTCTTATCGCGGGAATTTGCTTTTTGCTGGTCTGCGGCATAAGCGCGGCCATGGCGGAGGATGTCTGCCCGGGTCATCCCGACGCGCTCGGCACTTCGCGCGTGCTGACCATCAGCCCGGACGAGTTCACCCGCATCGGCAGCATGCAGTACAAGCAAACGTTGCCGCTCGCCGATCATGAGGTGGTGATCACCTTCGACGACGGCCCGCTGCCGCCCTACAGCAACATCATTCTCGACACGCTCGCCTCGCAATGCGTGAAGGTCACCTATTTCATCGTCGGCCAGATGGCGAAGGCCTACCCGTGGGTCTTGCGGCGCATGTACAACGACGGCCACACGATCGGCACGCACAGCCTTGATCATCCGCTCGGCTTCGAGCGTCTCGCATTGCCGCGGGTTGAACATGAGGTGGAAGGCGGCATCGCCAATGTCGACAACGCGATCGGCGACCCGAAGGCCGTGTCGCCGTTTTTCCGCATTCCCGGGCTTGGCCGCTCCAAGGTGGACGAAAGCTTCCTTGCCTCGCAGCACCTGGTGACCTGGAGCGCGGACGTCGTCGCCGACGACTGGTTCCGCGGCATCAGCGCGCAGCAGATCGTGAAACGGGCGATGCGGCGGCTCGACGCCAAGGGGCGCGGCATCCTGCTTCTGCACGACATCCACCCCGCCACCGCGATGGCGCTGCCGACGCTGCTCAAGGAGCTCAAGACCCACGGCTATCACGTGGTGCAGGTGGTGGCGAAGGGCGAACGGCCCCCGTCGGTGCCGATCCTGGCGGCCGCGCCTGACAAGGGTGCATGGCCACGCGTGCTGAAATCCAGCGCCGACGCCATCGTCACCGGCGCCAAGCCGACCCTGCGCCACCAGGTAAAAAGGGCATTGGCGGGCAAACATCACGGGGTCGTCGCCAGCGCCCGCGCGCCAGCGCACGATCACGCCGCATCGCGCAGCTGGCCGAAGAATTGGTTCTAGCGCGGGTTGCCGCCGGATTTTCCGGCGGCTAGCGGGTGATGCGGGCCGCCGTTACCACTTTCTGGAACAGCGCCGTCATCGCCTGCGAAATACCGTCGGTCGGGCTCACCTCGAAATAGAAGCCGGGCGACGCGCAGTCTTCCATGTTCTTGGCGATCTGGCTGTTGATCGACGGGCCGTAGGGGCCTTTATTGAACGGATCGATCCAGCTCATGTACCAGCCGTTGGTCGGCAGGGCCAAATAGGTGGTGTAGAGAACGGCGATCTTGATGCCGCGCGCTTTCATGGCCGTACACGCGGCGACGTTGAGGGGTTCCTGGCAACGCGTGTAGGTCTGGCCGGTCTGCGGGTCCTGCCCCGCGCTGGTCGGCTGCGAACAGACGCTGGTATTGGCGTCGGCGACGCCGTCGGAGACGAAAAACAGAATTTTTTGCGGCGCCACCGACGACGAGCCGTCGCCGGGCGTGGCGATGAGGCTGTCGATGGCCGGCAGCACGGTATCGAAATCGGTGTCGGTATCGCTGGCGTAGTTCTGGTAGGGGACGGTCATCAGATCGATATTGGCCGCCGCCGTCTTTGCGCTCGACAGGCTCGACGACAGCGAAAAGATTTTCGTCAGGCCGGCGCTCGCCGCCGAGGAGCCGAACGTGTAGATCGCCGCGCGGAACTGGTTGGGGACGGTCTGAGTTGCGTTCGCGGTGTCCATCAGCTGCTGCGTCGCGCTGCGCACCACGTCGATGCGCGTGGTCACGCCGAGCTTCTTGGCGAGGCCGTAATAGTCGTTCGGCGAAATATCCATCTCGTGGCAAGCAAAAGCGCACTGGTCCGGCGTGTTGTTGACCATGGTGGCGACGTCGGTCGGCGTCGCGCCGACGCCCATCGACGGCGTGTTGTCGAGTAGCAGATAGAAATCGATATAGGTCGGAATGGCGGACGCTGCGGTCGACGAGCCGGAAATGTTGATCGTGTTGTAGCCGATGATGCCCATGAAGGCGGTCGGCACAGTCGCCGTATAGTTGACGACGGCGGTGCGGCCGCTGCTGCGGTCGGTGACTTTCACCTTCACGGTGTCGAGGGTGCCGCGTTTGAGCGACGCGGCCTGCGCCTTGAAGAACTTGACCGCGTCTTTTTGCTCGGTCCCGGCGGAAATCGCCAGGGCGGATTGGTCGACCGCCGACAACGACGTGGCGTCGGCGATGCCGTCGAGCACGGCCTTGGTGCGGTTGGCGAAGCTGTAATCGACCGCCGCCCCCACCGCCATGATGACGGGGATCGCGAGCATGCCGAACATCAGCGCGACGTTGCCGCCGCTCTGACGCCGGAACCCCGCAAAAAGATAGATGAAGCGCCGAAGCATCCAGCCGCATCCCGCCAAAGTGAATTTGGCCGGTATATTGCGGCGAGATTGTTTAAGTCCTTGTTAAATAAAGCATCTGGCCACAATTAGGGCTTTAAATGGAACTTTACGCGGTCGGCTTGCGCTTGAGCAGGAAAGCCTGCACCGCCTCCTGCACCACCTCGCCGCGCTGGTTGAGCACCTTGAGCTCGCGCTTCATTACCCCGCGCCCGGCGTTCGACGTTTCGCGTTTCTCCAGCACCTTGATCACGGCGTGGATGGTGTCGCCCGGCTTCACCGGCTTGGTGAACTTCAGGTTGTCGAATCCGAGGAAAGCGATCAGCGTGTCGTCGTAGAGGTGGAGCTGGAAGATCAAGCCGGCGGCGATGGCGTAGACCAGCGGTCCGTGCACGATGCGGGTGCCGAACGGCGTCGTCTTGCAATATTCCTCGTTCGTGTGCAGCGGATTGTGGTCGCCGGACAGCCCCGCATAGATGACCATGTCGGCTTCCGTGACGGTGCGCGCCGGGCTTTCGAATTCCGCGCCGATCTCCCAGTCTTCCCAGTACAGTCCGCGCATTGCACGAATCCCTTTTCAAGTTTATTTCGCGTTTGGGCGGCCGACCGCACCGCTCTTACGCAATACGGCGATCTTGTCGGCGGATAGATGCAGCAGGCTCTGCAAAACGGCGTCGGTGTGCTCGTCCAGCATCGGCGCCGGCCGCGAAATCGTCTTGCCCAAGTCCGCCATCTTGATCGGATTGCCCGGCAGCCGCACTTTGCCGACCTGCGGATGGTCGTACTCGACGATCATCTCGCGCTCTTCGACCGGCGGTTCGGCGAACGCTGCATCGACATTATTGACCGGCGCCGCCGGAACGTCGGCATCGCGCAACCGCGTGAGCCAATCGGCCGCCGTGCGGGTGTGGAAGATTTCCTCCAGACGCGGGATCACCACTTTGCGGTTCTTCACCCGCGTCGCGTTATCGGCATAAAGCGGATCGTCAATCAGCTCGGGATGCTCGAGCACGAGGCAAAGCTTCTTCCAGAACCCTTCCTGGCGCGTGGCGACGACGATATAGCCGTCCGACGTGGCGAAGGCCTGCCAGGGCACGGAATAGTCGTGCGCCGAGCCGGGCGGCTTCGGCACCTCACCGTTCGACAGCCACATGGTGCCGATATAAGTCAGCAAATGCAGCATGGTGTCGAACATCGAGATCTCGATGCGGCGGCCTTTGCCGGTGCGTTCGCGATCGAACAGAGCGGCGAGAATTCCCTTGCTCGAATAGATGCCGCCGCTGATGTCGGCGAGCGGCACACCGACGCGCACCGGCGGACGCCCCGGCTCGCCGGTGATCGCCATGTGGCCTGAGATCGCCTGAATGTTGAGATCGAGCGCCGGATAATCCTTGTATTCGCCGGCGGAGCCAAAGCCGGTGACCGAGCATTGGATGATGCGCGGATTGATCCTGCCCAGCGTGTCATAGTCGATCTGCAGCCGCTCGAGCACGCCGGGGCGGAAATTGTCGAGCACCACGTCGGAGATTTTCACCAGATCGTAGAACAGCGCGCGCCCCTCGTCGGATTTGAGGTTGATGACGACGCTTTGCTTGTTGCGATTGAAGGTAAGGAACAGTCCGCTCAAGCCCTTGTAGGGCGCGACCGATGGAATGCGGCCGAGATCGCCCTCCGGCGTCTCGATCTTGATCACCTCGGCGCCGAGGTCGGACAGCACCTGGCAGCCGTAGGTCCCCGCGATGATCTGGCCGAGTTCCAGGATTCGGACGCCTGCGAGCGGATGCGACATCGATCAGAGTCCCAGGCCGCGCGCGATGATGTTGCGCTGGATCTCCGAGGTGCCGCCGCCGATCACGGCCAGCCGCGAGTCGCGGAAGAAGCGCTGCATCGGATATTCCATGCAGTAGCCATAGCCGCCGAGGATCTGCAGGCCGAGGTCGGAGACCGCCTTATAGGTCTCGCCGGTATAAAGCTTGAGCACCGCGGCGTCGCTGCGCGTCGCTTTGCCTTGCGAGAGCAGCCAGGCGAAGCGGTAGACCAAGATGCGCGACACGTCGAGCATCACCTTCATGTCGGCAAGCTTGTGCGAGACGGCCTGGAATTGGCCGATCGGTCGGCCGAATTGCTTGCGGCACTTGGCATAGTCGAGCGCGACCTCGAAGGCCGCCGAGGCCGCGCCGGTGCGCGCGGCGGACAGGCACAGGCGTTCGTACCAGAGATAGGAATCGACCGCGTCCCAACCGCGATCGACGTCGCCGAGCACGGCCGAAGCGGGCACTTTGACGCCGCTGTAGAAAACTTGCGTTGTGCCGATGGCGCGCTGGCCGAGCGTCGCGATCTTGCGCACCTCGATGCCGGGCAGCTTGGTGTCGACCAGAAAATTGGTGATGCCCTGCTGTTTCTTCTCTCCGCTCGACGTGCGGGTAATCAGCAAACAGTAGTCGCTGATATCCATGCCCGAGGTGAACACCTTCTGGCCGTCGATGACAAAACCGCCGTCGACCGCCTTGGCGCGCGTGGTCAGCGCCGCGGCGTCGGAGCCGGACTCCGGCTCGGTCAGCCCAAAGCAAAACGACAACTCGCCGCGCGCGACCTTCGGCAGCAGCTCGCGTTTCTGCGCCGGCGTGCCGTCGCGCAGCACGGCGTAGCCGCCGTAGGTGAGCGTGCGGAACAGCCACATCGCCAGCTCTTCGAAGTGGCGGCCGGTTTCTTCCAGCAGGATGGCAAGATCGATGGCCGAGCCGCCGCTGCCGCCATATTCGGCGGGAATGGCGAGGCCGAACCAGCCATGCTTGGCGAGCGCCTGATAGGCTTCGCGCGGCGGCTTCGCCTCGTTATCGCAGCGCTCGGCGTAGTCCGGCGGGCAGACGTCGTCGAGCAATGCCTTAACGTGCGCCCGCAGGGTTTCCTGATCCGGTGAGAAGGAAAAATCCATAAATCACCGCGGTGCGTCGAGACTGGCGAGTGCAAGCACGCGGCGGGCGCGCTGCGCCATGGCGTAGTCGACCAGCTTGCCATCAACGGCGATGGCGGCGACGCCGGCCTTTTCCGCGGCGGCAAACTCGGCCGAGATTTTCTTGTAGTAGGCGACTTCGGCCTCCGGTACCGCATAGGCGGCCTTCACCGGCACGATCTGCTTGGGATGGATGACGGTACGGCCGATGTAGCCGAGCCGCGCGGAAAGGCGAGAATCGGCGATGAGCCCGGCCTCGTCGTTAAGGTCGGCGAACACGCCGTCGAGCGGATAGACGTGACCGCCGGCGGCGCGCGTATCAAGCAGCACCTTGGAGCGCGCATAAAGCAGCTCGGTGCCCTCAATCGACCAGGAGCAGCCGAGATCGCTCTGCAGGTCGCCGTCGCGCGCGCTGCCGAAGCAGGTCGCGGCGACACGCGGCGAGGCTTTGATCAGGTTGAAGCAATTGTGGACGCCGAGCGCGTTTTCGATCTGCAGGATGATTTCGCCCGCGCCCGGCTTCATGCCGCGTTGCCCTTCCAGGCGTTCGAGCGCGGCGGCGCATTGCTGCACGTCCTCGACTGCTTCTGCCTTGGACAGCAGCACCGCGTCGAGCCCGGGCCGCGTCACCGCTTCGAGATCGTCTAACAGCAGGCCAGTGCTCGCCGCGTTCACGCGCACATAGACGGCCGGGTGAGATGGAGTGTTCGCGGTGCCGTCGATGGTTTTCGTCACCAGCGCCCGCGCCTCGGCCTTGGAGGCGAGCGGCACCGAATCTTCCAGATCGAGAATGACCGCGTCGGCGCCGCTCTCCAGCGCCTTGCTCATCACCCGCTCCTTGATGCCGGGGGCGAACAGCGCGGTGCGCACAGGCTGCATGGTGACGTTTCTCCGCAACGAGGAAAGGCGTAGCCCGGCACCGACCGCCGGGGCCGTCACTATAGACTAACCAGTTAGTTTATAGCATCATAATTGGACCATGCGTCGGCCGCCGCGTCAATTCCCCGGCGCGCGCGACATCGATGGAGACAGGCGGTTGAAACGATCGAGCAAGCCCCGCAAGCGGGTGCGGCGCACGGCGGCGCTCTCCAAGCAGCAGATCATCAAGGCCGCGATCGCCGAATTCGCCCTCAAGGGCCTCGACGGCGCCCGCGTTGACGAGATCGCGCGGCGCTCAGGCATCAACAAGACCCTGCTCTATCACCACGTCGGCAATAAGGACCGCCTGTTCACCGCCGCGCTCGAGGCCACCTACTCCACCATCCGCGAGCGGCAGCGCGATTTCATTGCGCGCCGGATGGACCCGGAGGATGGCGTGCGCGAGCTCGTGCATCTTCTGATGTCGATCTGGGTCGAGCATCCCGAGTACGGTAAATTGTTGGCGAGCGAGAACTTCCACGGCGGCAAGCACGTGAAGCGCTCGAAGCTGATCGGCGAGATGTATCAGCAACTGGTCGAGGCCTTGAACGACCTCTTGCAGCGCGGCGTGGTGAAGGGACTATTCCGGCCGGGCATCGACCCGATCGATCTCTACATCTCGATCTCAAGCCTCTCCGCCTATTACGTCGCCCACCAACACACGCTGAATGCCCTCTTCCACATCGACGTGATGAACCCGCGCCGGCTCGCACAGCGCGAGCAGCACATCGCCGATATGATCCTGCGCTACGTCAAGCGCGATCCCGCCGCGCGGCCGCGTGCGGCGGAACGCACCCTGCAATCGACGCATCCATGAACAGCAACAGGCGAGGAACAAACCCATGAAAATCTGGTGGCAGAGCAGCACGCCGATCCACAAGCTCCATGATTACCGCAACACGCTCACCGCGCACCTTGACGCCATCAAGCGGCCGGACACCGAGATCCACATCAACGGCGTCGACAACGGCTCGATGGACCTGCACTACAACGCCATCGTCGCCATGAACAGCTTCGCGCCGGGCGGCGTGCTCAACAAGATGATGCAGGCCGGCGAGAAAGGCTACGATGCCATCGCCATCGGCTGCTTCCTCGACCCGGCGATGCAGGAGGCGCGCGAGCTGCTGCCGATTCCTGTGTTCGGGCTGGGCGAGACCTCGATGCTGGCGGCCTGCATGTACGGCCATAGGTTCTCCGGCGTCGCCTTCCACGCCAAACAGGCGCAGTATTACGACCGCAAGGCCTTCGAATACGGCCTGTCGTCGCGCCATGTTCCATTCGGCGACCTCGGTATCGACTTCAACGAGGTGCAGAACGCATTCACCGATCCGGGCCAGATGCGCGAGCGCTTCATCGGCGAATCCCGGCGACTCGCCGCACAGGGCGCCGAGGTGATCCTCGCCGCCTGCGCCACGGTCAACGCCATCATCCGCCGCGAGAACCTCAAAGAGGTCGACGGCGCGCTGGTCATGGACTGCAATGCCGTGCTGCTGAAGACCACGGAGGCGATGGCCGAGCTCAGCCGCAGCATCGGGCTCGGCGCCAGCCAGCGCCTGCTCTATCAGCGGCCGCAGCGCAGCGCGGTCAACGACTGGAAGCGGATTTACAATTTCCGCGCCGAGCCGCAGCTCAGCGCCTGACCCCCGCGGCCAAAGAATTAGGGTCCCGGCCTCCATAAGCTCTTGCGACGCGGTGGTGCGCTGGTAAGGTCACCCGCGCGCGTCATCTCTTTGCATCGGCCGATTTGTACGCTACCGCTCTAGCCATCCGCGGCGGCTCGCTGAGAATGTCGCCGGAACGGGGAGTGTATGACTGCCGACGTCATCCTCGAAACCGAGGATCTCACTAAAGAATTTTCCGGATTTTTCGCCGTCAATGGCGTAAGCCTGCGCGTGATGCGGCGCAGCATCCATGCCCTGATCGGCCCCAACGGCGCCGGCAAGACCACCTGTTTCAACATGCTGACCAAGTTCCTCTCGCCGACGCGCGGGCGCATTGTCTTCAACGGCAACGACATCACCGCCTTGGCGCCGGCCGACGTGGCGCGGCTCGGGCTGGTGCGCTCGTTTCAGATTTCCGCCGTGTTCCCGCACATGACGGTTTTGGAAAACGTGCGCATCGCGCTGCAGCGCCTGCGCGGCGGCTCGTTCGATTTTTGGCGTTCGACCGCGGTGCTCGACGCCTACAACGAGCGGGCGCTGGAGCTGATCGCCGACGTGGGGCTCGCCGAGTTTGCCGACTGGCTGGCGGTCGAACTCCCCTACGGGCGCAAGCGCGCGCTTGAGATCGCGACCACGCTGGCGCTCGACCCGGAGATGCTGCTGCTCGACGAGCCGACCGCCGGCATGGGCCACGAGGACGTCGGCCGCATCGCCCAGCTGATCAAACGCGTCGCCGCCGACCGCACCGTGCTGATGGTCGAACACAATCTCTCGGTCGTGGCCGATCTGTCCGATCGCATTACGGTGCTCACGCGCGGGCGTGTGCTGGCCGAAGGCGACTACGCAACGATCTCCAACAATCCGGAGGTTCGCGAAGCCTATATGGGGGTGGGCCATGCTTGACGCCCGCACGCCTCTGCTCGCGATCAAGGACCTGCAGGCCTGGTACGGCGAGTCGCATATTCTGCATGGCGCGAATTTCAACGTTTACGAAGGCGAAGTGGTCACGTTGCTCGGCCGCAACGGCGCCGGCAAAACCACGACGCTCAAATCGATCATGGGCATGGTCGGCCGCCGCGAAGGATCGGTCCGCTTCGAAGGCAACGAGTTGATCGACCGTTCGTCGGACCAGATCGCGCGGGCCGGCATCGCGCTCTGCCCGGAAGAGCGCGGCATTTTCGCCAGCCTCAACGTCGAGGAAAATCTCACGCTGCCGCCGGTCATCCGCCCAGGCGGTTTGTCGCTTGAACGGATTTTCGACCTGTTCCCCAATCTGCGCGAGCGGCTGAGCGCCAGCCAGGGCACCAAGCTCTCCGGCGGCGAACAGCAGATGCTGGCAATCGGCCGCATCCTACGCACTGGCGCGCGGCTCTTGCTGCTCGATGAGCCGACCGAGGGCCTCGCCCCGGTCATTATCCAGCAGATCGGCAAGACCATCCGCGCGCTGAAAGACCAGGGTTTCACCATTCTCCTGGTCGAGCAGAATTTTCGTTTTGCGGCGACGGTCGCTGACCGCTATTACGTCATGGAAAACGGGAAGATAATCGATCAGTTCGCCACGGCCGAGCTCGATGCTAATCTAGAGAAGCTGCACGACTATCTCGGAGTGTAACAAAAAGTGCCGCAAGTGCACGAAACCAGGGGGACACACCAATGAAAAGAGCGATGAGTCTGGCGGCGCTCGCCGTCATTTTGGGCTGCGGCTCCGCGGGCGCCCAACAAGTCAACGTCAAGATCGGCGTACTCACCGATATGGCGAGCCTTTATGCCGACGACACCGGTATCGGTTCGGTAATCGCAGCCAAGATGGCCGCGGCCGATTTCATGAAGGATCACCCGAAATTCAAGATCGATGTGGTCAGCGCCGACCATCAGAACAAGGCCGATATCGGCGTGCAAATCGTGAACCAGTGGATCGACGTCGATCACGTCGACATGATTGCCGATGTGCCGAATTCCGGCGTCGCGCTGGCGATCGCCCAGGTCGTGGCCCAGAAGAACAAGGTGTTCGTGGCGTCCGGCCCGGCAAGCTCCGACCTCACCGGCCCGAAATGCCAACCGACCACGGTCCACTTCACTTACGACACCTGGATGCTGGCAAACGGCACCGGCAAGGCGATCGTAAAGAATGGCGGCGACACCTGGTTCTTCCTCACCTCCGACTATGCCTTCGGTCATGCGCTCGAACGTGACACCATGGCCGTGGTGAAAGCGAACGGCGGCAAGGTGCTCGGCGCCGTGCGCCATCCCATCAACACCAACGACTTCTCGTCTTTCCTGCTCCAGGCGCAGACCTCCAAGGCCAAGATCATCGGCCTCGCCAATGCGGGCGGCGACACCATCAACGCGATCAAGCAGGGCTCCGAATTTGGCATCGTCACCGGCGGGCAGAAATTTGCCGGCCTCCTCGTATTCGCGCCCGACGTCGCGGCGCTCGGCCTGAAGACCGCACAGGGTCTGATGTTCACCGAGACCTGGTATTGGGATCTCAATAACGGCAGCCGCGCTTGGACCAAGCGTTGGGCCAAGGAGCGCAACGCCGCGGGCAAGCTGCCGAGCATGAACATGGCGGGTGTCTATGCTGGCACGCTGCACTACCTCAAGGCTGTCGCCGCGGTCGGTAGCGCCGCTGACGGCAAGGCGGTGGTCGCGCAGATGAAGAAGACGCCGACCGACGATCCGCTGTTCGGCAAGGGCGCCGTGCGCGCCGACGGACGCGTCATCCACCCGGCCTATCTCTTCGAAGTGAAGAAGCCCGAAGAGTCCAAATATCCGGGCGATCTCTACAAGCTGCGGGCGACCATCCCGGCCGCCGAGGCGTTCCGTCCGCTCAAGGACGGCGGCTGCCCGCTGGTGAGCGGTTGACGAGGCGGCACCGCCAACAAATTTGCGTTGGCGGTGCCGGGCGCCCTGGCGAATGAGCATCTGTTCCAAGGTCTGAAACTGCCGCAAACAACAAGGAGGAATGAACTCATGAGAAAAACTTTCGGACTGGCGGCGCTTGCCGTCATGTTGGCTTGTGGAACCGCCGGGGCCCAGCAGGTCAACGTCAAAATCGGCGTGCTCAGCGACATGTCGAGTCTTTATTCCGACGTCGGCGGCCCCGGCTCTGTGGTGGCCGCGAAAATGGCCATCGCCGACTTCGCCAAGATCAATCCGAACGTGAAGGTCGAAGTGGTCAGCGGCGACCATCAGAACAAGCCGGACATCGGCTCGCAAATCGCCAATCAGTGGTTCGACGTGCAGAAGGTCGACATGATCGTCGACGTGCCGAACTCGGGCGTCGCCCTCGCCGTCAGTCAAGTCGCGGCGCAGAAGAACAAGGTGTTCCTGGTGTCGGGCGCGGCTGCCTCTGACCTGACCGGACCGAAGTGCAACGCCAACACCATCCACTGGACTTACGACACCTGGATGCTGGCCAACGGCACCGGCAAGGCGATCGTGAAAACCGGCGGCAATACCTGGTTCTTCCTGACCGCCGATTATGCCTTCGGCCAGGCGCTCGAGCGCGATACCACCGCGGCGGTCGTGAAGGCCGGCGGCAAGGTGCTCGGCTCAGTCCGCCATCCGCTCAACACCAACGACTTCTCTTCGTTCCTGCTGCAGGCGCAGGCGTCCAAGGCTAAGATCATCGGCTTGGCCAACGCCGGCGGCGATACCATCAACGCCATCAAGCAGGGCGCCGAATTCGGCATCGTCAAAGGCGGGCAGAAGTTCGCCGGCCTGCTGGTGTTCGCCAGCGACGTGAACGCACTCGGCCTGCAGACCGCACAAGGCCTCACCCTGACGGAAACCTGGTACTGGGACATGAACGACGCCAATCGCGCCTGGACCAAGCGCTGGCAGGCGGAACGCAATGCGCCGGGCAAATTCCCGACCATGGTGCAGGCTGGTGTCTATTCCGCCGTGCTGCATTATCTGAAGGCTGTCGCGGCACTGAAGAGCGCCGCCGACGGCAAGGCGGTCGTGGCCGAAATGAAGAAGCTGCCGACCGACGACCCGCTGTTCGGCAAGGGCTCAATCCGCGCGGACGGCCGCAAGCTGCACCCGGCGTATCTGTTCGAGGTGAAGTCGCCGGGCGAGTCCAAATACCCGGGCGATTTCTACAAGCTCCTCGCCACCATCCCGGCCGACGAAGCATTTCGTCCACTCAAGGACGGCAACTGCCCGCTGGCTGGCGGCTGATGCGTCTTCACCTCCCCCTTGTGGGGAGGTCGCGAGCAAAGCGAGCGGGTGGGGGTCGTGCGAGTCGGACTCGATGGACCCCCACCTCGAACCGCCTAACGGCGGTTCGGCCCTCCCCACAAGGGGAAGGGTAAAAGCGAGAGACTGATCTTCATGTTCGAAATCTTCGGCATCCCGTCGACAGCGCTGTTCGGTCAGCTCCTGATCGGGCTGATCAACGGCTCGTTCTATGCGCTGTTGAGCCTCGGGCTGGCGGTGATCTTCGGCATGCTCAACATCATCAATTTCAGCCACGGCGCCCAATACATGATGGGCGCCTTCGCCGCCTATCTGCTGCTGCAATATTCAGGGCTCGGTTATTGGCCGGCGCTGATCGTCGCGCCCGTGCTGGTCGGCATCACCGGCATCGTCATCGAGCGGCTATTCCTGCGCTGGCTCTACAAGCTCGACCATCTCTACGGGCTGCTGCTGACCTTCGGTCTCGCGCTGATCATCGAGGGCGTGACGCGCAATTATTTCGGCTCCGCCGGCCTGCCCTACGTTCTGCCGGATTCGCTGCGCGGCGGCCAGAACCTCGGCTTCATGTTTCTGCCCAACTACCGCGCCTGGGTGATTGTCGCTTCGCTCACGATCTGCTTCGGCACCTGGTTCGTCATCGAGCGCACGCGGCTCGGCGCCTACTTGCGCGCCGCCACCGAGAACCCCGCCCTGGTGCGCGCCTTCGGCATCAATGTGCCGCGCATGATCACGCTGACCTACGGCTTCGGTGTGGCGCTTGCCGCCTTCGCCGGGGTGATGGCGGCGCCGATCTATAACGTGTCGCCGCAGATGGGCTCCGATCTGATCATCGTGGTGTTCGCGGTGGTGGTGATCGGCGGCATGGGCTCGATCCTCGGCGCCATCGTCACCGGCTTCGGGCTCGGCGTGATCGAGGGCCTGACCAAGGTGTTTTTCCCGGAAGCATCGAACACCGTGATTTTCGTCATCATGGCGATCGTGCTGCTGGTGCGGCCGGCCGGCCTGTTCGGGCGGAGGGGCTGATGGATCAATCAGCCAATCTGGCGGAAAGTTTGCCGGCCAAAGTGCGCGCGCCGAGCGAAATCATTGCCTTCGCCGCGATGGTGGCAGCGCTGGCGGTGGCGCCGTTCTTCACCTATCCGCTGTTCCTGATGCAGGTCATGTGTTTTGCGCTGTTCGCCTGCGCCTTCAATTTGCTCATCGGCTATGTCGGCCTGCTCTCGTTCGGCCACGCGCTCTATTTCGGCTGGGGGAGCTATCTGTCCGCCTATGCCGCCAAAGCCTGGGGCTTCACGCCGGAGCTTGCGATCCTCACCGGCACGGCGACGGCCGCGGTCTGCGGTTTCTTCGCCGGCTCGCTCGCGATCCGGCGCCAGGGCATCTATTTCGCCATGATCACGCTGGCGCTGGCGCAAATGATGTATTTCTTCGCGCTGCAGGCGAAACTCACCGGCGGCGAGGACGGCATTCAGGCGGTGCCGCGCGGCTATCTGTTCGGCCTGATCGATTTGCGCCATGAGGCGGCGATGTACGTCGTCGTCATGGTGATCTTTCTCGCGGGGTTCCTGTTGATCTACCGCATCGTGCATTCGCCGTTCGGCGAGGTGCTCAAGGCCATCCGCGAGAACGAACCGCGCGCTATCTCGCTTGGCTACAAGACCGACCGCTACAAGCTCATCGCCTTCGTCCTGTCGGCGACGCTGGCCGGCCTCGCCGGGTCGACCAAGGCGATCGTGCTGCAGCTTGCCTCGCTCACCGACGTCAACTGGCCGATGTCGGGCGAAGTCGTGCTAATGACGCTGGTCGGCGGGCTCGGCACCATCTTCGGGCCGGTGGTTGGCGCCTTCGTCATCCAGCTCATGCAGTACAAGCTCGCCGTCGTCGGCGAATGGGTGCTGGTGATCCAGGGCGTGATCTTCGTCGCCTGCGTGCTCTTATTCCGCCGCGGCATCATCGGCGAGATCGCCAACCGCTTGCGCATCCGCCTCTAAATGAATACCGCCGCGCGAAGCATCGCGCGGGGTATCACCATAAAGCTTCGAAATATTGCCAATAATGGTGCGGCCAAGAGGACTCGAACCTCCACGGGTTGCCCCGCTAGCACCTCAAGCTAGTGCGTCTACCAATTCCGCCATGGCCGCATGGGGAGGACGTAAAGCATTGCAAAACCTCGCGTCCCGGCAAAGCGCGGTTGCTGTAACAAATAGGGTCTAGGGGGACAAGAGGCCGCTTTTTCGGCCGTTCAGCGCATATCCGGTGACCGGGGCAGAAGCTCGCCGACCTCGACCGCGATGCGATTGCCGTTGACCACCACGGTGCCCTTGGCCACCCGCAGGTCGTTGGCCAGAATGTTGACCGGGTCTTCCTCGGTGGAGTCGAGCTCGATGATGGCGCCGCGGCCCAACCGAAGCACCTGGTGGATCGGCATGGTGGTGGTGCCCAGAACAACGGTAATATCGACGGAAACCTTATCGAGTGTGGCCACGTGCAGATGCCCCATTGCGCCCGGCCTCATTGCGGGCGAGCATCAGGTGACCATGGTATGGTGAATGCAACGTTAACGGACCCACACCGCGACCAAGGGAGAGAGAAATGACGCCAAAATCCGCTGTTATGGGCCTCTGCCTGGGGCTGACCGTTTTCACCGCCGCCGGTACCGCCTACGCCGGACCTGCGGTCAGCACCCGCTGGCGGGAAACCGGGATGACGCAGGATGAGTGTTTCAAATACGCGGAAACGGCCATTGAGGCGGCCGGCTTCGGCAGGATCGAGCGCACCACGCAGTCGCGCTACGGCACGCGCGGTGAATATACCGCGGCGATCCGCTGCATCGTCGACCACAAGGTCATCTTTTTCATCGTCGCCGGGCCTTCCCTGCAGCAGGCGCCGAAATATCTGGACGATATCTACGATCACTTCTGAGGTCCCTGGGTGGCGGCTGACATTCGCGACGAACTCGACGTCTTAAAGCCGCCGGCAAGGACCGCGCCGGTCGAATGGCGGGCGAGCGATTCGCTTGTGCCTTACGAGCAAGCGGTCGCCATCATGCAAGCGCGCGCGGCGGTGATCGCCGCCGGCCGCGAGCGCGAGCTGGTTTGGCTCTTGGAGCATCCACCGCTCTATACCGCAGGCACCAGCGCCAGACCCGAGCAACTGCTCGAGGCGCGCTTTCCGGTGTTCGAAAGCGGCCGCGGCGGGCAGATGACCTATCACGGGCCGGGCCAGCGCGTGGCGTATGTGATGCTCAATCTGCGCCGGCGCGGACCGGACGTGCGCCGCTTCGTCGCCACGCTGGAAGAATGGATCATCCGCACCCTCGCCGCCTTCAACGTGCGCGGCGAGCGGCGTGAGGACCGCATCGGCGTCTGGGTGCGCCGGCCGGACAAAGGCGCCGGCTATGAGGACAAGATCGCCGCCATCGGCATCCGCGTGACGCAATGGGTGACGCTGCACGGCATGGCGCTCAATGTCGATCCGGATCTCACCCATTTCTCCGGCATCGTGCCTTGCGGGGTGAGCGAACAGCGCTACGGTGTCACCAGCCTCGCCGATCTCGACATCCCGGTCTCGATGCCGGAAGTCGACCTGGTGCTGCGACGGGAGTTCGCGGCACTGTTCGGCGGCTAGATCGTCGGCAACACCGAGAAGACGTCGCCGAGAGCGCGCGGCTTGAGATCCTCGGCGTTGCCCTCGCGTTCATGCAGCACATCGACGCGGGCGCCGAACGGCCCGCGGCGGCAGGCTTCGATCGCGGTGGCAACCGCCGCCACCTCGCCCATGAACACGGCCTCGACCGAACCGTCGCGGCGGTTGCGCACCCAACCTTCGAGGCCGTGCCGCAGCGCCGCGCGCTCGACGAAGGCGCGGAAGCCGACGCCCTGCACGCGGCCATGCACGACCATGTGGCGGATGACCGTCATGCCAATTCTCCGGCGTCGATCACACGCGCGCCGGTGAAGCGCGCGATCGACCAGCGTTCCACGGAGCGGATGTAACGCTCCGGCAATCTCCAGCCGCGCGCGGCAGCCGCGATCATCTCGACATAGCCCGGCTTCGGCTTGCCCGGCGCTTTGCGGCGCAGCAGGTAGATCATGGCGCGCACGCGCTTGCCGCCGAACCGCACCGGCAGTTGACGCACTTCGTAAAGCCCTTGATGCAAAAGCTCGTAGGCATGCAGCGCCGCGAGGTCGCGCGGCGTGAGCCGCCACAACACGCCGTGCACACGCCCGCCGCGCTTAGGCTTTGCCGATCCCCAGCCGTCGACGCCGATGAAAAAGCGATGACCTTCGAGCACGGCCGGTCCGATCGCATGGGCGGCCGGACAGCGGCACGCCATGGCGGCGCGGTTCATGTTGGAGCCGTAGGCGAAATAGAGGGTCATCACCACCTCAGCCATTCCGCGGCGCGGCGAACCCGGAATCCATACTCACAGACCTGAGTTATGGATTGCGGGCACGCGCGCTTCGCTCGCGTCACGGAATGACGGTTAGGCAAACTCCAAAATCACCGCATCGACCGCCAGGCTGTCACCCGGCTTGGCGTTGATCTTCTTCACCGTGCCGTCGATCTCGGCGCGCAGCACGTTCTCCATCTTCATCGCCTCGACCACCGCGACGGTCTCGCCGGCTTTGACCTCCTGCCCTTCCTTGACCGCGATCGACACGACCAGCCCAGGCATCGGGCAGAGGACGTGCTTGAGGCTGTCGGCCGCCTGCTTCACCGGCATCAGCCGCGCGTAAGCGGCCTCGCGTTCGGTGTAGACGAAGGCCTTGGCCTCAACCCCGCGGTAGGCCAGCGCGAAACCGTTGGGGATCGGCCGCACCTGCACCGCCACCGGCTCACTGTTGATGGTGCCGGTCCACAAGGCGTCGCCCGGCTTCCAGTCCGATTGCAGATGACGAGGGCCGCCCTTGCCGTCGCCGGGCAAGCGCACCTCGATGGTGCCGTTCTCGCGTTTCACCTCGAGCCGGTATTCGGTTTCGCCGAGCCAGACCGCTCGCTGGCTTTCGCGCGTGACGCTGCGCCCGGTCATCTGTCCGGAAATGCGCCGCTTGCGCTCGCCCAGCACGTGGTCGATGGCCGCGGCGACGCTCGCCAGCACCCGCGCGCGCGCGCCCTCCGGCGCGTGCGGGTGGAAGCCGTCGGGGAATTCCTCGGCGATGAAGCCGGTCGACAGCTTGCCCGAACGCCAGCGTGGATGCGCCATCAGCGCGGAGAGAAATGGAATATTGTGGCGGATGCCGTCGATGACGAAGGCATCGAGCGCATCGGCCTGGGCCTCGATCGCCTGCTCGCGCTTGGGCGCGTGCGTCACCAGCTTGGCGATCATCGGGTCGTAATAGATCGAGATCTCGCCGCCCTCGTAGACGCCGGTATCGTTGCGCACGGTGACGCCGCCGGCGCTCTTCTCCTCTGGCGGGCGATAGCGCGTGAGCCGGCCCGTCGAGGGCAGGAAATTGCGGTATGGGTCCTCGGCGTAGACTCGGGATTCGACCGCCCAGCCATTGAGCTTCACGTCGCTTTGCTTGAGCGACAATTTTTCGCCGGCGGCGCTGCGGATCATCTGTTCGACCAGATCGACGCCGGTGACGAGCTCGGTCACCGGATGCTCGACCTGCAGCCGCGTGTTCATCTCGAGAAAATAGAAACTGCGGTCCTGGTCGGCGACGAATTCCACGGTGCCGGCCGAGTCGTAGCCGACCGCTTTGGCCAGCGCCACTGCCTGCTCGCCCATCGTCTTGCGCGTCGCCGCGTCGAGCAGCGGCGACGGCGCCTCTTCGATCACCTTCTGATTGCGGCGCTGGATCGAGCATTCGCGCTCGCCGAGGTAGATGACGTTGCCGTGCTTGTCGCCGAGCACCTGGATCTCGACATGGCGCGGGTCGGTGATGAACTTCTCGATGAAGACGCGGTCGTCGCCGAAGGAGGATTTGGCCTCCGACTTGGCGCGGGTGAAGCCTTCCTCCACGTCGGCTTTGCTGTAGGCGATGCGCATACCCTTGCCGCCGCCGCCGGCAGAGGCCTTGATCATCACCGGGTAGCCGATTTCCTCGGCTATCTCGATCGCCTCAAGGTGGTCGGTGATGATGCCGAGATGGCCGGGCACGGTGGAGACCTTGGCGGCGGCCGCCGCTTTCTTTGATTCGATCTTGTCGCCCATGGCGGCGATGGCCTTGGGGTTCGGCCCGATGAACACCACGCCGGCGGCTTCCAGCGCCTTGGGGAACGCCTCGCGCTCGGACAGGAATCCGTAGCCGGGGTGCACCGCCTCGGCGCCCGAAGCTTTGCAGGCGGCGACGATCTTATCGATCAGAAGATAGCTCTTGGCCGCTTCCGGCGGGCCGAGGAGAACCGCGCTGTCGGCCATTTCCACATGCAGGGCGTCCTTGTCGGCCTCCGAATAGACGGCGACCGTTTCGATCCCCATGCGGCGGGCGGTCTTGATGATCCGGCAGGCGATTTCGCCGCGGTTGGCGATCAGGATGCGCTTGAACATGCCGCGTCAGGGCCCCAAAAACCGGCCCTTTGGCTTTGCGGCGTTGCAGCGAAAAAGTCAATGCAGCCCGGCGCGGCCAACCGCGCCGCGCCGGCAATTTAAAAGCACTAGAACGTCAACGCTTCCGTCAGATCGCCCATGGCCGGATGGCCGTTGGCCTTGAGCGCCGCATCGCGCGCAGCCAGGCCCGGCAGAACCGGCAGGTCGAAACGCTTGGTAATAAAGCGCAGGATCGAGGTGGTATCGTATTGGGTGTGATCGACGAAGCCCTTTTTGGCGAACGGCGACACGATCAGCGTCGGAACGCGCGAGCCTGGACCCCAGCGGTCAGCTTTGGGAGGCGCCACGTGGTCCCAGAAGCCGCCGTTCTCGTCGTAGGTGACGACCACCAGCATGTGCGCCCATTGCGGGCTCTTCTGCAGGTGGGCAATGACGTCGGCGATATGACTGTCGCCGTCGAGCACATCGGCATAGCCGGCATGTTCGTTGAGGTTGCCCTGTGGCTTATAGAAGGTCACGTGAGGCAACACACCGGCATCGATCGCCTTGATAAATTCGGCGCCGTTCATGCCGCCGTCCTTGACATGCTGGGCGCGCATGTCCGTGCCAGGCGCGAACGCGGCGAAATAATTGAACGGCTGGTGATGGAACTGGAAATTCGGCACAGGCACGCTTCTGCCGCCGTCGAGCGCATTTTGCCAGGCGCCCGCGTACCAAGCCCAGGACACGCTTTTGGCCGTGAGCAGATCGCCGATGGTTTTTTCATGCTGCGGCGGCAGCGTGGTCGCCGCCATCGGATCGGCATAGGCCGCGTTGCCGTCTTTCGCCGGCTTGTTCTTGCTCGGCTGGTAGGGCGGCTGCATGGTGTTGACGGCGAAGAAGTCGGGCGTGATGTCGCCGTCCTCGACGAATTTCGGAACGCCGTCCATCGCCGACTTCGGCGAATTCGGAGCCGGCGTCAGCGTCACCTTGTCCGGCTCGACCACGGCGATGTGGCCCTTGGCCGGACCCTTGTCGGCATCGGGATAGACCGGCGTACAGGCACAGATCAGCCAGAAGTGGTTCAGGAATGACCCGCCGAAGGCGCCCATGAAGAAGTTGTCGGCCAGCGTATATTGCTTGGCGATGCTCCACAGCGGCAACTTGGTGCCGTCGTAATGGCCCATCACCAGCGAGCCAGAATCTGCGTAAGCCACGAAACGGTCGTTCTTGCCGCCATTGATCTGCATCTGGTTCTGGTAAAAGCGGTGCCAGAGATCGTGGGTGACGACGCCGAGCGAAGTTTTGAATCCGTTCGGATCGTCGATGGCGAAGGGCTTGTTCGGCAGATGCTCGGTTTGGGCTTGCGTCACCGGCGGGGTCACGCCCTTGCCGGTGAGACCGTCCCAGACCGGCGGCAGTTCCTTGAACACGGTGCCGTCGCGGTCGACCTGCGTCGAATTCTCCGGCGTGACATTCTGCAAGCCGTTAGCGCCCGGGAAATGTCCATAAAGATTATCGAAGCTGCGGTTTTCCGCGTAGATCACGATCACGGTATCGATGGCATTGATGCCTTGCGCGCGGACGCTGCTCACACCCGCGGCGCTCAGTCCGGCGGCCAGCACGGTCAATGCGATCGATCGATTCATGGTTATTCCCTCGAAATATGGAAAACCGCCGGCTAGAAGATGCGGCGTGACGCGAGCTTAGCCTGCGTTCCATGGCAGTTCCATGAAGGATAAGGGGATAAGAGCCGTCGGTCTGTTAGAATTCTGTCATCGACGACCGTCACTTTGTCATCCGGCTCGACCATGACGATGCGCATACGATTTACAGGCCGTTTGGCGGGGCTTTTGCTCGGCCTTGTCCTTGGCTGGGCCAGGGCGGATGCGGCTCCCCTCACCCGCGCACAGGCTTATGCGCGTGCCGACGCCCTGCAGGGGCTCGGCCGTGAGCTGTTCTTCGATCGCTCACTGTCCGCCTCGGGCCGGATGGCCTGCGCCACCTGCCACGACCCGAACCATGCCTTCGGCCCGCCCAACGCGCTCCCCGTCCAGCTTGGCGGCAAGGACCTGCGTGAGCCCGGTTTGCGGGCGACGCCTTCGCTCAAGTATTTGCAGGCGGTGCCGCAATTCACCGAGCACTATTTCGAGTCGGACGATGAAGGCGATGAAAGCGTCGACAACGGCCCGACCGGCGGCTTGACCTGGGACGGTCGCGTCGACCGCCGCCGCGATCAGGCGCGGGTACCGCTGCTCTCGCCATTCGAAATGGCCAATGGCGGCCCGGCGGACGTGGTCGCGCGCGTGCGGCAGGCGAGCTATGCGGGACGGCTGCGCCAGATTTTTGGCGACCTGATTTTCGACGACAGCGACAAAGCTTTCGCGGCGATATCGGAAGCGCTCGAGGTCTATCAACAGGACTACCGAGCATTCTATCCATACAGCAGCAAATACGACGCCTATCTCGCCGGCCGCACCAAGCTCACGCCGCGGGAGGCGCATGGGCTTGAACTGTTCAACGACCCGGCCAAGGGCAACTGCGCGAGCTGTCACTACAGCGAGCGCGGCAATGACGGCACGCCGCCGCAATTCACCGATTACGGGCTGATCGCGCTCGGCGTGCCGCGCAACCGGGCAATCCCGGCCAACGCCGACCCTAATTTCTTCGATCTCGGCGCCTGCGGGCCGCTGCGCACCGATCTCGCAGGCCGCGCTGAATATTGCGGTCTATTCCGCACGCCGTCCCTGCGCAACGTCGCGCTGCGCAACACGTTCTATCACAATGGTTCGGAGCACGACCTGCACAAGGCCGTCGAATTCTACGTCGAACGCGATACCTGGCCTGCGAAATGGTATCCGCGCGGCCCGGACGGCCAAGTCGAAAAATTCGACGATCTGCCCGCCCAATATCGCGGCAACATCAACATGGATCCGCCGTTCGGCGGCAAGCCGGGCGACAAGCCGGCGCTGTCGCCGGCCGAAATCGACGACATCGTCGCCTTTCTCGGAACATTGACCGACGGCTACGATCCCCCATGAAGGAGGAATCTTCCATGCGGACGGCGCGGCGGAATTGCTTTGTTCGGCGCCGTCGCCGGAGAATGGTGATTTGATACTCCGCGTCCACGACCCTATTCCCCTGACGCGTTGCGACCTATATTAGCAATGGAAAATAGTTGACCGCGAATTAGGAGGATTCTCATGGCATTGGCGATTGGCGATACCGCACCGGATTTCGAGGCGGAGACCACCGAAGGAAAAATCCGTTTTCACGACTGGCTCGGAAATTCCTGGGCTGTGCTGTTCTCGCACCCGAAGGATTTCACGCCGATCTGCACCACCGAACTCGGCACCATGGCGCGCATGAAGCCGGAGTTCGACAAGCGCAACACTAAGATCATCGGCCTGTCGGTCGACCCGGTGGACAACCATAAGAAATGGGCGGTCGACATCAAGGACGTGGTCGGCTTCGCGCCGAACTATCCGATGATCGGCGACACCGATCTGAAGATCTCCAAGGCCTACGGCATGCTGCCGGCCTCGACCAGCGGAACGTCGGAAGGCCGCACGCCGGCCGACAACATGACGGTGCGCAACGTCTTCATCATCGGGCCGGACAAGAAGATCAAGCTGATCCTGGTCTATCCGATGACCACCGGGCGCAACTTTGACGAGATCCTGCGCGTGCTCGACTCGCTGCAGCTCACCGCCAAGCACCGCATGGCGACGCCGGCGAACTGGAAACAGGGCGAGGACGTGCTGATGACCGGCGCCATCAGCGAGGACGAGGCCAAGAAGCTTTACCCGCAGGGCTGGAAGACGCCGAAGCCCTATATCCGCATCGTGCCGCAGCCGAAGTGACAGACGCCGCCCCGGCGCGTACTATCTGACCGAACAAGGGCGCGGGTCGCGTTTCCCCGCGCCTTTTTCGTGTTCGGCTCGGAGCCATTGCAATGAACGACGTCAACGCGCCGGCTCATACGCAGCCGGCCTTTGCCCAATTTCTCGGCCTCAAGATCACGCAGGTGACACGCGAACGCATCACGGCGGAGTTGCCAGCGCGCGAGGAGCTCAACAACCGCCACGGCATCATGCACGGCGGCGCCATCATGGCGCTCGC
>DATJVE010000161.1:0-12507 GCA_035501975.1 Pseudolabrys sp.
CACCGACAAATTCCTCAAGCCGCTGATCGAGATGCTGATCGATGCGGGCTGCGAAATCCGCGGGGATAAGGCAACGCAGGGCGTGGACAAGCGGGTGAAACCGGCGACCGACGAGGATTGGTCGACCGAATATCTCGACGCCATCATCGCCGCCAAAGTGGTGGACGGCGTCGGGGCGGCGATCGCGCACATCGAGCGTTATGGCTCGCATCATACCGACGCCATCGTTACCGACGACGCGGCAACGGCCGAGAAATTCTTGCGCGAGGTCGATTCGGCGATCGTGCTGCACAACGCCTCGACCCAGTTCGCCGACGGCGCCGAATTCGGCTTCGGCGCCGAGATCGGCATCGCTACCGGCCGCCTGCACGCGCGTGGGCCGGTCGGCGTCGACCAGCTCACGACGTTCAAATATCGCATCCACGGCAGTGGTCAGATCAGGCCGTGACAGCGCCAATACCCGCCTTCCCCGAGCGCGACCTTCCGCCCCACGCGCCCGGCATGAAAATCGGCCTGTTTGGTGGAACTTTCGATCCGCCGCACCGGGCGCACGTCGGCGCGAGTCTTTTGGCGCTCAAGCGGCTGAAGCTCGACAGCGTCTGGTGTCTGGTCACCCCGGGCAATCCGCTCAAGAACACCAGCGGGCTCGCTCCGCTGCGGGACAGAATCGCCGTCGCCCGCGCGCTCACCCACAACCCGCGCATCCACGTGAGCGGTCTCGAGGCCGTCATTAAGACGCGATATACCTATGACACGATAAAATGGCTTAAGGCGCGGTGCCCGCGGGTCCGATTCGTTTGGATCATGGGCGCCGACAATCTGCGGAGTTTCCACCGCTGGCAGAAATGGCGTCGCATAGCGAAGCTGGTGCCGTTCGTGGTGATCGACCGCCTCGGTCCGAGCCTTTACGCCGCTGCCAGTGCGGCCGGCCAAGCCCTCTCCCGCGCCCGCATCCCGGAATACGCCGCCGCCGGCCTGGCCTACCGCCGATCGCCGGCCTGGACTTTTCTGCACGGCCTCAAATCCCCGCTCTCCTCCACCGCGTTGCGCGCCTTGCGCCAACGCGGGGGGAATTCCGTCCGCGCGAACGGCAAGAAAAAGCCCACGAGTGGAAAGCGTCGAGCGAAGTCACTATCTTAATGGTAGCCCCGGCGCGCGCCGGGGCGGGTGCAACCCAGGTGAAGGGAAACAACCTCTGATCAAATCTGCACTCTCTCGGGCGGCCCGTGTCATGCCCGAACCCGTCTCCCGGCGCCCGAGCGCCAAGGAGACGCTCCGCATCGTCCTCGCGCGGCTGGAAGACATGAAAGCCGAGGACAGCGTCACCATCGACCTTACCGGTAAATCCTCCATCGCCGATTTCATGGTCGTGACGTCCGGCCGGTCGCAGCGCCACGTCGGCGCGGTTGCCGATCACGTCGTCAAGGACTTGAAAGAAGCCGGCATTGCCGACGTGCGCGTCGAAGGCATGCGGCAAGGCGACTGGGTGCTGATCGATGCCGGCGACGTGATCGTCCACGTCTTCCGGCCGGAAGTGCGCTGCTTCTACAACCTCGAAAAAATGTGGTCGGCCGGCCGCGGCGACGCCAAGCGGCATAGCTGATACACTTGGCGCCACGATGCGTATCGTCGTTGCCGCCGTCGGACGCCTGAAGAAAGGCCCGGAAACCGAGCTTTCCGAGCGCTACGCCAAGCGCGCCACCCAGACTGGGCGCACCCTCGGCCTGCGCGATATTGAAATCGTCGAGATCAGGGAAAGCCGCGCGGACGACGCCGGCAAGCGCATGCTCGAGGAATCGATCGCACTTGCCAATGTCATCCCGCAGCGCGCGGCGGTCGTCTTGCTCGACGCCCAAGGCGAGAACCTCGACAGCGCCGGCCTCGCCGCCCGGCTGGCGAAATGGCGCGCCGATGACCGCCCCGCGGCGGTATTCATGATCGGCGGCGCCGACGGGCTTGCCCCGACCTTGCGCGCCAAGGCCGAATTGCGGCTTTCGTTCGGCGCGGCGACCTGGCCGCATCAACTGGTGCGCATCATGCTTCTGGAGCAGCTTTACCGCGCCACAACGATCCTCGCCGGGCACCCGTATCATAGGGCCTGACCGCCGCAGATCGGTCGTAATCCGCCTGCAAGAGGCTGCGATGGAACATTGGTCTTGCCGCACCAGCTTGCGGGCGTAACGTGCCCCTAATGATTTGCCTTGGGGGACTTGAACCGCGCTCCGCGCTTGTCGCGGCGCTTGCGCTTGGCATGCCGGTCGTCCTCGCGGCGACGGTGCTGGCCCAGGAGCAGCCGATCCACCTGGCGCAAAACGACAAAGCGGAAAAGCTCGACGCGCTCAAGCAGCGCGATCAGGACCTCAAGGCCGCGCGCGATGCGCAAAGCAAATCGATCGAAACCGAAGCCGCGCTCAAGCGCGAGATCGAGCAGATCGGCGCCGACCGCCGCAAGCTCAACCAGGACCTGATCGACACCGCCAGCCGTATCCGCAACGTCGAGTCAAAAGTGACGGCAACCGAGACGCGGCTCAAGCCGCTCGACGAGCGCGAGCAGGGTATCCGTCAATCGCTTGACGGCCGCCGGGCGGTGATCGGCGAAGTGCTGGCCGCGTTGCAGCGCATCGGCCACCGTCCGCCGCCGGCCTTGATCGCCAGCCCCGAAGACGCGCTACAATCAGTGCGCACAGCCATGCTGCTCGGTGCGGTGCTGCCGGAGATGCGGCACGAGGTTGAGGCGCTCGCCAATGACCTCACCGCATTGCTCGATGTGCGCAAACAAATCGCCGCTGAACGCGACCGATTGAAAGACGAAGTCGCCTCGCTGAATAATGAACGCACGCGCATGAGCGCGCTCGTCGACGAGCGGCAGAAACAGCAGGGCGAACGCGAGAAGGCACTCGATGCCGAGCGGGCGCGGGCGGCCGGATTGGCGCACCAGGTCGACAATCTCAAAGATTTGATCGCCAAGCTCGAGCAGGGGCTCGATCCGGCGACGCGGGCCGCCCGTGAGGCCGCCCGCGGCGATACGCGGCCCGCCATGGCGGCGCTGCACGATCCAGGGCGGCTAGCGCCGGCGGTCGCTTTTGCGTCACTGCGCGGACGAGTTCCGATTCCGGTTAACGGCGTCAAATTGAGGGAATTTGGCGCCCCCGACGGCGTCGGCGGCCAGGAAAAGGGCGTATCCATCGCCACCCGCGCCGGCGCCCAGGTTACCGCGCCGGCCGACGGCTGGGTCGTTTACGCCGGGCCGTTCCGTTCCTACGGGCAACTCTTGATCCTTAATGCTGGCAACGGGTATCATATCTTGCTCGCTGGGATGGAACGGATATCAGTAGATCTCGGACAGTTCGTGCTGACCGGAGAACCCGTGGCGGTTATGGGAAATAGCTCCCATATCGCGGCTATCCTTGCGACAGGCTCCAGCCAACCGGTTCTCTATATCGAGTTTCGTAAGGACGGGACCCCCGTCGATCCAGGCCCATGGTGGGCGGCTGGCGAAGGTGAAAAGGCTCGCGGATGATGCGCAAGACAACTCTCATACTCCTCGGCGCGGCGGCTGGAGCGGCGATGACGCTGCTGGCAACTCAGCCGTACATGATCTTCGTCGGTTCGAGCGCCAAAGCGGCGGCCGCAGACACCTATCGGCAGCTCAATCTGTTCGGCGACGTGTTCGAGCGCGTGCGCGCCGACTACGTCGAGAAGCCGGACGACACCAAGCTGATCGAGAACGCGATCAACGGCATGCTTGCCGGGCTCGATCCGCATTCCAGCTACATGGACCCGAAAAGCTTCCGTGACATGCAGGTGCAGACCCGCGGCGAATTCGGCGGGCTCGGCATCGAGGTCACCATGGAAGACGGCCTGATCAAGGTGGTGGCGCCGATCGACGAGACGCCCGCCGCCAAGGCCGGCATCATGGCCAACGACATCATCACTCAGCTCGACGGCGAACAGGTGCAGGGTCTCACCCTGAACCAGGCGGTCGAGAAAATGCGCGGCCCGGTGAACACCAAGATCAAGCTCACCATCATGCGCAAGGGTCAGGACAAGCCGATCGAGGTGACGATCACCCGCGACGTCATCCGCGTGCGCTCGGTGCGCTCGCAGGTGGAGGGCGACGACATCGGCTACATCCGCCTCACCCAGTTCAACGAGCAGACCACCGACGGCCTGAAAAAGGCGATCTCAGACATCACCGCCAAGGTGAGCAACGACAAGCTCAAGGGCTACGTCCTCGACCTGCGCAACAACCCCGGCGGGCTGCTCGACCAGGCGATCTCGGTGTCGGATGCATTCCTGCAGAAGGGCGAGATCGTGTCGACCCGCGGCCGCAACCCGGAAGAGACGCAGCGATTCAACGCGCGGCCCGGCGACCTCACCAACGGCAAACCGGTGATTGTACTGATCAACGGCGGCTCGGCTTCGGCCTCGGAGATCGTCGCCGGCGCCTTGCAGGACCATAGGCGGGTCACCGTCATCGGCACGCGCTCGTTTGGCAAGGGTTCGGTGCAGACCATTATCCCGCTCGGCTCCGGCAACGGCGCGCTGCGGCTGACCACGGCGCGCTACTACACGCCGTCCGGCCGCTCGATCCAGGCCAAGGGCATCGTGCCGGACATCGAGGTGCTGCAGGATGTGCCGGCGGAAATTCAGGCGAAATCCGACACCAGCACCAAGGGCGAGGCTTCGCTGCGCGGCCACCTCAAGGGCGACGCCGGCAAAGAGCAGACCGGCTCGCAGTCCTATGTCCCGCCGGATCCCAAGAACGACAAGGCGCTGATCATGGCGGAGGACCTGTTGCGGGGCACCGTGGTCAATTCGGCCTTCCCGCCGAATCCCAAGACCCCGGTCCCGAACTGATCGCGGCCAGTAGAAAATGAGTTCCAGCGGGGCGGCTTTCGGGCCGCCCCGCTCGTTTGTGGCGAACCCGCCGAATCGTCGCGTGCTAGACTCCGCCCCTGATTCGCAGGGAATCGGCCCTTGTCATCGGATGAACTGAACGCCCCCCTCGGCCAGGACAAGCGAAAGAAGCCGTCGAGGCTGCCGGCTCTCGTCCCGCAACTTCTGGCCGGCCTGCTCGGCTTGTGCGGCATCGCCGTGGTCGCCTGGGCGATCTTCGTCAAAGACCCCCTGGGCGGCGAACCTGTCGCCGTTGTGCCGACCGGTCAGCTCAGCAAACTGGCGGCAAAGCCGGCCGGCGACGGCGAGCAGCATTCCCGTCATGACGGCGTGGCGTCTGACGCCGCGCCGGCCGTGAAAGTAGCCATCCCACCGGCGGTGAGCCCGCCGCCGGGCAGCAAGACCGTCACCATCATCGACGGCTCCAGCGGCAAGCATCAGGAGGTCGTGCTCCCCGGCAAGGACAGCGATGCGGCGCAGAAGCCAGCGAACGCGCAGGCACTCCTGGAAACCACGCGCCACGGCACCATCCCGAAAGTCGCGGCCGACGGGGTGCGGCCGTTCCGGGTATACGCCCATCCGCGCAAGCTGCCGCCGGACAAGGCAGGCGCGCCGCGCATCGCCGTGATTGTCGGCGGCCTCGGCATCAGCGCGACCGGCACGAACGATGCCCTGGCGAAACTGCCGGCGCCGGTGACACTGGCGATCGCGCCTTACGGCAACGATCTCGACAAGCTGGCCGAGCGCGCCAGCGCGGCCGATCACGAAGTGCTGCTGCAGTCGCCGATGGAGCCTTTCGACTACCCCGACAACGACCCCGGACCGGAGACGCTGCTCACCTCGCTCACCGCCGACCAGAACATCGACCGGTTGCACTGGCAGATGAGCCGCCTGCAGGGCTACGTCGGCATTGTGAGCTACATGGGCGCGCGCTTCACCTCCTCCGAACCTTCGCTGGCGCCGGTGCTGCGCGAAACCGCGATGCGCGGGCTCATTTACGTGGACGACGGCGCCTCCCCACGCAGCATCGCCAGCCAGCTCGCGAGCAGCCACAATTTTCCCTTCGCCAAAACCGACGTGGTGATCGACGCGGTGCCGACGGCGATCGAGATCGACCGCGCGCTGGCGCGGCTTGAACTCGCCGCGCGCGAACATGGCAGCGCGGTCGGGCTCGCCACCGCGCTGCCGGCAACGATCGAGCGCATCGCCGAATGGGCGAAGGCGGTGGAAGCGCGCGGCTTCGTGCTGGTTCCCATCACCATGGTGGCGGTGAAGGAAAAGTCGTCATAGTGTCATTCAGGCGCGCGACGTCGCGCGACCGGAATGACGGAGTACCCATGCCGCCTTTCGAATCTCTGCCCTACCGCCCCTGCGCCGGCATGATGGTGCTCAACCGCGCAGGCCTCGTCTTCATTGGCCGCCGCACCAGCGGGCCGGAACACATCGACATGGCGCATGCCTGGCAGATGCCGCAAGGCGGCATCGACGAGGACGAAGATCCGTACAAGGCGGCGTTGCGCGAGCTCTACGAGGAAACCACCATCCGTTCGGTGGAGAAGCTGGGCGAGATCGCCGAATGGCTTGTCTACGACATCCCGCGCGACATCGTCGGCCAGGCCTGGGGCGGCAAATATCGCGGGCAGAAGCAGAAGTGGTACGCCCTGCGCTTCACCGGCGACGAGAGCGAAATCGACATCGTCAACCCCGGCGGCGGCCACGACCCGGAATTCATCGAATGGCGCTGGGCGACGATGAGCGAACTGCCCGATCTGGTCGTGCCGTTCAAACGGGAGACCTACGAGCGCGTGGTCAGCGAATTCGCAAAATTCGCCAAGGCTTGACACATGCTCGGCTCAGTCCGCGCGAGCGGGAACGAACGCGCATTGGATCAATGCATCGCCGTGCCGGTCAAATGCCGGTCGACGGTCTTGTAGTGATCGAGCCGCGTGATCAGTCTGTCGAGCTCGGAGCCGGGCTCGGTCTTTTCGATGCGGCTTTCCAATTCGCTGATCTGCTTGGCGATCATCGCACGGTCGATGTCCTCGACCGCCTCGGCCACGTCGGCGAGCACGGTGAGGCCTTGCGCCGAGACCTCGGCAAAGCCACCGAGCACGACGATCTTCTGCGTGTCGCTCGCGCCACGCACCGTCAGAATGCCCGGCCGCAAAGTGGCGACGTAAGGCGCGTGGCTCGCCAGCACGCCGAAATCGCCCTCGGCGCCGGGCACGTCCACCTGCTCGACCTCGCCGGAGAACAAGAGCTTTTCCGGCGAAACCAGATCGAAATGGAAGGTCGCCATGGCGTGTTCCCAGTCCCTGCTTACGCCGCTTCCGCCGCGAGCTTCTTGCCCTTCTCCACCGCTTCTTCGATGGTGCCGACCATGTAGAAGGCGGCCTCCGGCAGATGGTCGTACTTGCCTTCGCAAAGGCCCTGGAAGCCCTTGATGGTGTCGGCGAGGTCGACCAGCTTGCCGGGCGAACCGGTGAACACTTCGGCGACGAAAAACGGCTGTGACAAGAAGCGCTCGATCTTGCGCGCGCGGGCTACGGCAGTTTTGTCCTCTTCCGACAATTCGTCCATGCCGAGAATGGCGATGATGTCCTGCAGCGCCTTGTAGCGCTGGAGGATCTGCTGCACCTGGCGCGCCACCGCGTAGTGCTCCTCGCCGACGATCAGCGGCGACAGCATGCGCGAGGTGGAGTCGAGCGGGTCGACCGCCGGATAGATGCCCTTGGCGGCGATGTCGCGCGACAGCACCGTGGTGGCGTCCAAGTGCGCAAACGAAGTCGCCGGCGCCGGGTCGGTCAAGTCGTCGGCGGGGACGTAGATCGCCTGCACTGAAGTCACCGAACCCTTGTGAGTCGTAGTGATGCGCTCCTGCAGCGTGCCCATGTCGGTGGCGAGCGTCGGCTGATAGCCCACCGCCGACGGGATGCGGCCAAGCAGCGCCGACACTTCCGAGCCGGCTTGGGTGAAGCGGAAGATGTTGTCGACGAAGAACAGCACGTCCTGGCCCTGGTCGCGGAAATATTCCGCGACGGTGAGACCGGAAAGGCCGACGCGGGCACGCGCGCCCGGCGGCTCGTTCATCTGGCCGTATACCAGCGCGCATTTGGAGCCCTCGACCGAGCCTTTACGCGGGTCCTTGTTGACGCCCGATTCGATCATCTCGTGATAGAGGTCGTTGCCCTCGCGCGTGCGCTCGCCGACGCCGGCGAATACCGAATAACCGCCGTGCGCCTTGGCGACGTTGTTGATCAGCTCCATGATCAGCACGGTCTTGCCGACGCCGGCGCCGCCGAACAGGCCAATTTTGCCGCCCTTGGCATACGGCGCCAGCAGGTCCACCACCTTGATACCGGTGACCAGGATCTGCGCTTCGGTCGACTGATCGGTGTAGGTCGGCGCTTCCTGATGGATCGCGCGCGTGGCCTTCGCCTTGACGGGGCCGGCTTCATCGACCGGGTCGCCGATCACGTTGATGATGCGGCCGAGCAATTCCGGACCGACCGGCACCGCGATCGGCTGGCCGGTGTCGGTGACTTCCTGGCTACGCACCAGACCTTCGGTCGAATCCATGGCGATGGTGCGCACCGTCGACTCGCCGAGGTGCTGGGCAACCTCCAGCACCAGCCGGCTGCCGTGGTTCTTGGTCTCTAACGCATTGAGAATGGCTGGCAATTCGCCTTCGAACTGCACGTCGACGACGGCGCCGATAACCTGGGTGATCTTTCCGACTGCGTTCTGTGTGGTGGCCATATCGTCCTCGTTACCGAATTAGAGCGCCTCCGCGCCGGAGATGATCTCGATCAGTTCCTTGGTGATCATCGCCTGGCGGGTGCGGTTGTAGGTGAGTGTCTGTTTGCGGATCATTTCGCCGGCATTGCGGGTGGCGTTATCCATCGCGCTCATGCGCGCGCCCTGCTCGGAGGCGGCGTTTTCCAGGAGCGCGCGGAACACCTGCACCGACAGATTGCGCGGCAACAGTTCGGCGAGGATGTCCTCCTCGTCCGGCTCGTATTCGTAGGCCGCGGCGGGACCGGCTTCCTTGGCCGGCTCGAACACCGGCGGGATGATCTGCTGCGCGGTCGGGATCTGCGCGATCACCGACTTGAAGCGCGAGAAGAACAGCGTGCAGACGTCGAAGCCGCCCGCGTCGAACGACGCGACGATTTTCTTGGCGATCATGTCGGCCTGCTCGAAGCCGATTTGTTTGATGCCGCGCAGCTCGATGGTCTCGAGCACCAGCTTGCCGTATTGCCGGCGCAGCTGCTCGAAGCCCTTGCGGCCGACGCAGAGGATTTTGACCTCCTTGCCCTGGCCGGTCAGCGCGTTGATGCGTTCGCGCGCGAGCCGCACGATCGACGAATTAAACGGGCCGCACAGGCCGCGCTCGGCGGTGCAGACGACAAGCAGATGCACCTGATCCTTGCCGGTGCCGGCAAGCAGCTTGGGCGCGGAATCGCTGCCGGCCACCGCCGACGCGATCGAGCCCAGCACCTTGCTCATGCGTTCCGCGTAAGGACGCGCCGCTTCCGCCGCCGCCTGCGCGCGTCGCAGCTTGGACGCCGCGACCATCTGCATGGCCTTGGTGATCTTCTGCGTCGCCTTGGTCGCGGCGATGCGAACGCGCATGTCCTTGAGTGAAGCCATCCGGGATCAGTCCTTGCGGATCACGCTTTCAAGGTTTCAGGCAAACGTCTTGGCGTAGTCGTCGACGACGCTCTTGAGCTTGCCCGCGTCGGCGTCGGAGAGGTCGCCGCTCTTGCGGATCGAGTCGAGCAGATCGGCGTGTTTGGTGCGCAACAGCGTGAGCAGCCCCTGTTCGAAGGCGCGCACGCGCGCCACCTCGAACTTGTCGAGATAGCCGTTGACGCCGGCGTAGATCACGCAGACCTGCTCTTCCATCTTCAGCGGCGAGAACTGCGGCTGCTTCAACAGCTCGGTCAGGCGCGAGCCGCGCGCCAACAGGCGCTGCGTGGTGGCGTCGAGGTCGGAGCCGAACTGCGCGAAGGCGGCCATCTCGCGGTATTGCGCGAGCTCGCCCTTGATGCGGCCGGCGACTTTCTTCATCGCCTTGGTCTGCGCCGAGGAGCCGACGCGCGACACCGACAAGCCGACGTTCACCGCCGGACGGATGCCCTGATAGAACAGGTCGGTCTCCAGGAAGATCTGGCCGTCGGTGATGGAGATGACGTTGGTCGGGATGTAGGCCGACACGTCATTCGCCTGCGTTTCGATCACCGGCAGCGCAGTGAGCGACCCGGCCTTGTTGTCGTCGTTGAGCTTGGCGGCGCGCTCCAGGAGGCGCGAATGCAAGTAGAACACGTCGCCGGGATAGGCTTCGCGGCCCGGCGGCCGGCGCAGCAAAAGCGACATCTGCCGGTAGGCGACGGCCTGCTTCGACAGGTCGTCATAGATGATGACCGCGTGCATGCCGTTGTCGCGGAAATATTCGCCCATGGTGCAGCCGGCGAACGGCGCCAGGAACTGCATCGGCGCCGGATCGGAGGCGGTGGCGGCGATGATGATCGAATAATCGAGCGCACCCTGCTCCTCCAGCACCTTGACGAACTGGGCGACGGTCGAGCGCTTCTGCCCGACCGCGACATAGACGCAGTAAAGCTTGATCTTCTCGTTGTCCTGCGCGTTGAGCGGCTTCTGGTTGAGGATGGTGTCGAGCGCGATCGCGGTCTTGCCGGTCTGACGGTCGCCGATGATCAGCTCGCGCTGGCCGCGGCCGATCGGGATCAGGGAGTCGATCGCCTTGAGGCCCGTGGCCATCGGCTCATGCACCGACTTGCGCGGGATGATGCCGGGCGCTTTGACGTCGACGCGCGCGCGGGTGTCGGATTTGATCGGGCCCTTGCCGTCGATCGGATTGCCGAGCGCGTCAACCACGCGGCCGAGCAGGCCCTTGCCGACCGGCACGTCGACGATGGCGCCGGTGCGCTTGACGGTCTGGCCTTCCTTGATCTCGCGGTCGTTGCCGAAGATGACGATGCCGACGTTGTCGGTCTCGAGGTTGAGCGCCATGCCGCGCACGCCGTTCTCGAACTCGACCATTTCGCCGGCCTGCACGTTGTCGAGACCGTAGACGCGGGCGATGCCGTCGCCGACAGACAGCACCTGGCCGACCTCGGAGACTTCGGCTTCCTGGCCGAAATTCTGGATCTGCTCTTTCAGGATGGCGGAAATTTCTGCGGCGCGGATATCCATCAGCGGGCCTCTTTCATCGCGATCTTGATCGCATTCAATTTGGTGCGGAGAGACGAGTCGACCATGCGGCTGCCGACCTTGACGATCAGCCCGCCAATGATGGCGGGCTCGATCTTGACGTCGAAGTCGATGTCCTTGCCGCCGGTCACCGATTTGAGAGCGCCCTTGAGCGCGTCGAGATTCTTGTCGCTGAGCGTCTCGGCGACGGTGACCTGCGCGGTCACCTCGCCCTTGTGATGGGCGACTAGCGCGCGGTAGCCGCGGATCATGTCGCGCACCGCGAACAGCCGGCGGTTGGTGACGATGACGCGCAGGAACTTCGCCGCAAGCCCGGCAATGCCGGCTTTGTCGAGGATGGCGGCGAGCGCACGCAACTGCTCGTCGGCGCCGAACACCGGGCTGCGCACCAGCCGCATAAGATCGGGATTATCGGCGATCAACGCGTCGAAGCGGTCGAGATCGGCCTTGACGGCATCGGTCGCCTTGTTGTCGAGCGCCAACTCGAACAGAGCATTCGCATACCGCCCGGCCATGCCGGATATAATCGGTTCTGTGCCAGCCACCTGACGCTCGTTTTTCGTTACTTCATTCACAGGCCGGGCGCCGTCGCAGAATGGCGGCGCAAACTATTGGAATCCAAGAGGGAATTCCGATTTATGAGGACGTCGCGGAAGCCCGCGGAAACCCCCATGAAATCGAGGCGCTAGCTAACACAGGGCTGATGGCGGTGCAACATGGCGCGCTTCGCGGGACTAAATGCCGCCGCGCCGGAACCGGCATTTTTGCATCCGAGGGATACCTCGCCACGCGCGCGGGCTGCCTATAGCTTGCGCGGCGATTTCCTTGCCCGGGAGCCGGCGGCCAATGTCGCAAACCAATGTCGCGCGCGACGCGGCCGCCACCGCCAAGCTGCTGGTCGTATTGCTGGCCTTCGCCTGGGGCTTCAACTGGATCGCCGCGGCCTGGGCGCTCACCGAGGTGTCGCCCTGGAGCCTGCGTTTTGCCGGCGCCGGCATCGGCGCCGCGATCCTGTTCGCCGCCGCCCTGCTCACCGGGCATGATTTGCGCGTGCCGCGCGGCGAAGTCCGCCACGTGATGATCGCCGGCTTCTTCAACGTCGCCGCGTTCCAGATCCTCTCCGGCTTCGCCCAGCTCTCCGGCGCGACCTCGCGCGCGATCATCATCACTTATTCGATGCCGATCTGGACGACGATGTTGAGCACTCTCGTGCTCGGCGAAAAGCTCACGCGCATCCGCGTCGTGGCTTTTTGTTTGTGTGTGGCCGGATTGGCGACCCTGCTCTGGCCGCTATTCGCCAATGGCTTTCCGCCCTTCGTCTTCTACTCGCTCGGCTGCGCGCTGAGTTGGTGCATCGCGACCGTCTACATC
>DATJVE010000162.1:0-3636 GCA_035501975.1 Pseudolabrys sp.
CCGGTGCCCGAGTCGCCGATCTGCGCGCCGGTGACCAGCGGCGGGCCCTCGCGGAAGCCGGTGGTCGAGGCGGCGCCGCCGGCGCATTGCGCGACGTTCTCATAGACCTTGCAGTCCTCGTACGGGCCGGGGCCGAAGCCCTTGACCGAGGCGACGATCATGCGCGGGTTGAGCTTGTGGATGTAGTCCCAGGTCAGGCCCATGCGGTCGAGCGCGCCGGGGGCGAAGTTCTCCACCAGCACGTCGCAGGTCTTGATCAGCCGGTTGAGGATATCCATGCCCTTGGGATGCTTGGAGTCGATGGTGATCGACCGCTTGCTGCCGTTGAGCATGGTGAAATAGAGGCTGTCGGCACCCGGCACGTCGCGCAGCTGGCCGCGCGTGATGTCGCCGGCGCCCGGGCGCTCGACCTTGATCACGTCGGCACCCATGTAGGCGAGCAACTGGGTGCAGGTCGGTCCCGATTGCACGTGGGTGAAGTCGAGAATGCGCACGCCCTGCAGCGCCAGACCGGCCTGCCCGTAAGGCTTGCTGCTCGGCTTCGGCAAGCCATTCGATTTGCCGTTGCCGTTCGCCTTCTTCGCCGGCTTTTTCGCGCTCGCGAGTTTCACCACCTTGCGGGCGGTTTTCTTGGCCGCGGCGCGGCTCTTTGCTTTTGGACGTTTCGTCTTAGCCATCTTCGTTTCCTCCACTAGCCTAAATCTGGGTGGCAAAGCGGGCGGCGTAATTGCCGCCCGCATGGGATTTCATTTCTTTTTCAGTGCGCTTTGCGGATTGAGATTGCCGATGCGGCCGCTTTCGCTGCCGGCGGCCGGGTCGATCACCGCGTTGATCAGCGTCGGCTTGCCGGAGTCCATCGCCGCGTTGACGGCGCGCTTGAGCTCGTCCGGCGTCGTCGCATTGACGCCGACGCCGCCGAAGGCCTCCATCATCTTGTCATAGCGCGAGCCCTTGACGAAGACGGTGGGTGCCGGATCCGGGCCGCCGCCGCGATTGACGTCGGTGCCGCGATAGATGCCGTCATTGTTGAAGATGACGACGCAGACCGGCAGGTTGTAGCGGCAGATCGTCTCCACCTCCATGCCGGAGAAGCCGAAGGCCGAGTCGCCTTCGATCGCCAGCACCGGCTTGCCGGTCTCGACCGCCGCGCCGACCGCAAAGCCCATGCCGATGCCCATGACGCCCCAGGTGCCGACGTCGAGCCGCTTGCGCGGCTGATACATGTCGATGACGCCGCGGGTGAGATCGAGCGCGTTGGCGCCTTCGTTGACCAGGATCGCATCCGGCCGTTCCTTGATGACGTTGCGCAGCACGCCGAGCGCGCCGTGGTAGTCCATCGGCACGTTGTTGTTCATCAGCCGCGGCGCCATCTTGGCGACGTTCTCCTCGCGCTTCTTGCCGACCGAGCCGGTCCAGTCGGCCGGCGGCGCCGGCCAGTTCTTGCCCATGGCGTCGAGGAAAGCCGAGACGCAGGAGCCGACATCGCCGACCACCGGGGCGACGATCTCGACGTTCGAATCCATCTCCTTCGGCTCGATGTCGACCTGGATGAACTTCTTCGAGTGCGGCTCGCCCCAGTTTTTGCCCTTGCCGTGCGACAGGAGCCAGTTGAGGCGGGCGCCGATCAGCATGACGACGTCGCTGTCCTTGAGCACGGTCGAGCGCGCCGCGCCCGCGCACTGCGGATGCGTGTCGGGCAGCAGGCCCTTGGCCATGCTCATCGGCAGGAACGGCGCGCCGCTCTTTTCGACGAAGGCGCGGATCTGCTCGTCGGCCTGCGCGTAGGCTGCGCCCTTGCCGAGAATGATCAGCGGTTTCTTGGCGCTCTTGAGCACATCGAGCGCGCGCTTGACGGCGGCGGGCGCCGGAATTTGGGCCGGCGCGGCGTCGATCACTTTCACCAGCGACTTGCGGCCGAGCTCGGCATCCATCACCTGGCCGAACAGCTTGGCCGGCAGGTCGAGATAGACGCCGCCCGGACGACCCGACACAGCGGCGCGGATCGCGCGCGCAAGACCGATACCGATGTCCTGCGCGTGCAGGATGCGGAACGCCGCCTTGCACAGCGGCTTGGCGATGGCGAGCTGGTCCATCTCCTCATAGTCGCCCTGCTGCAGGTCGACGACCTCGCGCTCGGACGAGCCGGAGACCAGGATCATCGGGAAGCAGTTGGTGGTGGCGTTGGCGAGCGCGACCAGGCCGTTGAGGAAGCCGGGCGCCGACACGGTGAGGCAGATGCCGGGCTGCTGGGTCAGGTAGCCGGCGATGGCGGCCGCGTTGCCGGCGTTCTGCTCGTGGCGGAACGAGAGGACGCGGATGCCGGCGGCCTGCGCCATGCGGCCGAAGTCGGTGATCGGGATGCCGGGAACGCCATAGATCGTCTTGACGCCGTTGAGCTTCAGCGCGTCGATGAGGAGATGAAAGCCGTCGGTGAGTTCACGTTCGGCTTCGAGCGCTGCCGCCGGTTTCTTTTCTTGGACTGCTGCATCTGCCATGGGAATCCTCCCTCAGGTCTCGTTATCGGGTCTTCAATCCAGATAATCGGCGTAGCGCGACACATGCTCGGCAAGGCCGAGCGCGTGGTCGCGCACCAGCACCTCGGCGCGATCGGTCGCGCGCGCTTCGAGGGCCTCGATGATGCTCAAGTGATCGCGGATCGAGCGGTCGGCGCGGTCCTTCTCGCCGATGGTCTTGCGGCGGATCATGCGCATGTGGGTGAACAGATTCTCGGCAAGGTCGATCAGCACCGCGTTGCGGGAAAGCCGGATGATGGTCTGATGGAATTCAATGTTGACGTCGGAGTATTCGTCGAGATGCGCGCGCACCTTGCCGTTCTCGAAGGTGGCGAACATGCGGCGCAGGCCGGCGATCTCCTCCTGCGTGGCGACTTCGCTCATCAACCGCGCCGCCATGCTCTCGAGCGCGGCCCACGCCGTGATCATCTCGATCACTTCGCGCTTGGTCTTGCGCACGACATAGACGCCGCGCCGCGGTACCGAACGCACGAAACCTTCGCTCTCGAGCTGCGCCATCGCCTCGCGCACCGGCGTGCGGCTGATGCCGAAATCCTGCGCCAGCTTGCGCTCGTCGAGGCGGATGTCGTCGCGGCTGCGGTAGATGTCCATCGCAACAATGGCGTTCTTCAAGGCCGTGTAGGCCTTGTTCTTGAAGCTCGGCGTGTCGTTGAGGGACACCAGCGCCGGGTGCAGCGCGACGCTGGCCTTGGCCGGCGACGGGCTGCGGCTACGCGGACTCACGCGACGCACCGAATGATCGTGGGAACTCATGACTGGTATACAATATGCCAGATGAGCGGACGCGTGCAACGACCTTATCGACGGGATCATTCCGCTACCGCCTAACGGGGCGCCGCCGAACCGGCAAAAAACAAGGCCTCACGAATGAGGCCTTGTTCCAGGTCTTAACGCTGCGAATGACGAGAATGCAGCGACATTTATTGATCAGGTCGCGTGCGCGAGCTTGGCCTCGGTGCCCACGATCTTCGAGCGCATCGGCTTGAGCACGAACAGCGCCAGGGCGACGACGACGACGTTCATCACCGCGGTGACCACGAACACCATGTGCCAGCTGCCGGTCGATGCCTTGATCAGGTTGGCGACCGGGACCAGGAACGCC
>DATJVE010000163.1:0-37097 GCA_035501975.1 Pseudolabrys sp.
GAGCGCCTTCTTCAGCAGCGCCTTGCAGCGCAGATAGACGCGCGCATAGTTGAAGGCTTTCACCACCAGGCCGCCCCAGTAGCGCGCATAGAAGACGAGTGGGTTCTCACGCTTCAGGCCGCTGCGCCGGTCGCGCCGGTATTTCAGGCGGAACGCCCCGCTCTCCAGCGGGTGCACGCCCTCATATAGAATCGTCAGGTAGAACCACAGGATGGTCGACAGCGTGGTGCCGGGCCGGCCGATCGGGCAGGCGCAGGTGCGGCGCAGGATCGTGTAGATGTGCTCCGGCGTGTAGAACGACTTCCAAGCCGCGCGATAGGCATCCTCCCAATCGGCGTCCGACATCGTGCCGTGATGGCTGACCCGGTGATTGAGGTCGTATTTGTTCATGTCCGGGTCCATCCAGACGCCCTTGCTGGAGAGAACCTTGTGGTCCTCCGATCCGGGCAGCGGCGTCAGAAAGAAGAACTCCAGGATATCGATCGGCAGTTCGCGCTTGATGATCTCGACGTCGCGCAGGATCGATTGCTTGGTGTCGGCGGGGAACCCGAGAATGTAGCCGGCGTAGGTGATGGCGCCGTGGTTGCGCCACATCTGCAGCATCTCGCGGTATTCGGTGATCTTGTTCTGCCGCTTCTTGGCGGCGATCAGGTTGTCCGGGTTGATGTTCTCCAATCCGATGAAGGCGCGGCGCACGCCGGCCTTGGTCGCCTTCTCGATGAAGCCTGGGATTTTGTGACACAGCGTATCGACCTGGATGGTGAAGCCGATGTTCATCCCCTCGACCTGCCGCATCTGGATCAGGCGGTCGAACAGCGACTCCCAATCCTTGTTGCGGGCGAAGTTGTCGTCGGTGATGAAGAAGCGCTTGATGCCCTCGGCGTAGTTCTCGCGCACGATCTTTTCCAGATCGTCGGCCGAGCGGATTCGGCTCTTGCGTCCCTGCACGTTGATGATGGTGCAGAACGAGCACTGATAGGGACAGCCGCGGCCGAGGTCGATGCTCGATAAGTTGCCGACCGTGCGCTTGACGTGCTTGCGCGGCAGATACGGCGGCGGCTCGCCGACCAGGTTCGGCAGCGCGTCCATGTAATTGTAGAGCGGTTTGAGCTTGCCGTTGCAGGCGTCGATCAGCACTTCGTCGAGCCGGTGTTCTTCGGCCTCGCCGGCGAAGAAGGAGACGCCCATCGCCTGCGCGGCTTTGATGTCGACCGGCAATTCCGGCAGCATGGAAATGCAGCCGGAGATATGGAATCCGCCGATGCAGACCGGCAGCTTCGCTTGAAGGAACGGCCGCGCCAGATCGACAGCGCGCGGGAATTGGTTCGACTGCACGCCGACGAGGCCGATCAGGCAGCGCCCGCCCTCGCGGCGGATCATGTCGATGATCTTGTCCGGTTGGACCCGCCGGTTGGTTTCGTCATAGGTGTGCAGGCGGATGTCGACGTTAGGGCCCAGCACCTCGCGGCGCGTCGCATCCTCGGCGAGCGCGTTGAGACAGGCGAGCGTGTTGGAGGGGATCGCCGAGCGGAACCATTGGATCGGATAGCCATCGTCGTCGTAATGCGTCGGCTTGATCATGACGAAGTGGAAGATCGCCGGCGCATGGTCGGTATCAGAAGACATCCCCACTCCCCTGCCGGCGCACGCACAAATACACCCGAATGATGCCGGCTTTGCGCAATTCTTGCCCTTTATCGTCCGAAAAGTCGAGCTTTAGGCCTCTTTCCCCGACTGCTGGCGGAAGGGCTTCCGAATCCCCACATATAATGCTCGTTGTTGCTTTCGGCTCGCGCCGGTCAATGGAGACTGTGATGGATAAATTCGACTATAACGCGCCGGCGGAGTTGTTCCCCTCGCGCAACCGCAAGATCGCCAACAAGATCAAATATCGACGCTTCGATCGCGCCGCCGACGCCATCCGCTTTGCCGTCGAGGAACTCCCCGAGCCGCTGCTGCTCGGTGCCTATATCGAGATCGACGAGACGCGGCTCGGCCACAAGGTGATCCGCGAACTCTACGACAGCGCCGAATATCCGCTGAGCAAGCGCGCGAACTGAGCCGCGCGCGTTTGACAGATGATGCCCCGCCTAGCGCCGGACGTTTTCGTTCAAGCACCGCGGCGGACAAGCATGCCGCACAAGTTTTCAACCGGCCAGAACGTCTATTACGAGCCGAATTCCAGCAACAAAGCCTCGCGGGGCACATGCAAGATCGTTCGGTCGCTGCCGGTCGAAAACGACAACCGGCTGGCTTACCGGATCAAGAGCGTCGCCGAATCGTTCGAGCGTATCGCCGAGGAACACCAGCTGACCCGCGCCGACTAAAGCCGCACGGTCAAATTCCGCCGCGAACCAACAAGTTTCAGCCATTTCGACGTCAAAACGGCGCCATTCACCGCCGTTTCAACGATCCGTGATGCATCTTTGGGAACCGTGGCAGCGTACCCACGTTAGGCCCGTCGAATCCCTTGAACCTTTTCCCAGGTCGGGCCGACGAAAGGGCATGACCTTGGAGGCTGCCATGAACTGGTCGATGTACACCGCCGATCGCACCACCCACCTCAAGATCGTGGTGGTCGGGCTTGCCGCCGCGCTGCTGATCGCCGTGATCGGCATTTCCGCGCACCAGTTCAACCTCGGCACCGACATCCTGACCGCGCAAGCGCCGACCGTGATCAAGGCCGGCGGCCCGGTGGTCTTCACCGACCGCGGCAGCTCGAGCATCCGCTAGATTTTTCCCGAACCTCCCGCGGACTTGTCGCGCCGCTTGTGCGGCGCGAATTTTTTTAGGCCGCCTAATGGATCACCAGCGCCGGCAGCCACAGCGACAGCGCCGGCAGATACGTGACCAGCATCAGCACCACGAACATCACGCCGTAGAACGGCCAGATCGTGCGCATCACCTGCTCGATCGACACTTTGCCGACCGCGCAGCCGACGAACAGGATGGCGCCGACCGGCGGGTGACACAGCCCGATGCCAAGGTTGAGCATCATGATCATGCCGAAGTGCACCGGGTCGACGCCGAAATTGATCATCACCGGCAGCAAAATCGGCGTGCAGATCAAAATCGACGGCGCCATGTCGACGAGGCAACCGAGCACGAGCAGCAGAATATTGATCAGGAACAGGATGACGTATTTGTTGCTGGAGATGGTCAGGAAGAACGCCGTGATCTTCGCCGGCATCTGCGTCAGCGCCATCACGTAGCCGACGCTGGACGCGCAAGCGATCAACGTCATCACCATGGCCACCGTGCGCAAGGTCCGGTGCACCAGCCCCGGCAGGTCGCGCCATCGCACGTCGCGGTAGATGAACATCGTCACAAAGAAGGCCCATACGCAGGCCACCGCCCCCGCCTCGATGGCGGTGAACACGCCGCCGAGGATGCCGCCGAGGATGATGACCAGCGTGATCAGGCCCCAGGCGGCGTCGACCGAAATCTTGATCGCCTCGCGCAGCGGCACCGCAGTGCCGCGCGGATGTCCGTCGCGGTAGGCGATGACCAGGCACAGGATCATGATCGAGAAGCCGAGCAGCAGGCCCGGCACCACGCCGGCCATGAACAGGCTGATGATGGAGATGGTGCCGCCGGTTGCCAGCGAATAAATGATGGCGTTGTGGCTCGGCGGCACCAGCAACGCCTGCACCGAGGCGGTGATCGTCACATTCGTGGCGAACACGCGCGGGAATCCGCTTCGCTCCATTTGCGGGATCATCACCGAGCCGATCGCCGACGTATCGGCCACCGCCGAGCCGGAAATGCCGCTGAGTAAGGTCGTCGCCAGCACGTTGACGACCGATAGACCGCCGCGCAGGCGGGTGAACCCGACCAACACGTCGGCGAAGGCGACCATGCGCCGCGCCATGCCGCCTTCCGCCATGATCGCGCCGGCGAGCACGAAGAAGGGAATCGTCAGCATCGCGACCTTGGAGACGCCGTCGGAAATCTTCAACATCACCGCCTCGAGCGGGATGCCGATCCAAAGCGCGGCGGCAATGGCCGCAAGGCCGAGCGAATAGGCGATCGGCACGCCGATCAGAAAGCCGAAGAACATCGTTACCAGAAGAACGGCAATGTCCATCGCTTGCGTCTCCTAGAGCGACGTCTCGTGACCGGGAGCGGCTGGCTCGATGTAATCGTCGGGCGGCGGACCGATGGCAATGCGCTCGATGACAAACAGCAGCAGCGCGGCGCCGCCGATCGGGATCGGCAGATAGGTCACGCCAACCGACAAGTCGGGAAACTCGTCTATCGAGTTGAGCCACGTGGCCTCGACCAGGCGGATGCCGTAGATCACCATGAACGCCGCCATAGCGCCGACCAAGAGCTCGACCAACAAATCGACCCAGCGCCGGTAGCGCGGCGGCACCATGGCCGCGAAGAACGACACGTTCATGTGCAGCTGCGCCCGATAGCATCCCGCCGTGCCGATGAAGGTGAGCACAATGGTGAGCAGGACGGCGGTTCGCTCCGGCCAGGACGACGCGCTGTTGAGCACGTAGCGGGTGAAGACCGCCCAGGGGATCACCGCCGAAATCAGCACCAGCGCGGTGCCGGCGATGAAGACGCAGGCCAGATACAGCGTATCCATCGCCTTGCGGTACAAAACGGCCATTGCCAGTCTCGTCATCCTGGGCCGCCCGCGTGAGCGGGCAAACCCGGAATCCAGCGGATGAACATGGGGGCTACGCGTCCCGGAATGACCAGGTCACTTCACCTCTTGGATGCGCTTGATCATGGCGGCGTATTTGGGACCGTACTTGTCCCACACCGGCTTCACCGCCGCCTGGAACGCCTGCTTGTCGGCGTCCGAGACCGGGATGATCTGGATGCCGGCCGCCTTGGCCTTGTCCATCGCCTGCTTCTCGTAGATGTCCCACAGCTTGCGCTCTTCCTGCTGCGCCTCCTTGGCGAACTTTACCAGCAACGCCTGGTCCTCTTTCGACATCGAGTCCCAGATCTTCTTGGAGAAGACCAACATCTCCGGCACGATCAGGTGCTCGTCGACGGTATAGAACTTCGCCACCTGATAGTGGTTGTCGAACACGAAGCTCGGCGGGTTGTTCTCGGCGCCATCGACCACGCCGGTCTGCAGCGAGGAGAACACCTGGTCGTAGCCCATCGGCACGCCGTTGGCGCCCATCGAGTTCGCCATGTCGACGAACATCGGGTTGCCCATCACGCGGATCTTCATGCCCTTGAGGTCGGCGATGGTTTTGATCGGCTTTTTGGTGTCGTAGAAATTGCGCGCGCCGGCATCCATCCAGCACAAGCCGACCAGCCCCTTGCCGCTGCTGGTGACCTTGTCGAGCAACTCCTGCCCGATCGCGCCGTCGATCACCTTTTCCATGTGTGCGGTGTTGCGGAACACGTAGGGCAGATTGAACACGTTGAGATCGTCGACCACCGGGCCGAGCGCGCCGACCGACACGCGCGCGAAGGCGATGGCGCCGACCTGCGCCTGCTCGATGGCTTCCTTCTCGCCGCCGAGCTGCATGGCCGGATACATCGCGACGGTGAGCCGGCCATTGGTCGCGGCGGCGAGCTTCTTGCCGAGACTCTCGACCGCGGCGACGGTCGGATAGCCCTCGGGATGCACGTCCGAGGCTTTGAGAACCAGCTTCTGCTGGGCGAGCGCCGGGGCGGCGAATGCGGCAGCCAGCACGCCGGCGGCGATCATGGCGGTCAAGGGTTTCACGATGTCCTCCCGAGGTTCGTTATTGCGGCGGCATTGAAGACGCTTGGCAGCACGGCTCGTTGATCGGGGCGACCGTGCATGCTAGTCATCAGGTCATATGATGACCTTGCCAGTGCGCGCGGTGTCAAGCCTTTGCCGAAGCGTTCGCCGAAAAATCTTGCTTTGCTGCAGCCGCTCGAAGCCCCGCGCGGGCTGACCGGGGAACTGGTCGCCCGCCTGACTGCCGATATCGTGAACGGCAAACTGCCGCCCGGCTCGCAACTACCGACCGAGCAGGAAATGATCGCCGCCACCGGGGTGAGCCGCACCGTCGTGCGCGAGGCGGTCGCCGCGTTGAAGGCCGACCGGCTGGTGGTCACCCGCCAGGGCGTCGGCGCCTTCGTCGCCGAGCGGGTGCGCCGGCCGTTCCGCGTCGACTTCGACGAGCGCTCGACGCTGCGCGAGGCGCTCAACGTCATGGAACTGCGCACCGGCGTGGAGGTCGAGGCCGCCGGGCTTGCCGCCGAGCGCGCTTCGCCGGCGCAGGTCAAGAAGATCGCCGCCCGCTTCGCCGCGATCGGCGCCGCCATCGGCCGCGGCGATAACGCGGTCGATCAGGACTTCGCCTTCCACTGCGAAATCGCCGATGCGACCGGCAATCCGCAGTTCCGCCGTTTCCTCGAATATCTCGGCCGCTTTATTATCCCGCGGCGCACGGTGTGGGGCCGCTCGGCGCCGGCTTCCAAAAGCAACTACTCCAACGTCTTTCAGCAGGAGCACGAGCAGATCGTCAACGCGATCCGCCGGCACGCGGTGACGCAGGCGCGCGCCGCCATGCAGCGGCATCTGGTCAACAGCCGGCGCCGTTACGAAAAGATCGCGGCCCAGACCGGGATCAAGTAGCCTGAGCCCCGGATAGTCGCGACACCAATCGTAAGAGAGAGCAATGCAAAAAATTCTCGTTACCGGAGCCGCGGGCGGCATCGGCACGCGGCTGCGCCGGCTGATGAAAGGTCTCTACCCGCACATCCGCTGGAGCGACATCCGCAAGCCCGACGATCTTGCCGCCGACGAGGATTTCGTCGCCGCCGACCTCGCCGACCTCGCCGCGGTGCAAAAAATCGTCGCCGGCGTCGACGGTATCGTTCATCTCGGCGGCTATTCGATCGAAGGGCCGTGGGAGACGATCCTCAACGCCAATATCATCGGCTGCTACAATCTGTTCGAGGCCGCCTATCGCGGCGGCGTCAAGCGCGTGGTGTTCGCCTCTTCCAACCACGCGATGGGCTTCTACCCGCGTGCGCAACGTATCGGCGTTGGCATCACCGTGCGTCCTGACAGCCGCTACGGCATCAGCAAGGCCTTCGGCGAGGCGCTTGGTTCGTTCTATGCCGACAAGCATGGCCTTCGCGTCGCCTGCCTGCGCATCGGCAATGTCGCCGACGCCCCGCTCGACCAGCGGCGCCTGGCGATCTGGCTCAAGCCGGAGGACTTGGTGCAGTTGATCCGCATCGGGCTGGAGCACCGCGACATCCATTTTGAAATCTTCTACGGCGCCTCCGACAACGCCGATAACTGGTGGGACAACAGTAATGCCCGGCGCTTCGGCTACAAGCCGACGGGGAAAGCCGACGATTTCCGCGGCCAGGCCATGGCGGCGCAGGCGAAGCTGCCGGCCGATCCGGTCGGCGACCGCTATCAGGGCGGGCCCTTCTGCAGCGACGAATACGACCGGCGCGATTGATCGCGCCATCAAAATGCCGCCGCCCGTCGGCAATAGCCGAATCGATTGGCCAAAGCTAAGAGCCGGACATGCCGCGCCCTGCCCTGCGCCTTGCCGTGATTGCCTTGGCCGCCGCGCTGGCGGCCACGGCGGTGCACGCGCAAAGCAGCGCGTTATCCGACTATCAAGCCAAGCTCGCGGAATATCTGCAGGCGCGGCAGGCCTATGAGGCGGAAGCCGAGGCCTATTGGAGCGCGGTGACCGCCAAGCGCCAGGTGCGCAATCTCAAACGGCGCAGCCACCAGGCGATCGAACTCATCGATTACGTTCTGACCCAGCCGCCGCTCTATACCGGCCCGCGCCGGCCGGTCGATCCGCAGGCGCCCGGCCCGCCGCCCGGCGAGCGGCCGCCGATCCCGGTGGTCGCCGACTTCCTGCAGGCCGCCGCCGAGCAATACAGCTTCCTGCCGGAGCGCCCTGCAACCGATGCCGACTTCAAGCGCGCCTATGCGCGCGCCGCCCGCGCCGCCGGCCTCACGCGCGAGCAGATCGTCGGCGTCTATGCCTTCGAGACCGGCGGCCGCGGCGCCTACGACACGCAGGCCGGGCTCGAGCCGCCCGGTCCCGGCAAGCACGCGGTGTCGCCCGCGCTCGGCTACAACCAGTTGCTCAGCACCAATTCGGTGTCGATTCTGGCCGAGCACGGCGGCCGCGTGCTGGCGGCGTTGCGGCAAAAAGCGAAGGCGCTCGGCGGCGACGCCAAGCTCGAGATGGAGCGCAAGATCGAGGCGCTCAAGCGCATGATCGCGTATAGCCGCAGCGTGCCGGATCGCTGGAGCGAACATGACCGGCTGGCCAAGACCACCATGGGCGGCTTAGGCATTCACGCCGCCATTCTCGACATCGATATCGGTCCGCTGCTGCAGGTGCAGAAGCTGCTCGATTCGGTCGAGTTCGCGCGCGCCAAGGGCTACGCGGCGCCGCTCACCGCGGCCGAACTGGAATTGATGAACCTGACCGGCGACGGCAACGGCTTCGACATGGTGACCATGCCGCCGGCGTTCCGCCTGCAAGTGCCGACGGCGAATTTCTTCCAGCAGTCGGGCTACGAGCGCAATCCGGTCGCGCGCCGCACCGCGGTGGTGGCGGGGTTGATCGCCGAGATCCAGGGCCACATCAATCGCAATTCGGCAACGCCCGGCGCGCGCGACCTGGCCGCGGCTTATTAGCGCGCCGTCGGCGTCAATTCGACAGGTGCAGCTGGGTGATGTTACGCCGGCGCGCCGCCGGTGGAAAAGCGCAGCGCCGCGATGCCGTCGAGCTCGGCTTGTTCGCGCGCGTTTTCCTCAGCCTTCTCGCGGGCGTGGTCGCGCTCGTCGAGCATCTCGACCTTCTTGAGCTCCTCGAAGGCCTCGCCCAGCACGGCCTTGGCGTCGTCGAGCTGGACTTTCAGCTCGCCGGCCGAGCGCTTCAGGTTCTCGCGCCGGCCGATCGCGGCCTTGGCGTAAGTGGGATAGGCGAAATGCGCGGGATCGTGGATGCCGGCGCGATCCTGCTCGGTCTTGATCTCGCGATCGAGTTCGGCCGCGATGCGGTCGAACTCGGCGATCATGCTCTCGATCTGAGCAACCTTGCGCCGCTTCTCGTCGACCTGAAACTTCTTCAGGCGGATGAGGGTTTCGCGTGACTTCATCGACTACATACTCCCCCGAAGCCCCGAATGTACGCCCGCCGCGCGGCCATCGACCCGCGCCACCGGACGCCCCGGACCGTTCAGCGGCGGTAACTGTGGGGCAATAACGTTATTAATCGGTTTAGAGCGCGCAATTCTTAAGGGCATTTCCGGCTCGCGGACGCCTTTTGGCGGCCAAATTTAGGGCGTTTCGGGCGTCGCACCCTGGAGGATCTGCTCCAGACGCTGGTAGCCCTCCGCCATACTCGTTGATTCTTCCTTAAGCTGGCTCAGGAAGGCCTCCAGCGGCTTGTGCAGCGCAATCGCCTCGTCCACCTCGGCGCTGGAACCCGGCCGGTAGGCGCCGAGCCGGATCAGCTCCTCCATGTCCGAATAGGTCGCCATCACCTGCTTGGCGCGGTTGATGGCCGGCAGAAAAGCCGGGTCGGCGGCACGCGGCATGGTGCGCGAGATCGACTTCAACACGTTGATCGCTGGGTAGCGGCCACGCTCGGCAATGGCGCGTTCCATGACGATATGGCCGTCGAGGATGCCGCGCACGGCGTCCGCCACCGGCTCATTATGGTCGTCGCCGTCCACCAGCACGCTGAAAATGCCGGTGATGGTGCCCTGCTCCGTGCCCGGCCCGGCGCGCTCCAAGAGCCGCGGCAGCTCGGTGAACACGGTCGGCGTGTAGCCCTTGGCGGTCGGCGGCTCGCCGGCGGAGAGCCCGATCTCGCGCTGCGCCATGGCGAAGCGGGTGACCGAGTCCATCAGCACCAGCACGTCCTTGTTCAGGTCGCGGAAGAATTCGGCGATGGCAAGCGTGAGATAGGCGGCCTGACGGCGCATCAATGCCGGCTCGTCGGAGGTCGATACCACCACCACCGAGCGCGCGAGGCCGGCCGGACCGAGGTCGTCCTGCAAGAATTCCTGCACCTCGCGGCCGCGTTCGCCGACGAGGCCGATGACCGAGATATCGGCCGACACGTTGCGCGCCAGCATCGACAGCAGCACCGATTTACCGACGCCCGAGCCGGAGAAGATGCCCATGCGCTGGCCGCGGCAGACCGTGAGAAAGGTATTGAGGGCGCGTACCCCGAGATCGAGCGGCGCGCCGACCCGCATGCGGGCATGCGCCGGTGGTGGCGAGGCGCGGTAGGGATAGGGCGCGGGACCCGCCGGTAATGGGCCGAGCCCGTCGATCGGCTCGCCCATGGCGTTGACCACGCGGCCGAGCCAGCGTTCCGACGGCCGCACGGTACCGGCGGCGGTGGCGACCACCGCCCGGCAGCCGCGCCGCACGCCGTCGAGCGCGGCAAAAGGCATAGCGAGCGCGCGGCCGCCGGAAAAACCCACCACTTCGCAGGCGATGTTCGGCCCGCGGCCGGTCTCGACCGACAGCCGCGCGCCGACCGACATGGCGTGGATCGGTCCCGCCACCTCCACCATCAGCCCGCGCACGCCGACCACGCGGCCATAGATTTCCGCGCTGTCGAGATCGGCGATCTGTTCGGCGAGGGCTTTCATGGCCGCGCCCCGCCCCGTGCACAAAAATGCCGGTAACACGCCCTTAGGCTTACCGCCCTACCAAGCTCTTTAACGGAGTGTTTACCCGGGTCGTTAATCATTGGGTCATCGTCCAAGGGACTGATGGCTGCGTTTCGCCCGGCCAGGACGAAAGGGGCGAGTCGGTTGAGTCGGTTAGCGCCGGCTCTTAAACCGGGACATCAAACGGTACGTGGCCAAAAAACCGCTTTCTAGCAACATCTTACGCCGATTCGGGTCGATTTGCCTACGGCACTCTTGCAAGAGAGAATCAGGTTTTGTTAACCATGTCTCGTTAGTGTCGAATCGGTTTGTCCCACAGCGTTTTTCTGCCTCGCCGCCTTTGCGGCGCTGACCAAAGGCCCGGTTGCGGCGACAAGGGGACTTAAATGCGCGTTTTGCTCATTGAAGACGACAGCGCGACGGCACAATCCATCGAGCTGATGCTCAAATCCGAGAGCTTCAACGTCTACACCACCGACCTCGGTGAAGAAGGCGTCGATCTCGGCAAGCTCTACGACTACGACATCATCCTGCTCGACCTGAACCTGCCCGACATGTCGGGCTTCGAGGTTCTCCGCTCGCTGCGGGTGTCCAAAGTTAAAACCCCAATCCTGATCCTGTCCGGCCTCGCCGGCATCGAGGACAAGGTGAAGGGGTTGGGCTTCGGCGCCGACGACTACATGACCAAGCCGTTCCACAAGGACGAGCTGATCGCGCGCATCCACGCCATCGTGCGCCGCTCCAAGGGTCATGCGCAGTCGGTCATCAACACGGGTGACTTGGTTGTGAACCTCGACACCAAGACGGTGGAAGTCGGCGGCCAGCGCGTGCACCTCACCGGCAAAGAATATCAGATGCTCGAGCTGCTCTCGCTGCGCAAGGGCACCACGCTCACCAAGGAGATGTTCCTCAACCATCTCTACGGCGGCATGGACGAGCCCGAGCTCAAGATCATCGACGTCTTCATCTGCAAGCTGCGCAAGAAGCTCGCCAACGCTTCGAGCGGCAAGAACTACATCGAGACCGTGTGGGGCCGCGGCTACGTGCTGCGCGAGCCGACCGAGGCGGACGAAAGAATTCCGGCGTAAGCGCCGAACCGCAAGACACTCTCCAGACTCAAACCCCGCCGCGAGGCGGGGTTTTTCTTCCAAGGGTAACGAGGCTCCATGTACACCATCGCAACTGCCGCCGCCGCGGTCGGACGTGCCAAAACCGCCATCATGCGTGCGATCGACCCCGGAAGGATCCCGGTGTCGCAGACCGATAACGGCGAAGTCCAGATCGATCCCGCTGACCTGCATCGCGTTTACCCGCCCCTGCGCAAGGACGGCGCCAGACCGCAGATGAATTTGTCGCCGCTGCTGATCCCGGCCGGCAAATAAATTTTACGAGCTAACGCTCGGCGAGGCTTCTTTTAGAGTGCCGGTTCTTGAATGAATTCGCGGCCACAAGTCCGCCGAGGATGACGAACGGAATCACCGGCATCATGTAGCGGTCATTATAGATGACCTCGGCGCTGATCAGATGCCAGCCGGCCACAAGCATCCAAAATCCTGTGGCGATTGCCAACGGCCGGTCGGCGCCGAGCGTGCGGGCGCGCCACGCCATGACGAGAAGAATCGGGATGCCGGCAAAAAACAGCGCGCTAAGGACGGTCGACAGCGCGTTTTGAATTGTCATCGCGACGAAGGCCAAGACCTCGCCTAAGCGCATATCCGCCGGATGATGGAACAGCTTGCGATAGAGATCGCGGTAATCGTAGCAACCCGGCCGGTCGCTCCATTCGAAGATCTCGCAGGCCGATTTGACGGGGCGAACCGCGAGCTTGACCAGATTCTCGCCGGTGCCGATACGGATCAGATTGAGCATGGCAAGGGGATGCTGCCGCCAGGCAGTCGCATATTTGTCCAACGCCAAATGCGAAATCTGGGTTGCCACGTAGCCGTCCCCGAACAGCGCGTCGTTGATCGCAACCGCTTCCTCATACTTATACTTTTTGAGAATCGGCGCAGCGTACCGGTCGAGTACCGAGTCGCCTCCGAACAGCGCGGGCTCGCTCTTGGCAGCATAGACGACGGACAAAAGCGCGTTGACCTGGGCGGTCGTCGTGACGAACCGCTCGCCGGTGCGGTGCCAATTCCAGAGTTCATAACTTTGATAGACGGCGACCAGAGGCACGCAGACCAGCGGACACGGACCACGGTCAAAATAATCATGCTTGCATTCAGACTGTCGCTCATCAGGCATTGATCGAGACTGAGTTGCAGCGACGCGGCGTAGGCCGGCGCGCCGGCGACCGCCCAGTTGCGCGGCAAGCCGAGCGTCATCCGCAAACAGAAAACGGCAATAAAGACGCCGGTGGAAACCGCAAATTGCAGGCCGACCACCGCATAAGGCCACGCCGCTCCGGCAAGCAGCTTGGCCGCCGCGATCGCCGCCGGATAGCCGATGATGCGGAACGTCCTGATCGAGAACACTTCGCTGGTCAAATCGGCGTCATGCAGCCAGCGCGACGACGCGATCATGGCGTCGGCGAAACTGGAATAAGAGGGCGCGTCGGCCGAATGAACGGGACCGATCATCGCGAACAACGACAATTTGAATAGGAGAACGAGTGCGGCCGCGACGTAAGCGATCTTCATCAGGCGGATCGCTCCCGCGGAAACATCCAAGATGGAAATAAACTTTGGCGGAATTTCGCCGCAACAGGCAATTGAAAGGCCGCGCCGCTCTCGCCCGCCGCGACCGGCATAGCGGCTCTTTCAGGCTTTCAGCGCGAACTGGAGCACGTTGCTCGCGGGCGCCGGCTTGGCCGCCGGTACGTTCGGCTTGGCCCTGGAGATAAAGGCCGCGCGTGAATTTGCGGTGCCGTCGGGCGGTTCACCGTCTCGGCCGATGAGCGCGCGGGACCTCCTGGCTACTGCAAGATACTCGCTAATACTCAAACCCCGCCGCGCGACGGGGTTTTTTTCGGCGGCGTCTGTTGCAGGTACCGCTCTCATATCCGCTTTTTCTTTTTCGCGGCAGGCTTGCGCGGCTTTTTGCGTTTGGCCGGCGTCTTGCGTTTGCCCGGCGGTTTTTTCGCCGCTGCGGCCGTCTTGACCGAAGCGCCGCCCGCGGATGGCTTCGGCGCCGTGCCGGCAACACCGGCGCCCGCGGCCTCCAGCCAGAAGCGCAGTTCGGGTGATTTCACGTCGGGCCCAAGGATATAGCGCTCCTGCCACTTGTCGTCCTCTTCCAGCGGCTTGCCGAAAATCTTCGGATCCTCCTTGAGCCAATACCGCCAAGCATAGTGATCGTAGAGGTCGAGCACGTGGCAGGCATAGGCTTCCGCCAGAGCGCGATGGCCGCGCACGATCACCAGGTTCTCATCGTTGTTGTGCGAGGCGCGGAAGCCGAGATTGTGCGAGCCGGTGACCACGGCGCAATTGTCGCTGAACGGGTCGATCACCACGATCTTGTTGTGGATGATGGCGAACCCGTATTTGTTGAGTTCGCTTTCCCAGGCGCCGAAGGCGTCGTCTTTGTTGATCGCGCCGGCGGGAATGGCGCGGTAATCGGGCGCAACGGGCGGCGCCTTGCCGCCCTTCTTCGCGGCCGCGGCCTTGGCGCCTTTTTTCTTCGGCTGACCCGGCTCGCCGACGACGGCGACTTCGGTCGCGCCGCGCTGGCCGTGCTGGCCCTCCTCGCCCTCCCCGGCTTCCTCGCCCTCATGCAGCGCCGTGGCAAAATTGCCGGCGCGTTGCGGACTGGTGAGCGCGCCACGCACGAACAGATCGGGATTCTTCGCCAGCGCCTTGCCGGCCGCGTCGAGAATCGAATTGTTGCCCGGGTCGAACGCGAGGAACAGCACCGCCTGTTTGGCGCCATCGATCAAATCGAAGATCCGCTGCATGTCGTTCGGCGTCTCTTTCGGCGGCGACTTGAGCAGATGGTTGGTGTTGGGCGAGAACATCGGCTCGATGGTGATGCCGTTGTCGAGATCGATCGGCGAATTGATCGAGCTATCGTTGTTCTTGTGGTCCCAGGTGCGCTGCGCCGGCGATTGCAGTTTCTTCTGGTCGCCGGCGGCCGCCTCGACGTCGGCCTTGAGCGTGTTCCAATAATCGATATAGCGCTGGGCGACCTTCGGTGAATCGATCACCAGCGCATTGTTGGTCTGCGTGCACAGCCCGGTGCTGGTCCAGTTGGTCGAGCCGGTGAGCACCGCAGTTGGCACGCCGTTCTGGCTCAGCACCATGAATTTGTTGTGCGGGATGCTGCCTTTGCCGAGGATACGGTCGATCACCGTCACGCCGGCATTTTTCAGGTTTTTGCGGTTCTCGGCATCGGCGTCTTCGCTGCCGGGCGAGGTCTTGGTTTTCGCCTCCTGCTCGTTGCCGAGGATGACGGTACGGCTTTTCGGATTGGCCTGTAGCTTTTTTTCCAGCCCATCCGGATCGTTGAGCTCATAAAGCGCTGCGTTGATCGTGCCGCCTTGCGCGTCGGCGCGGTCGAGCAGCGACGTCACGCCCTCGTAGAGCTGACCCATTAAATTTTTTCGGATTTGATCGTTCGGATCCTGGATATGCGGCGTCAGCGCGTCCTTGCTCGGCTTGTCCTTGAGTTCGCGGCTTAGCGCCTGGGTGGCGACGATGCCGCGATTGAAATAAGCTCTGAAGAACGGCAACCGCTTCTCTGTGATCGTCACTGGATTGCTGACGAGCGGCTTAACGCCATCGAGCGGCTTCAGCGATCCCAGCGCGCCGCCCATCGGCACGATGCGGTAGGTGTAAGTCCCGCCGCGTTTGGCGTAGAGGTCCTTCCACCAGAACTTTTGCACCGGCGCTTGCTGGGTGGTGCGCTTCGGATCCTTGGGCTGACCGGCGAAACTCGCCATCGCCGGCAGCGGCGTCTCCTTGCCGCTCGCATCGATCTGGATCACCGCGAAGCCAAGGCAGCCGTCGAGATGACGTTCGAAAGTCCAGGCAACCAAGGCGATGTCGTTGTTGGAAAATGCGATCGCTGGCATAGGTCCCTCCCCCGGCCTAATTAATACCGGCTTATGACGGGCATATTACCACGGTTGTCTTTTGTCTTCTCACCCTTTTTAAGGGTATCGGCCTAAGACGATGGCGGCGCATAGGGCCGAAAGGTCACCGGGCATTCGCGCAGCGCGGAAAAATCCGGATTGGCATTGCCGTGCACCAGCGAGACCACGCTGTCGGCGCGGAAAGCGGGACGCAGGCCCAGCGCTTCGGCAAGGCGCAGGCCGGCGGCAAACAAACGCCAAGGGATTGGAACGAGGCGCGGCGGCGGCGTCACGCTTTCGACGAGCCGGCGCAGCGTGATCGGCGTCGGATTGGCCGCGGTAATGATCGCGCGCGGCAGGTCTTGCGCTCGCGCAAGATGCGCGATCAGCGCGCAGAGATCGTCGACGTGGCAGGTGTAGAGCGGATAGCGTCCGTCACCGACCATCGGCACCAGCGGAAACCTCTTTGCCGTCGCTTCGACGCGCGCGGCAAGCCCGCCGTTGTCCTCGCTGTAGACGACGCCGGGGCGGATCACCGCACCGCCGCGGATCAACGCGGCGTCCTCGGCGGCAAGCTTGCCCAACCCATAGAGCGAGCGGCAGCCCTCGAACGCAGCCACGCTGGAGATGAAAATCTGCCGCTTGACGCCGGCGCGCGTGGCAGCGTCGAAGAGCAAGTCGCTGCCCACCGCATTGATGCGGCAGATGTCGGCCCAGCTTCGCGCCGAGAAATCGTAGGCCGCGTGCACCAGGAGATCGACGCCGGCCAGCAAATCGGGCGGCGGCAATTCACCCAGCACGAAGGCGCGCGCCATACAGCCCGGCGGCGCGAACTGCGGCTTGCGCACCAGCGCGACCACCGTCCAACCGTCGGCGAGGAAGCGGCGGACCAACGCGCGCCCGACGAAGCCGTTGGCGCCGGTGATGGCGCAGGTGCTCACGGCATCTCCCCCGCCTCGGCGGCAATCCGCATGGCGTTGGCCATGATGGTGTAGGTCAAATGCTCAGCCGGCAGGTCGGAGAAGCAGGCGGCGTCGACCACGTGCACGCGCTTGAGCCCATAAGGACGGCCGAGCCGGTCGGTTTCGCCGGGCTGCGGCGTGTCGCGCATCGGCAGGCAGGCGCCGAGATGGTTGCTGGCGCCGGGCACTTCGGTCATCGCCGGCGCTGGCCAGACGCCGAGCGCGCGGGCGTGACGCTTGAGCTTGCGCGCGATGGCGCGCACGGCGCCTGGCGTGCGCGGGCTCGTCTCGCCGCGATACGTCGCCGGCGGCAGGCCGATGTCGGCGGGCGACGCCGGTTTTACCGTCACGACAATGCGGCCGGAGAGCTGGCCGGGCAAGTAGCCCATCACCACCATCATTCGATCGAACAGCGGCCGCAGCAACGGCTCCTGGATGAGCAGCGCGCCGAAACGCGCGCGCAGCAGATCGACGATAAAGGGGTTGAAGCCGTAGATCTGCAGGTGGATGAGTTCGTCGCACAATTCGGGCTCATCCATCATGACAAACAGCTGCCCGAGCGCGCTGGCTTTCGGAATCGGGCCCGGGCGGCAGCGGCGGCGCAGGACAATCGGGATCGATACGCGCTGGGTGTCCTTGAGATAGAAGGTGCGGTCGAACATGGCCTGCGCGCCGGCGACGAGGCGCAGCGAGGTTGCCGCACCGCAGGCGACGAACAGCCGCTCGCAGCCGAGCGTTTCGCGGCCACCGTCGTCGAAGCAGCGCAACTGCACCTCGACGCCCGACGCGGTCTCGGCAAAGCCGACCGCCAGGCGGCCGGCGTGATGATTGAATTGCCGGTCGACCTTCAGGCCGTCGAGCGCATATTCGGCGCTGAAGATCGCGCGGAACGGACAGCCATACATGCAAAAGCCGCAGTAGACGCAGCCGCCCTCATTCGCCGCGTTCGTCGCGCCGATCGCCGAGCGGCAGCGCCCAAACCTTATGCCGTCGGCGGCGAGGTTTTGCCGGTGATTGACGAGATTGGCGATGAGTTGCGCGCCCTGCTCGGAAAGCGCGGTCGGCGCCGCGCTGCCGTAATTCGGATAAAGCGCGGTGAGATCGTCGTGCACGACCGGCACGTCCATGAGCTGGGCGGCCTTGCGGTAGAATGGCTCCATGTCGGCGCGCGTGACCGGCCAATCGCGAAACGAGCGTTCCGCCATCGGCATGACGGTCGCGCCCCACACGGCCGACAGACCGCCGCTCGCCAGGCTGCGCAGCACCTCTGCCTTGTGCGTTTGCGCCGGCAGGTAGCGTTCGACCGCATCGTAAACATGCGGCGAGGAGAATGGCAGCTTCTTGTTCTGCATCTCCCGCGGCAGATCGCGCCGCAGCGCACGCAAGCGGTGCAAATAAGTTTTGCTGTCTTCGCCGCGCCGGAAATCTTCGGCGAGCGCCGCGCGGCCGCCCGGCAGGCGCCGGCCCGGATCGACCAGAACGACCTTGCGCCCGCGATCGAGCAATTCGCGCGCGCAGGCGACCGCCGCCGGGCCGGAGCCGAGAATGCAGTCGACGCCGTCCCCCATCACATCACCACCGGCAGCCATCCCTCATCGTCGCGGCTTTCTTCGCGCGGCTCGAACAGCCACTTCATGCAGCGATTGTCGCCGTGGCAAGGCGGCATCGAGACGAGGTGGATGCAGGGCGAACACAGCGTCTTGCGGTAGTGGACGGTCTCGGCAAGCCACGGCATCGGCCGCAGCCGCATCGGATGCGTGGGTCCGAAAAAGGCGGTGATGCGCAGGCCGAACAGGCGAGCATAGTGCAGCAGCGAGGATTCGATACCCCAGAACTCGTCGCAGGCCGCGAGCGTGCGCAACGAGTCCTGCAAGGACAGGGTGCCGCTCAGGTTGCTCAGCGTGCCGTGCCAACCGCCGCTACCCAGGGCGCGCACGGCGGCGATGACCTTTTCCGCCTCGCGCTTGTCCGACGCGCCCCCGAGAAAGACGACGTCGCGGTCTTTGTCCGCTGCCGCGGCAAAGACATGGCGGCTCCATTGCGCGGGCGACAGCTTGCGTTCTTCCGACAATTCCGAGCAGCCGCAGCCGATGGCGATGCGTCCGCCCGAGGGCTTCACGGTTCTTGCGACGATGCCGAGCGTGGCAAAAACATGTTCCGAGCACGCTTGCGTCGGCACGATCGGCGCCTCCAGCATTGTGGCGATGTGGTCGTAGTGGCGGTAGAGCGGCGAGCCGGGATTGAAAAAGATCCGATGCGTATGCAGCTTCTGGCGAGAGCCCGTTTCCTCGAAGAAAAAGCCGAAGCGGTTGCGGGCAAAAGTGAAAATGCTCAGCACCGTGCTCAGATAGCTGTAAATCTCGAGATCGATGACCGTGTCGCTGCCATAGCACCGGCGCAAAGACCGCAGCGCGCTCGCCGCCAGACTGACAATCGAGCCGTCGTCGAGCACCAGGATCTCGTCAAACACGCCGAGCGTCTCGGCGAAGGGCTTCACCATGGCCGTGGTGAGCAGGCGCATTTTGAACGCCGGATATTCGCGCCGGATGCCGAGCAGCGCCGGCAGCGCCATCACCAGGCTGCCGCCGCCCAGCACCTTGATGACCGTAATGTCGCCGCGCGCCGCCGGCGCGTGGTCGCGCCGCAACAAAAAGCCGAGAAAGCGGGCGACGAAATTGAGCAGGTAAACGAGGGCGCCGCCGAGATAGCGGTCCCAAGCGACCTTCGATTTCATCGACATGCTCATGGCAATCAAAGCTTCACGGTTCGGGCGCGGCCATCATACGATCACGCCGCCAAATCGGAAAATCGGCACCGCGGCAGCAGCCGAAAGGCCAGCCGGGCGGCGCTCCACGCCTGGCAGCGATCGGATGCGCAGCATGGTCGGGCCGCTTGTGCGAGGCGGCGTCCGTTTCGTCAACCCGCGCTGGCGCCGACACGGCGAGCGCTAGGACGCAAACTCCGCATAAAGACTGGAGAGCGAAGGCGCGCTTTACGCCTTCATCGCAAACTTGAGCACGTTGCTCACGAGCGCCGGTTTCACCGCCGCCGTATACGGCGCGTAGAGCCCGCGCTTGTCGGGCATCGGCTTGAACGCATCGGTCAGGCCGACCACCGTTTCCGCGGCGCCCAAGATCAAGAAGCCGTCCGCCGGCATCTGCCGCGCGAGCCGGTTGAGCACCCCGATCTTGGTGTCCTGATCGAAGTAGATCAGCACGTTGCGGCAGCACACCAAGTCGAAGCTGCCCAGGCTGGAAAAATCGTTGAGCAGATTGAACTGGCGGAACTGCACCATGGCGCGGATCTCGGGCGCGATCTGCCAGGACTCGCCGACCTGCGAAAAGAATTTCACCAGGCTCTGGATCGGCAGGCCGCGCTGCACCTCGAACTGGTTGTAGATGCCGGCCTTGGCCTTCGCCAGAATCTCGTGGGAAATATCCGTGGCCACGATGTCCACTTTCCAGCCGGCGAGCGCGGCGCCGAAGCCCTTGAGCGCCATCGCCAGCGAATACGGCTCTTGCCCGGTCGCGCAGGCGGTGCACCAGATGCGGATGCGTTTCTCGCGCGCGCGCGCGGCCAAGAGCGCCGGCATGATGGTGTCGCGGAAATGCTCGAACGGCACCTTGTCGCGGAAGAAAAACGACTCGTTGGTGGTCATCGCCTCGACCACCTCGACGGTGAGCGGGGCGGCGGTGGCGGCTTTCAGCCGCGCCACCAATTCGGCGAGGTTGCCGAGCCCGTGCTTGCGCGCGACCGGCAGCAGGCGGCTTTCGGCGAGATATTGTTTCTCGGCCGACAGCACCAAGCCGGAGCGCTGGCGCAGAAGCTGGCGGAGATAATCGAAATCCTGCGGGGTCACGAATGCTCTCCCGCGAACACGCGCGTGAGCCGCGGCGCGATCTCGTTGAGCGGCAGCACGGCCGAACAGACGCCGGCATGCGCGACCTGACCGGGCATCCCCCACACCACGCTCGTCGCCTCGTCCTGCGCCAGGATGTGGCCGCCGGCGGCGACGATTGCCTGCGCGCCGCGCAGGCCGTCCGAACCCATGCCGGTAAGCACCAGGCCGAGCACCCAGTTGTGCCAAACCTCGGCGGCCGAGGTGAATAGCGGATCGACCGCTGGCTTGCAGAAGTTCACCAGCGGGCCGTTGTCGAGCGAGATGGTGGCGGTGCCGTCGCGGCGCTTGACCGACATATGATGCCCGCCGGGCGCAAGATAGACGGTGCCGGCATTGACCTCCTCGCCGTCCTGGCCCTCGCGCACCGGCCGTTTGGCGATGCGGGCGAGATGCTCGGCCATGATGGTGGTGAAGGTCGGCGGCATATGCTGGGTGATCAGCACCGGGGCGCGGTCGAGCACGCCGCCGATCTGGCTGACGATGGCATTGAGCGCCTGCGGGCCGCCGGTCGAAGCGCCGATCACCAGCACGCGCGGTGGGGTCGTCGGCATCGCGCGCAGCGCGATCGGCGGCGCGGCCTGTCCGGGACGCGGCTTGAACTGCTGCGGCGCGGTGGCGTCGGCGGTGCGGGCGCGCAGCGCGCAGGGCCGCAACCGCTTGGCGCGCTGGCCGAGGTGGCGAATCTTCTCGATCAGCTCGCGGCGGAACGCCGGCGAGCCGGTGACTTCGCGGTTGCTGGCCGGCTTCGGGATATAGTCGGCGGCGCCGAGCGAAAGCGCGCGCAAGCTGATCTCGGCGTTCCGCCGGGTCAGCGTCGAGGCCATGATCACGACCAGGTCGCGCCGCTTCTCCAACAGCAGCGGCAAGGCGGCGATGCCGTCGAGCTCCGGCATGTCGACGTCGAGCACCACGACGTCGGGATCGGCGCGCTCGACCTGATTCACCGCCTCGCGCCCGGTGCGCAGCGAGGCGACCACCTCGAGGTCCGGTTCTGCCTCCACCCAGCGCGCGAACAAGCCGCGCACGACCACCGCGTCGTCGACGATCATGACGCGGGTGCGCCGCTCGACGGCGCTACTGGATGATGGGTGGGCCACTACGACGTTCATCGGGACTCGACGCCTTACTTGCCTGTTATTGCCGCGACGGACGCGGTCAGATCAGCCCGACTTCCTGGAATTTGGCTTCCACGATCTCCTTGTCGAACGGCTTCATGATGTATTCGTTGGCGCCGGCGTGCAGCGCGCGTGCAATGTGTGCGACGTCGTTCTCGGTGGTACAGAACACCACCTTCGGCGAGTCGCCGCCCGGCAGCCGGCGCAGCGAGCGCAGGAATTCGTAGCCGTCCATCTTCGGCATGTTCCAATCGAGCAGGATCGCATCGGGCAGCTTGCGCCGGCAGGCATCGAGCGCCTGCTCGCCGTCCTCGGCCTCCACGATATCGAATTCGAGCCCTTCGAGAATCCGCCGCGCCACCTTCCGGATGACGCTGGAGTCGTCAACAACCAAACACGTCTTCATCTCACCCTCACTGTTCCCGTCCACTGGTTCCAAGAAACGTTCTTGCTGCTGTCATGCCGCCATCGCGTTCGGCACGATGTCGAGCACGCGGTCGACATCGGCGACGATAAGCAATTGCCCATCCAGGCGGTAGATTCCGGCCGATACGCGCGCCAGCCGCGCGTCGAGATTGATTGGGTTGGGCTCGCGCTTGGCTTCGTCGAGCTTGAGCACCTCGCCGACGCTGTCGATCAAGAGCCCGTAGGATTCGCCGCGCGATTCGACGCCGATCGCCATGGGCGTGTGGCCCTCCTGGCGCTCGCCGAGACCGAAGCGGCGGCGCAGGTCGACCAGTGTCACGATGCGGCCGCGCAGATTGAGTACGCCGGCGATTTCCGGCGGCGCCAGCGGCACCCGCGTCAGCCGCTCCGGGAGGAAGACGTCCTGCACCTGCACGATCGGCATGCCGAACAACTGGCCCCCGATCATGGCGGTCACGTACTCGGTCAGGTTTTGCTGGGCGATGTCTGTCATGGTGTGCTCGTCACGCCGCGCGGCCGACGTCGGTCTGCTCCTTGAGCGCCGCAATCAGCCCCTGCCGGTCGAATTTGGCGACATAGTCGTGGAACCCAACCTGGCGGCCGCGCTCGACCGCCTCGACCGATACGACGGAGGACAGCGCGATCACCGGCAGGTCGGCGGTGCGCGGGTCCTTGCGCAAGCGCTCGGCGAATTCGAAGCCGCTCATCTCGGGCATTTCAATATCGGTGACGACAATGTCGAACTCCCGCCCGTCCTTGAACATGGCGAGCGCCTCGGGCGCGGAGGCGGCCGCCGTCACGTCGTAGCCGACCGCCTGCAGCACCGGCGAGAGCATGTTGCGGAAGAACGGCGAATCGTCGATCAGCAGCAGCGAGGGCCGCGCGACGCGCTTGGCCTGCTCCTTGTTGCGGAACCAGTCCTCGAAGGCGAGCGGCAGGAAGTGGCCGACGTCGATGATCTCGGTCGCCTGCCCCTTGATGATGGCCGAGCCGAGCACGCCGGAATCGTCGCCGGCGACCTGGATGTCGAGACGGTCCTCGACGATGTCGACGATCTCGTCGACCACCAGCGCCATCGCGCGGGCGCCGTCGGAGAACACCAGCAGCGGCTGGGCGCCTTCGCTCTTCACGCGTACGCTGTCGTTCATGCTCACCAGCGGCATCAACTGGCTTCGGTACTGCACCATGTGGCGGCCGTTCGACAATTCGATCTTGCGGGCGTCGATCTCCTCGAGCCGGGTGACCAGCGACAGCGGCACCGCTTTCAGCTGGCTCGAGCCGGCGCGGAACACCAGAAGCGACGTCGTGTTCTCGTCGACCGCGGCGTGACGGGCCGCGGCGGCATCGTCGGTGTCCGCTTGCGAGGTCACCGTGCTGCCGAGCGACTGGGCGACGCCGTTCGGATCGACGATCATGATCACCGAGCCGTCGCCGAGGATGGTGTTGCCGGAGAACATGGCGATGTGGCGAAGCTTGCTCGACAGCGGCTTCACCACGATTTCCTCGGTGTGGAACACGCCATCGACGACGATGCCGAAGCTCTGGCTGCCGACCTGCGTCACCACGATGAAGCCGCTCTCGATATCGCGGGCACCGCCGTCGATGCCGAGCAGCTGGCTCAGGCGCGTCAGCGGCAGCAGCTTGTCGCGCAGCCGCAGTACCGCGGTGTCCTTGATGCGTTCGACCCGATGCTCGCCGCCGGCGCGCGCGCGCACCAGCTCGATCACCGCGATCTGCGGGATGGCGAAGCGGTCGCCGCCGGCTTGCACGATCAGCGCCGCGACGATCGCGAGCGTTAGCGGGATCTTGATGGTGAAGCTCAAGCCGACGCCGGCGACCGACTTCACGTCGATGGTGCCGCCGATCTGGTCGATATTGTTGCGCACCACGTCCATGCCAACGCCGCGGCCGGACACGCTGGTGACCTTCGCCGCCGTCGAGATGCCGGGCGCAAAGATGAATTTGTGAATTTGCGCTTCGCTCAGCTTGTCGGCGTCGGCCTCCGACACCAGGCCTTGCGCGATCGCCTTGGCCTTGATGCGCGCGGTGTCGAGCCCGCGGCCGTCGTCGGCGATCTGGATGATGATATGGCCGCCTTCGTGATAGGCCGACAGCCGAATGCGGCCCTGCTCGGGCTTGCCCGCCGCGCGGCGCCCGGCCGGAGTTTCCAGACCGTGATCGGCGGAGTTGCGCACCATATGGGTGAGCGGGTCCTTGATCAGGTCGAGCACCTGGCGGTCGAGCTCGGTCTCGGCGCCCTGCATTTCCAATTCGATCTGCTTGCCGAGCTCGTTCGACAGGTCGCGCACGACGCGCGGCAGCTTCTGCCAGGCATTGCCGATCGGCTGCATGCGCGTCTTCATGACGCCTTCCTGCAACTCGGCGGTGACGCTGGACAGCCGTTGCAGCGGCGCCTTGAATTCGGAATCCTCGTGCCGGCGCACGATCTCGAGGAGCTGGTTGCGGGTGAGCACCAGCTCCGACACCATGGTCATCAGCTGTTCGAGCGTGTCGACGGTGACGCGGATCGATTGATTGGCGGCCTTGGCGCCGTCGTCGTCCTTGGCCGGCTCGGCCGCGGGCTTGACGGTTTTGACGCCGGGCTGATCGACCGGGGTTTCGCGGAAGGCGCGCTCGAGGTCGTCGAGCGAATCCTCGCCCGGCCGCAGCGGCCGCTCCAGCACCTGCGGCGCCAGCGTGCCGACCGCGTATTGCGGCGCCTCGGGCGCAGCCGCCGGCGCCAGCCGCTCGACCATGCGGTCGAGATCGGCGATCAAATCGTTGTCGCTGCCTTCCGGCTCGCGCTGCTCGCGCTCGAGCGATTCCAGAATCTGCTTGATGCGGTCGATGGTGGCGAGGATGAGCGTGACGGCATGGCTGGTGGCCGGCTGACCATCGCGGAATTTGCCCATCAAGGTTTCGGCGGCATGCGCCAGCGCTTCCAGCCGCGGCAGGCCGAGGAAGCCGCAGGTGCCCTTGATGGTGTGCACCAGGCGGAAGACGTTATCGAGAATCTTGGCGTTGTTGGGGTCCTGCTCGAAACGCACGAGCTCGACGTCGACCACGTCGAGACTCTCGTTCGTCTCGCTCACGAATTCCCGCAGCAGGTCGTCCATGAAAAACGCCTTCGTCGACGCGCGCCGGCCGTAGCTCGCTCTCTGTCAAGAGCGCGGCCAGTGTGTCGTCGAAGCGTTTAATTTTGGTTGCGGTACTTGGATCGCTCGCGCGGTTTAACCGTTCGTTAACCGCGATTGTGGCGCGTCACTGCGCGGTCACGGTAACCGCGTCGCCTTCCATGGCCATGGCGACCTTGACGCCGACCGCCTGCGCCAGAAGGCTGGCGTAGAACGGCTGGATGCGGTGGGCATCGAGCGGCATGTCGCCGGCATCGCCGGAAACCAAGGCCGCCACCGCGGGTGGAACCTTGGCATTGACGCCCGCGGCGCTGACCTTGAAGCCCATGGCGTCGCCCGCCCCGATCGGATCGACGGTGAGCCGGCCGCCGCGCGGGATGGTCTGCCCGGCGATCAGCAGCAGATTGAGCAGCAGTTTCACCCGGTTCTTGGCGAGCAGCGCGCGCGGCAGATTCCAGGCCACCTTGGTCTTATCGTCCTCGAAGAAGCCGCGGCTGATGGCCTCGGTGTCGCCGAGATCGATCTGGGCGCCGGCCGAGCCCGCCGCGCCGAAGGCGATGCGGCAAAATTGCAGCTTGGCCGAGGCGGTGCCGGCGCTCCGCTTGATCAGGTCGAGGGCGAAGGTCTTGGTCTCCTCGTCCTTTTCCTCGGCCAGCACTTCCAGACCGTTGACGATGGCGCCGACCGGGCTGATCAGGTCGTGGCAGACGCGCGAGCACAGCAGGGCCGCAAGATCGAGCGCTTCGATGGGCGTTCCGGACATAGACGGGTCTCCACGGGGCGTGCAGTCTGCCGAAAACCGGCGAATCGCTGCAGGCGCCGGCTGGCGGGCGTGATACACCGCACCGTCGCAACCGCCAAGGACTGCAAGGGGCTTCGCACGCCGTGACCGCTGGAATCACCTCGCAACAGGCGGAGACGCTTCTCGACGCGCTGACCGAGATCGTCTCGCGCGCGGCGGCGGAGACGCTGGCGACGCCGTTCTCGGCGGTCGAGCGGCGCATCAAGAATGATATGTCGCCGGTCACCGCCGCCGACGAGGCCTCGGAAGCCCTCATCATCGACGGCGTTTCCCGGTTGTTGCCCGGCGTCACGGTGATCGCCGAGGAAAGCGTCGGCCGCACAGCGGCGGCAGGTCTCGAGCCGAGCTGCATCATCGTCGACCCGCTCGACGGCACCAAGGAGTTTCTCGCCGGCCGCGACGAATTCACCGTCAACCTCGCCATCGTGACGCAGGGCGCGCCGGTCGCCGGCATCATCGCCGCGCCGGCGCAAGGACTGCTGTGGCGCGGCGTGGTCGGCGGCAAAGCCGAGCGGTTGCGGCTGCGCCTCGGGGCCGGTCCCGAGCAAGCTTACGACCGCAGCGTCATCCGCACGCGGCCGGCGCCCGATCGCCTCATCGTAGCGACCTCGCGCAGCCATCTCGACGAGACCACGGAAGACTTCATTTCGCGGCTGCCGGTGGCGAAGCGCTTCCTCTGCGGCTCGGCGGTGAAGTTCTGCTACCTCGCGCAGGGCGACGCCGACGTCTATCCACGGCTGTCGCCGACGCACGAATGGGACATCGCCGCCGGCTGCGCGATCCTGATGGCGGCGGGTGGCGCAATCACCGCGCCGAACGGCGGCGCTCTTCAATTCGCACGCCGCGCAAAGAAATTTTTGGTGCCCGGTTTCATCGCCTGGGGCGATCCGGCCAAGGCCGCCGCGGTGCGTTGACGCGCCCGCTCAGGGCGCGATGGTGAGGATCACCTCGGGCCACTTGCGCGTTGCGCGCTCGATGATCGCCGCCGGCTCGGCGAGGAAGGCCGTGCGCGCCTCGGCGCTGTAGAAGAGATAAAGCCGCGAACCGTTCACCACCCAGAACAGCGGATGACCGGGCACCGAGCTGCCGCGCGCGATCGCCACCGCATCATAACCGCCGAAGCGCGGCATATAGACGTCCGGATTTTCGGCAAAGGCCGCCCGGTTGCCTTCATTGATGAAGCGCCAGACCGCGCCGCCCAGGCGCAATTCCAAATTGGGACGGCCGATTTTCGGCTTGCCGTCGGTGAAATAGGCGACCGGGTCGAAACCGCTGATGGCAAGCCCGGTCAGGGCATTGATCACCAGCGGCTCGCTGGGGGCGGCGGAGATTGTCGGCGCCGCCAGAATCGGCCCAAAAACCCCTAATCCGAGCGCCAGAGCAAGCGCCAGCGGCTTCCGTTGTTGCCGTGCTGCAGTCATAGTTCTCGGCGATCTTCGAGCGATTCGTGGTCCTGGGCGGGATGTCGCCGCCACATTACGGTCACCCGCGTAAGCAACGGGTTAAACGGGGCTTGGACCTCACAAGCAATGGAGCATCCGATGCGCGCTAGCTTGCGCCTTGCGGCACTCACGCTGTGTCTCGTTGGCTTTGGCGCCGTTCTCGCTTCCGCCCAACAGCAGCCGCAGGCCCCGCCGCCTCCGCCGCCGCCACACCGGGATACGTTCAAGCCCGACGAGATCATCCGCGAGGGTCATCGCTTCTTCGGCACCGTGTCGCGCGGCTTGGCGCAAGTGGTGCAGGAAGCGTTCAGCCGCTGGGGCGAGCCCAACGGCTACGTGCTCGGCCAGGAAGGCAGCGGCGCCATCGTCGTCGGGCTGCGCTATGGCGACGGCAAGCTCTACACCAAGAACGCCGGCGACCGCCGCGTGTTCTGGGAAGGCCCCTCGGTCGGCTTCGACTATGGCGGCGAAGGCGCGCGCACCATGATGCTGGTCTATAACCTGCCGGCGACCGACGCGATCTATCAGCGCTTCGCCGGCATCGACGGCTCGGCGTATTTCATCGGCGGCTTCGGCTTCACCGCGCTCGCCTCCGGCCGCATCATCGTGGTGCCGATCCGCTCCGGCGTCGGCTTAAGGCTCGGCGCCAACATCGGTTATCTCAAATTTACGCCGCGGGCGACCTGGAACCCGTTCTGACGCGCCGTCACGATTAAGTATTATTGTCGCGCACCCGGGACGCCGGCCCCGGGTTCGGGTTAATCTGTGGCCATCAGGCTGGGCCGGGCCGCAAGTTGAGTTGGAGAGTTGTTCATGATCGAACCGATCATGTATTTCGGGATCGGGTTCCTGGTCGCTGCCCTGATCGGGCTCATCATCATCCCCCTCGTGCACAATCGCGCGGTGCGCCTCACCATGCGGCGGCTGGAGGCCGCGACGCCGCTGTCGATGGCGGAAATCCAGGCCGACAAGGATCAGCTGCGCGCCGAATTCGCCATGTCGACGCGGCGCCTGGAAATGAGCGTCGAGCAGCTCAAGACCAAGACCACCAGCCAGTTCGCCGAGATCGGCAAGAAGGGCGACGCCATCAACCGGCTGAAGATCGAGCTCGGCGAAAAGACCGCCGCCATCTTCGCGCTGGAGGCGCGCGACAAGGCGCTGCGCGATCAGTTGCGCGCGACCGAAGAGGAGATTGCGGCCAAGACCGGCATCATGTACGAGGCCGAGCGCACTCTGTCCGACAAGGAAGCCGAACTCGCCAAGCTTGTCGGCGCGCTCGACGAACGCTCGACGCTGGCCGATTCGCAGCGAGTCGAGATCGACGCGCTCAAGAGCGAGGTCGAGACGCTGAAGGTCAAGCTCGCCTCGGCCAGCAGCGAGTTGAAGGCGGTGGAAAGCCGCCGCGACACCGAGCGGGTCGAGCTCAAATCGACCACCCAGGACCTCGCCGAAGAGCGCGACCGGGTGGAGAACCTCAGCCGCCGCGTCGCCGAGCTGGAGCAGCAACTGGCAGCGCAGACCAAGGAGGCCGAATTGCTCGGCCAACGCGCGCACGATCTGGAAACCCGCCTCAGCGAACAGGTGCGGCTGCTCGGACAAAACGAATCCGAGCTCAATCAGACGCGCAGCGAATTGCTTGCCACGCGCAAGATCGAAAACGATCTGCGCACTGCGCTCGCCCAATTGCACGAGCGCACCAGCGCGGCCTTCGAGCAGCTCAAGACCGAGAAGGCGCAGCTGCAATCCGACCTCAACCGCACCACCGACGAGCGCGACCGGCTGGCGCGCGACCTCGGCACCATGAAGCGCGAGGCGGAGGAGAACTGGGCGGCCGAGCGGGTGGAAAACGCATTGCTGCGCGAGCGCATCAATGACGTCGCCGCCGAAGTGGCGCGCATGGCCTCGGCGCTGGAAGGACCGAACTCGCCGATTGACGCCATCCTGGCGGCGGAAACCGCACGCGACCGCGCCGGCGCCGTAGCAGGCAAGGCCGGCGCCGAACTGCAGACCACCGCGTCGGGCGACCTCGCCGACCGCATCCGCGCGCTGCAGGGTCATGCCTCGCGCGTGCCGCGCGCCGACAAGCCGACGAGCCGCAATTAAGGGGTTCGCTTGACACCTCTTCGGGCCGCTCTTTATATCGCGGCCGTCACGACCGGGCGCTTAGCTCAGCGGGAGAGCGTTCCCTTCACACGGGAGAGGTCGTAGGTTCAATCCCTACAGCGCCCACCATTGCCAGCCGTTTATGGCTGAAGCCACGCTTCCTCAGCAGCGATGAAACGGCCGGCGTGGGCCGACTTCGCTTTTCACTTGAGCCATTGAGCGACCGTCGGTGGCAAATTCATTGAACTGGGTGAACAGCTTCTCGCCATTGTTGACCCAATGCATGGTGATGACGTCGCCGTCATATTCGTAGCTAGTAACCTCGAACCGCTTGGTCGGCGATCCATCGAGGAAGGTCACAATCAGCAGATGAGAGGCAAATTCGTAGTTTGTGGTTAGACCACACCAGCGGCCGGATATATTCTTATAGCTCAATGCCTGCGCCGCGCCGGCGAATGCCGCCAGCAGGACGATGGCCAATGCCAGGTCGCGGATAAACCTCATACGCCCCTCCCACACTGTAACAACCGTGCAGCCTATCCTAGCATTTGAAGCGCCGGTGAAAAGTGGCCGCATGACTTCTTCGCCTTATCACTTGCGGCGCCTCGGCGGATCGCGTGACAGGCCTTTGCCGGCCAGTTCGTCGAGATAGTCTTGCCAGTAGGCAGCGTAGTTGCGGCCGAGATCGCGCAGGTACTCCCAGCCGAAAATGCCGGTCGAATGCAGGTCGTCGAACGTCAGGCGCACCGCGTAATTGCCGACCGGCAAGACCTCGATGATCTCGACGTTGCGCTTGCCGGGCACGGTCTTGCGTTCCTCGGCGGAATGGCCCTGCACCTCCGCGCTCGGGCTTTTCACCCGCAGGTATTCGGCCGGCAGATCGAAGCGCTCGCCGCCGTCAAATGTGACGGTCAGCGTGCGGCGGTCCTTGTGCAGCCGCAGTTCACTCGGCCAGGCTTGGTCGTCGCTCATCGCATTACACCGCGTATCGCACTTTCCCGGCCTCGCTGAGATCGAAGCCGCCCATCTCCTGCGCCCGGGCGATGAGCTCGTCCGAACGCAAAAACCGGATCAGCGCCTGCATCGGCGGACGGAAATAGTCGCGCTGGCGCAGCAACAAGTCGAACGGCTCCCAGACGATCGGCACGAAATCGAGCCCGGCGGCATTGGCGACCGAGCGCGTAGCGATGCCGACATCGGCGCGGCCGGCGCGGATCGCCTGCGCAATATCGGGCCCGGTCGGGCACACCGGGCTCACCGCCGTCAGCGCATCGAGCGTCGCTTTGGCCCGGTGCAGCAGCGAGAGCAGCAGCAGTTGCGCGCCGGCGCCTTTCGGTCGCATGGCGACCCGCGCGCGCTTGGCGACCGCGTCTTCGATCGAGCGGAGCTTGAGCGGATTGCCGGGGGCCAGCAGGAAGCCCTGCTCGCGGCGGCAGAAGGCGACCAGCACGGCATCCTGCATGTCGTTGCGGCTGGCGATGGCGGCGACATTGGCGTCGGCCTGCGGATCCTCCAAGGCATGCAAATGCATGGCGGCGGCGATGGCCTCGCCGGCGACGAAGCGGGCAAAACCGGCCTCGCTGCCGACCGCCAGCGTGGCGAGGCCACAGCCGCTTTCGCGCATCGCCCATTCCAGCAGCGGGTCGTGACTGCCGGCAATGATTGGTGCCGGCTGCGGGCCGGTCATGCCGGCGGGCCGCGTCACGCTCGACGCCAGCCAATGATCGAGCTCGGCTTTGGGAAAGAGCCAGCGGCCGGTCACCTTGGTGCAAGGCACCGTGCCCTCGGCCACCATCTCGTAGATCTTGCGTTCCTTGAGACGCAGGTAGCGGGCGGCTTCGGCTGTCGTGAAGAGCTGCATAACACACCTGCACGCTTATGCATTTTTTCTGACATTGCCGAATGCGGCCGAAAAAACAAGGCGCAGCCGGGGGAAATCACCCGCGCCGACGGCGAAACGAGTTCCGATAAAAAAATTATGCGCAGTGAGGACGCTGAATTGGCTTGAATTGCCTGCGCTTCTCGTGGCACGGCCAGAGCAGCTGCACAGAAAAAATATACTTCAGCGCCGGCGCCCGATACGATGCCGCGCTCGGTCACTTCATCTAAGCCACTGAATTCCCGATGGAAAACGGCGTCGCCGCGGCCGTGGCACGACCCTTGCTGAACTCACGGTCGAGAACGCAAAGACGGTGGCGAAGATGACCGACAAAAACAGAATCCTCGTTGTCGATGACGACGAAACGGTACGCCGGAGCTACCTGCGGTCGCTCGAGAGCGTGTCTTGCCAGGTGGCGACTGCCAGTGATGGTGAAGAGGCGCTGCAATCGATGGAGCAGAACCCCTTCGACGTGGTGCTGCTCGACATGCGCATGCCCGGTCAGGATGGCCTGTCGGTGCTGCGCGCCATCAAGCAGAAATGGCCGGACAGCGAGGTGGTGATCATCACCGGCTATCCGACCGTGGACAGCGCCAAAGAAGCCGTGCGGCTCGGGGCCTATGACTACGTCTCCAAGCCGGTCGGACCGCAGGACGTCATCAATGCCGCCGACGGCGCCATGACCCGCAAACAGTGGGCCCTGCGCCGCCTGACGGAGGAGCAGGCGAACGCCGCCTGAACAACGCGATCATCCATTCACCGCCAATACGAAGCGAAAATTCGAAAAAGGAGAAGGCCATGTCCGCATCACGTAAAGTCCTCGTCGTCGACGACGATCCGGCCGTCCGCAAGAGCATTGACCGGGTGCTGACCGACAAGGGCTACGCCGTCATCACCGCGCAAGACGGCGAAGAGGCCCTGCGCAAGCTCAACGAGGAGAAATACGACCTCGTCTATACCGACATCCGCATGCCCGGCATGGACGGGCTCGAGGTCGCCGAACAGGTCAAGGCGCGCAAGCCTTGGACCCCGGTCGTGATCATCACCGGCTACGGCACCGAAGCCGCCGAGGCCCGCGCCAAGGCCGCCGGCGTGTCGAGCTTCGTGCACAAGCCGCTGTCGCCCGAGATGATCGAAGACAGCGCCCGCGATGCGCTCGCCGCGCCCGTAGCGCAGGTCATCGCCCTGCCGACGGCGGCACCGGCACCCGAGGCGGAACCGGCGCGTGGCAGCGCGCTGATCAACGTCCTCCTGTTCTTCGCCGCGCCTTTCATCGGCCTCGCCTATATCGTTGCCTTCCCCTTCGTCGGGCTCGGCGCGATGGCGGTGCTGGCGGCACGCGCCGCCAACAAGAATCCGAGGCTGCATGCGATCGGCGTCACGATGAAGCACGTCGCGATGGCGTTCGCCGCTCCTCTGCTCGGGCTCTTGTACATCATGCTGTTCCCCTTCATCGGGCTGGCGAGCCTCTTGTGGCTGGCGGGCCGGGCGCTGCGGACCAAGAGGATGTAATTGCGAGTGGCCGACTGACGCCTCGCCCAAGCTCCGGACGAGGCGGCAAGGCCGGGGGCCCTCCCCCGGCCCTTTTTCATGCCGAAACGATCCTTTCCCAGCGTTTTGTGGATCGGCGCCGACTGTATAGCAAAAACATGCAGCCCGATAAATTCGTAAGCTATTGATTATATTTGAGTAATTTTGAAACCCCCGGCGTGGCCGGACAAAATTTTTGTACTTTACGACCCGGCAGGGCCCCGAATTCGCGCCGGGGCATCATCACTAAGCTGTTGAATTATATAATCTATTCATCAGAATCGAGGCGTTTGGCACGCTCCATGCGATGTCTGGTTCGAGAAAAAGATTAAAGCAAAAAACAGGAGTGAGCCATGACCGCATTAGCCAAGATCCTCGTCGAGGAAGAGCCCGTCGTCACCACCAAGGTCAGCCTGGCACCCGCCGCCAAGCTCTATGTCGTCGCCAACAATGCGACCGCGACAGCGGCTGCGGAAGAAGGCAGCGCCATCAAGAACATCGTCCTGTTCTTCGCCGCCCCCTTCATCGGCTTGGCCTACATCGTTGCCTTCCCCTTCGTTGGCCTCGTTGCCCTGGCCGTGCTGGCCGGCCGTCTGGCCGCCAAATACGAAGCGGTTCGTGCGGCCGCCGCCGTGCTGCGGACTGTCGGGTTTGCGGTTGCGGCCCCGGTGCTCGGCCTCGCCTACATCGTGTTGTTCCCCTTCATCGGCCTGGCGGCGCTGGCCTGGATGGGCGGCCGGGCGGTCATCAGCCGGTAACCCGCGGTGATGAGATAGATCAATGAAGGCACGGCTGAATTGCCGCAGATCATCTGAGCAAACGTTACGGTCATGCGGGGGGCTTAAGACCCCCCGATTGACGTTGAATGCGAGAGTCCCATGGGACCGAAGACCGACCGCGGCCATGCCCCGCGCAACATCCTGCCCGCGTTTCTGAAAGCCAGCTTCACCACGGCCGCCGTCGCCGCCTCGCTTACGCTGCTACCGGTCGCGGCTTTCGCTGCCGATCCGGCGCCTTCCGCGGCCGATCAGGCTTGCCTTGGCTGTCACGGCGCCGCCGGCATGGAGAAGAAGCTCGCCGACGGGGATACGCTGCAGCTGCTCGTGCCGCCGGCCCCCTATCTCAAATCGGTGCACGGCGCCAACGGCTGCACCAGCTGTCACGCCGACGTCGACATCACCAAGCATCCGCCGGAAAAGAACGAGATCGCCAGCAAGCGCGGCTTCGCGACCGCCATGACCCAGGTCTGCCGCACCTGCCATGCCGACAAGTTCGAGCAGTGGGAAAGCAGCATTCATGCCGCGCTGGTGCGCAGCGGCAATCCGGGCGCGCCGGTCTGCACCGATTGTCATAATCCGCACGCGGTCATCAAAGGCGCCGCGGCCCAGGTCGACCAAGCGCCCTGCAAGACCTGCCACGCCGACATCTACACCGCCTATCTCGGCAGCATGCACGCGAAATCCCGCCTCGCCTCGAAGGACAGCTATGCGCCGGTCTGCTCCGGCTGCCACACCGCGCACTCGGTGAAGCCGGTCGCAACGAACGCCATCGGGCTTGGCCCTGAGCAGGCCTGCTTCGGCTGCCATGCCGAGACACTGGAGCAGCACGCGAAATGGCTGCCCAACGCCGCGCTGCATTTCGAAGTGATTTCCTGCCCGGCCTGCCACTCGCCCAACGCGCAGCGCAAAGTCGATCTCATGCTGATCGACGGCAAAGGCCAGGCGCGCGGCACCGAGCAGATCGGCGTGCCGTTGTTCGACGCCAGCGCCAATTCGAACGGTAAGGGCATCGATGCGCAGACACTGTGGACGCTGATGCAGACGCTCAACCGCAGCGGCATCGCCAGCAAGACCGTGTTGCGCGGCCGCCTGGACGTGGTCAACGGCGCGCAGGCGCATCAACTGGCGGACAAAAGCAAGGCGCTGAGCGACTGCCGCGTCTGTCACCGCTCCGGATCGCAGGCCTTCCAAAGCGTGACCATTTCGCTGGTCGGGCCGGACGGCCGCCGCGTTGGCTACGGCGCCAATGCCGACGTGCTCAACTCCGCCTTCTCGGTCGATTCGGTGCGCGGCTTCTATGCGATCGGCGGCACGCGCATCAAGCTGCTCGATATCCTGCTCGCGCTCGCCATCTTCGGCGGGGTGAGCATCGCCGTCGGTCACGTTTTCCTAGGCTGGATGTTCAAGCGTTTCGGCCTCTATCACCCGCACAACGGGCACGGCCATCCGCCGGCCGGCGGCGGCGACGCGCCCAAGGCGGCGGCCTGACGGCGCGAGCGAAAGGGAACGATACCCATGCGACTCTATATTCACCCGATCCCGGTCCGCATCTGGCATTGGACCAACGCGCTCGGCTTCGTCCTGATGATCCTTTCCGGCATGCAGATCCGTTATGTCGGCCTGTTCGATGTGGTTTCGTTCCGCACCGCGGTCAGCGTGCACAACTTTGTCGGCTTCGTGCTGATCGCCAATTTCTGCCTGTGGCTGACGTTCTACATCACGTCCGACCGCATCCGCGCCTATCACTCGGAGCTGAACCTGAAGAAGCATTTCATCGGCAGCTTTCGGCAGGCCTATTACTATGCCTTCGGCATCTTCCGCGGCGATCCCAATCCGTTCACGCCGACCGTCTACCGCAAGTTCAATCCGCTGCAGAGCATGATCTATCAGATCATCATGATGCTGTGTTTCCCGCTGCAGATCTACACCGGCATCCTCTTGTGGGACGTCAAGCGCTTCTCCGCGCAAGTCGACTTCTTCGGCGGCGTGCGCGTGATCGACACCGTGCACGTGCTGATCTTCATCGTCTTCGTCTTCTACATCCTGGTCCACGTCTATCTCGGCACGCTCGGGCATACCCGCACGGCGCACTTCAAGGCGATGATGGCCGGCTACGAGGACGTCGAGGACGAGGCCGCGGCGGAGTAAGCCGCCGCGCGGCCGGCGCGGGCAATCTATTTGGCGGCGTTCGATGGATCGGCCTGATCGGCGCCGTGCTCGGTATCGCGCACGCGGATCATGTATTTCTTCATCAGCGCCTGAAAGTTCGGCCGCTGCATGCCGGTGTCTTCGGCGCTCTTGGTCACGTTCCACTCGTTGCGCTTGAGCGCCTCGAGCACGAACTGCTTCTCGATCTCCTCAACCGACTTCTCGCGCGCGGCCTTCTTCACCCGCTTGAGCTCGTCGCCGGTGCGCGGCACGGCGATGTCGGCCGGCGGCTGCGATGCGTCGATCAACGTGACGAGATGCGCCTGGCGGATGACGTTGTCGCTGGTCAGGATCGCCGCCCGGTGCATGACGTTTTCCAGTTCGCGCACGTTGCCCGGCCAGGCGTAATTGCAGAGCGTCGACAGCGCGCCTTCGGAAATGTCGGTGATGGTCTTGCCGAGCTCGGTGTTGAACGCTTTGAGGAAGTGATAGGCGAGCGCCGGAATGTCGCTTTTGCGCTCGCGCAGCGCCGGCGCATGGACCGGGAAGATGTTGATCCGGTAATAGAGGTCGTCGCGGAACGTGCCGGCCGCCACCATGGCCTTGAGATCCTTGTTGGTGGCGGTGACCAGACGGAAATTGGCGGCTTGCACGCGGGTGTCGCCGACCGCGCGGAATTCGCGCTCCTGCAACACGCGCAGCAGCTTGGCCTGGATCGACATCGAGATATTGCCGATCTCGTCAAGGAACAGCGTGCCGCTGTCCGCCACCTCGAACATGCCCTTCTTGTTGACCACCGCGCTGGTGAAGGCGCCCTTGACGTGGCCGAACAGCTCGCTTTCCAAGAGGTTCTCGCTCAAGGCATTGCAGTCGACGGCGACGAAAGGCTTGTCCTTGCGCAGGCTGTTGTAGTGGATGGCGCGCGCGATCAGCTCCTTGCCGGTGCCGCTTTCGCCGGTGATCAGCACGGTCGAGCTGGTCGGCGCGCATTGCGCGATCAGCCGGTAGACGGCCTGCATCTGCGGGCTGAGACCGATGATGTTCTCGAACCGGTATTTCGAGGAGACCTCGCTCTTGAGCTCGAGGTTCTCCTGTAGCAGCCGGCGCCGCTCCAGCGCGCGCTGCACGACGAGCTTCAATTCGTCCGGCTCGAACGGCTTGGACAGGTAATCGAAGGCGCCGAGTTTCATTGCCTGCACGGCGGTGTCGATCTGCGACAGCCCCGTGATCATGATG
>DATJVE010000164.1:0-59082 GCA_035501975.1 Pseudolabrys sp.
AGCCGGCGCCGGGAGAACATTCGATGCCATGGAGTAATCAGGGCGGCGGAGGCGGCGGCCCATGGGGCTCGGGCAGCAAAGGCCCCTGGGGCTCGGGACCGCAACCGTCGGGTTCGACGCCGCCGGATCTGGAGGAAATCCTCCGCCGCGGCCAGGACAAGCTGCGCCGCGTACTCCCCGGCGGCAATATGGGTGGTAAAGGTTTCGCGCTGCTCGGCCTGGCGGCGGTCGCGCTGTGGGGCTTCTCCGGCTTCTTCCGCGTCGAGCCGGACGAGCTCGGCGTGGTGCTGCGCTTCGGCCAGGACGTGCGCGAGGTGCAGCCCGGACTGAACTACCATTTGCCTTATCCGATCGAGACCGTGCTCACGCCGCGCGCGCTGCGCGTCAACAAGATCGACATCGGCATGCGCCAGGTCGAGGACGGCCGCCGCTCCGCTACCCGCGACGTGCCGGAGGAAAGCCTGATGCTGACCGGCGACGAGAACATCGTCGACGTCAACTTCTCGGTGCTGTGGAAGGTGAAGCCGACCGGCGTCGGCGATTACCTGTTCAACATCCAGAACCCGGAAGGCACCGTTAAGGCGGTGGCCGAAAGCGCCATGCGCGAGGTGGTCGGCCGCTCCGAGATCCAGCCGATCCTCACCGGCGCGCGGCAGACCGTCGAAACCGCGGTGCAGGACCTGATGCAGAAGACGCTCGACCATTACGGCGCCGGCATCCTGGTGCAGCAAGTTCAGTTGCAGAAGGTCGATCCGCCGGCGCAGGTGATCGACGCCTTCCGCGACGTGCAGGCCGCGCGCGCCGACCTGGAGCGTCTGCAGAACGAAGCGCAGACTTACGCCAACCGCGTCGTGCCGGAAGCGCGCGGCAAGGTGGCGCAGATCACGCAGGCCGCGGAGGCCTACAAGTCGCAGACCGTAGCGGAAGCCACCGGCCAGACCTCGCGCTTCTTGAAGATCTACGAGCAGTATAAGAAGGCGCCTGACGTGACCCGCGAGCGCATGTATCTGGAAACGATGGAGCGCGTGCTCGGCGGCTCCAACAAGATCGTCGTCGACACCAGCAAGGGCGCGCAGGGCGTCGTGCCGTACCTTCCGCTCAATGAGCTTGGACTGCCGCGCAGTCCGCAGTCGCCGGGAGGCCAGCGATGAGGCTCAATGTCATTGGCGGCGTCATAGCCGTTCTCGCGTTCGCCGCGCTGATCATCGTCTATAGTGCGCTGTTCACCGTCTATCAGACGCAGCAGGCGCTGGTGGTCCGCCTCGGCCAGCCGGTGCGCGTGGTCGGCGAGCCCGGGCTGCACGTCAAGGTGCCGTTCATCGATAGCGTGATCGACATCGACAAGCGCATCCTCGATCTCGAGGCGCCGGCGCAGGAGGTGATTGCCTCCGACCAGAAGCGGCTGGTGGTGGATGCCTTCGCGCGTTACCGCATCCAGGACCCGCTGCGCTTCTATCAGACCTTGGGCTCGATCCAGGGCGCCAATTTGCAGCTGGCCATTCTGCTCAATTCGGCGCTGCGCCGCGTGCTCGGCGAGGTGACGTTTACTCACGTCGTGCGCGATCAACGCGCCGAGTTGATGGCGCGCATCCGCGAACTGGTCGATCACGAAGCGACCAGCTACGGCATCCAGGTGGTGGACGTGCGCATCCGGCGTGCCGACCTGCCCGAACAGAACAGCCAGGCGGTCTATCAACGCATGCAGACCGAGCGTCAGCGCGAGGCGGCCGAATTCCGCGCCCAAGGCGCCCAGCGCGCGCAGGAGATTCGCTCGCGCGCCGACCGTGAGGTCACCGTGCTGGTGGCCGACGCCACCTCGAAGTCGGAGCAGATCCGCGGCGAAGGCGATGCCACCCGTAACCAGATCTTCGCCGACGCCTTCAACAAGGACCCGGACTTCTTCGCCTTCTACCGCTCGATGCAGGCTTACGAGGCCGGCCTCAAGCCGGCCGACACGCGGTTCCTGCTGCAGCCCGACAGTAATTTCTTCCGCTTTTTCAACACCCCGTCCGGCAAGCCGCAGGCCGAAGCGACGCCGGCGCCGGCTGCACCGGCGCGTTAGCGTCTCGCCGCGGGCATGGAAGATTTTCTGGCGGCACTTGGGCTGGTCTTCGTCATCGAAGGCTTGGTCTTTGCCGCGTTCCCGGCGCCGGCCAAGCGGGCGATGGCGAGCGTGATGGAAACCCCGGAAGCTTCTTTGCGGGCGATCGGCATCGGCTCGGCCATCGTCGGCCTGATTTTGGTGTGGCTGGTGCGGGGATAACGGCGGGCAAAACCTGGGGCAAAGCCTGGGCGTGACGGGGTCTTGATAAACCGGTGCCCTTGAATCGCCTTGAAGTCAGGGCCACCTTGCAGCAGACGCTTTTCCTGGAGAAACGACGCCCATGGGCGCACTTTTGACCCGCATGACGGCACCCGTCAGCCGTGCCGGCTTGGCAATTTTGCTCGCCGCCGCAATCGCTTGGCCGGCAATGCCCGCGTTTGCCGCGGTGCGCGGACCGGACGCCATTTCCGACGTGGCCGAAGCCGTCATCGACGCGGTGGTCAATATCTCGACCAAGCAGACAGTGGACATGAGCAACAACGCCATGCCGCAGCTGCCGCCCGGCTCGCCGTTCGAGCAATTCTTCGACGAGTTCTTCAAGAACCGGCAGGGGCAGGGTCAATCGCCGCGGCGGGTAAATTCGCTTGGTTCCGGCTTCATCATCGACCCAACCGGACTGGTGGTGACCAACAACCACGTCATCGCCGATGCCGACGAGATCAACGTCATTCTCAATGACGGCACGACGCTCAAGGCCGAGATCGTCGGGCGCGACACCAAGACGGACCTGGCGCTGCTCAGGGTCAAGCCGGACAAACCGCTCAAGGCGGTGAAGTTCGGCGATTCGGACAAATTACGGCTGGGCGAATGGGTGATCGCGATCGGCAACCCGTTCAGCCTCGGCGGTACAGTGACCGCCGGCATCGTCTCGGCGCGTAACCGCGATATCAACTCCGGGCCCTACGACAACTACATCCAGACCGACGCCGCCATCAACCGCGGCAACTCGGGCGGGCCGCTGTTCAACCTCAACGGCGAGGTGATCGGCGTCAACACCGCAATCATTTCGCCGTCGGGCGGCTCGATCGGCATCGGCTTTGCGGTGCCGTCGAAGACCGTGATGCCGGTGATCGAGCAATTGCGCCAGTTCAAGGAAGTGCGGCGCGGCTGGCTCGGCGTGCGCATCCAGCAGGTGACCGACGACATCGCCGACAGCCTCAGCATCAAGCCGCCGCACGGCGCGCTGATCGCCGGCGTCGACGACAAGGGGCCGGCCAAGCCCGCCGGCATCGAGCCCGGTGACGTGATCGTCAAGTTCGACGGGCAGGACATCAAGGAAATGCGCGACCTGCCGAAGATCGTCGCCGAGACCCCGGTCGGCAAGGACGTCGAGGTGACGATCGTCCGCAAGGGCAAGGAAGAAACGAAGATCGTCAAGCTCGGGCGGCTGGCCGACGAAAAGCAGGCCGCGCTGACCCCGAAGCAGGACACCCCCGAGGAAAAGCCGGTGGTGAAGCAGGCACTCGGCCTCGATCTCGCCAACCTCAACGATGAGCTGCGCAAGAAGCACAACATCAAGGACAAGGTGCGGGGCGTACTGATCACGGCGGTCGAGCCGAATTCCGCGGCGGCGGAAAAACGCCTGATGCCGGGCATGGTCATCGCCGAGGTGCAGCAGCAGCCGGTCTCGACCGCCGCGGAATTGCAACAGCGCATCGAGAAGCTCAAGAAAGACGGCAAGAAGGCCGTGGTGCTGCTGGTGCTCACCCCCGACGGCGATCCAAGCTTCGTGGCGCTGAGCTTGCAGTGATCTTTCCCTCTCCCCGCAAGCGGGGAGAGGGAGATGTGCCTCAATCCAGCACGTGATTGACCATGCCGTCGGCGAGCTTGGGCTCGAACCATGTTGATTTCGGCGGCATGATGCCGCCAGCGTCGGCGACCGCCATCAGATCGCTCATCTGCGTCGGATAGAGCGCGAAGGCGACCGCCATCTCGCCTGAATTGACGCGCTTCTCCAGCCCGTCCAGGCCGCGAGCGCCGCCGATGAAATCGATGCGCTTGTCGGTGCGCGGATCCTTGATGCCGAGCAGCGGCTCGATCACGTTGCGGGTCAGCACGGTGATCGGCAGCCGGCCGATCGGGTCGCTCGGCACCAGATCGGGATGGACGCTGAGCTTGTACCAGCGGCCGGCGAGATACATCCCATACTCGTGCGCAGAGGCCGGCCGCACCGGCGCGGAAGACGGCGTCACCGTGAAGCTCTTGGCGAGTTCCGCAAGAAATTGCTCGGCTGTGCGGCCGCTCAAGTCCTTCACCACGCGATTGTAGTCGAGGATGGTCATCTCGCGTTCGGGGAAGATCACCGACAGGAAATATTGATGTGAGCCGTTGCCCTTGCGCGTGGCGGCGACGCGCGCGGCCGCCGCCGAGCGGTGATGGCCGTCGGCGATGTAGATCGCCGGCAGCGCGTCGAAGGCGCGGGAAAGTTTGCCAATGGTGGCCTCGTCGGCAACCACCCAAAGCTGGTGGCGCACGCCGTCGTCGGCGGTGACGTCCACGTCCGGCTTGCCGGCAGAGGCCTGCGCCAGGAGGGCGTCGATTTCCGGCGCGTTCGGATAGCCGATCATCACCGGTCCGGTCTGCGCGTTGACCGCCTCGATCTGGCGCACGCGGTCGTCTTCCTTCAACGGCGTGGTCAGCTCGTGCTTGCGGATACGGTTCGTGGCGTAGTCGGCGAGCGAAGCGGCTGCGGCCAAGCCCGTCTGCGTGCGGCCGCGCCAAGTGAGGCGGTAGACGTAATAGCAAGGCTTGCCGTCGCGGATCATGACGCCGCCATCGATCATGCGCTTGAGGTTGTCGGCGGCCTTGGCATAGACCGCCTTGTCGTAAGGGTCGGTTGACGGATCGAGATCGATCTCCGGCTTGGAGATGTGCAGGAAGCTCCACGGCTTGCCGCCGGCGCGCGTGCGCGCCTCCGCGCTGGAGAGCACGTCATAGGGGGGCGCCAGTACCTCGGCGGCGCGGCCGGATGCGGGACGAAGCGCGCGGAACGGTATAATGAGCGGCACGGCGATCTCCGAAGTCTTGATGATGGCGGTGCTTATTGCAGGCCGGACGGCGAGCGGCAAGCTCGCCGCGAGTTCCGGCCGATTTCCCGATTGATTTCGGCCGGCAATTCCTGCACGTCACACAGCATGAGCGACGAAGCTGAAATTCTCGCTGCGAATACCGCCTATTACGACGCCTTCACCAGCGGCGATTTCGCGGCGATGAGCCGTATCTGGGCCGACGACCATGTGTCGTGCATTCATCCCGGCTGGCCGGTCATCATTGGGCGGCGGGAGATCCTTGAATCCTATCGCGAAATCTTACGCAATCCGAACCAGGACCGGATTGTTCCGCGCAATGAAACGGTGCTCGCGTCTGCCGAGAACGCGCGTGTGATCTGCGTCGAGTTCGTCGGCGGCGCAGCCTTGGCGGCGACCAATTTGTTCAAGCGCATCGGCGGCGTCTGGCGGATGACGCATCACCAGGCGAGCCCGATCGCGGCGCTGGTCGAGGAAGCGATTTCGCAGCCGCCGTCGCGGCGGTTGAACTAGTGGAACTCGGGCGACTTCAAGCCCATGCGCAAGCCCACCGTCATCCTGATCGCCGGGCCGACCGCCAGCGGCAAGTCGGCGCTGGCGCTCGCGGTCGCCGAAAAGCTCGGCGGCATCGTCGTCAACGCCGATTCGATGCAGGTCTATCGCGATTTGCGCATCGTCACCGCTCGGCCGTCGCCGGACGAGGAAGCGCGCGTGCCGCACCGGCTTTATGGGCATGTCGATGCCGCGGAGAATTATTCGGTCGGGCGCTGGTGCCGCGATGCCGGCGACGTGTTGGCGGAAGCAATACGTCGGGATCGCCCGGCGGTCTTGGTCGGCGGTACCGGCCTCTATTTCAAGGCGCTGACTTCGGGGCTGGCCGCGGTGCCGCCGATCCCCGCCGATATTCGCAGCAGCGTACGCAGCCGGTTGCAGACTGAGGGCGCCGCGACGTTGCATGCGGAGCTCGCGCGGCTCGATCCGCGGACCGCGCAGCGGCTGATGCCGAACGACCGCTCGCGCATTTCCCGCGCGCTGGAAGTGGTATTGGCGACCGACCGTTCGCTCACCGACTGGCATCGCGAGGGTCTGCCGCCGCTGGTCGATGCCGACAGCGCGATAAAAGTCTTCGTCACTTGTGAGCGCGCCGAGCTGGTGCGGCGGATCGAGGCGCGTTTTGCAGCGATGCTTAAAGCCGGCGCGCTCGAGGAGGTGAGGGCGCTGGCAGCGCGCAATCTCGATCCATCGCTGCCGGCGATGAAGGCACACGGTGTGCCCTGGCTGATCCGGCATCTCAACGGTGAAATCTCGCTGGAGACGGCGGCGGCCGGCGCGATCATGGACACGCGTCGCTATGCCAAGCGCCAACTCACCTGGTTTCGCAATCAGATGCCGGGCTGGTCGGCAATGACGGCGCCAGAGGCGGAAGCCGCGATCATAAAGCAGAGCGAGAAACTAAAATGATAAAGTAGATCGAGAAACTGGCATAACGAGAATCGGCCCCGAATTTAATCCACGATTAGTAAGTTTTACGCATCCTGTGCGCGTCGCAGATTGAATTTTTCTTTTGGCGACGCGGAAAATTCCACGCAACGATCAAGGATGTGTCAGACATGAAAACTCGGACAATAACCGCGGCTACCTTCGCGCTCCTCGCCGGTACCGCGTTCGCGTTCGCCAGCGGACCCGCGACCAAGGACGCGGCGGTGGCGATGGTGAAGAAGACCGTTGCCGCGATCAAAGCCGAAGGCACGGAAAAAGCTTACGCGGCGATCAACACGCCAGGCAGCGCGTATCAGGACGGCGAAGTTTACGTTGTCGTGCTAGGCGCCGACGGCACGACGCTCGCCCATCCGGTCAATCCGAAGCTGATCGGTAAGAACATGATGGACGTACAGGACGTCGACGGCAAATTCTTCACCAAGGATATGGTCACGCGCAGCAAGACGGAAGCCTCGTTCTGGTACGACTTCAAGTTCGTCAATCCCGTGACCAAGAAGATCCAGGTCAAGGACATGTACTGCGAAGCCGTCCCGCCGACGACCGTCTGCGCCGGCGTCTATCGGCCGTAACTCATTGTCTTGCCTTTGTCCGCCGCCCGGTGATGCCGCATGACAGCCGGGCGGCGATCGTTTTGGCGCTGGGAACTCGCTGTCCGCGCGATAAAATCCATATCGCGGCGCAAAATGAGCTTGACCGGCACCGAGACCGGGATTATAAGCCGCGCAATGAAAGTTCGGATGGCCTCAATGCCGCGCAATATTGTTACCGTAGTCGAGGTTCGGACGCAGCCGGGATCCCCCTGACCGGGGCTTTCCAGGGAAGCGTCCGGACATGGCCCTTTACGGGCCTTTTTTATTGGGCCCAACGATCAGCGACGAGTGAAGACGACAGGCAAGGACAACGACCATGACACGCGAAATGACCGGCGCCGAAATGGTGATCGAGGCGCTCGCCGACCAGGGCGTGAAACACATTTTCGGCTATCCGGGCGGCGCGGTTCTACCGATCTACGACGCCCTCTTCGCGCAGGACAAAGTGCAGCACATCCTGGTCCGGCATGAGCAGGGCGCGGTGCACGCGGCGGAGGGCTATGCGCGCTCGACCGGCAAGGTCGGTTGCCTGCTGGTCACGTCAGGACCCGGCGCCACCAACGCGGTGACGGGGCTCGCCGACGCGCTCTGCGACTCGATCCCCATCGTTTGCTTCACCGGCCAGGTGCCGACCCATCTGATCGGCAACGATGCCTTCCAGGAAGCCGACACCGTCGGCATCACGCGCCCATGCACCAAATACAATTACCTGGTCAAGCGCATCGAGGATCTGCCGCGCGTCCTGCACGAGGCGTTTCACATCGCCTCGAGCGGCCGGCCCGGCCCGGTCGTGGTTGACCTGCCGAAGGACGTGCAATTCGCCAAGGGCGTCTATTCCAAGCCGAAGGATTTTCCGCACACCGGCTACAAGCCCAAGCTCAAGGGCGACATCGACAAGATCAAGCAGGCGATCGACCTGATGGCGCATGCCAAGCGCCCAGTGTTCTACACCGGCGGCGGTGTGGTCAATTCCGGCAAGGCGGCCTGCGATCTCCTGCGCGAACTGGTCAAGCTCACCGGCTACCCGATCACCTCGACGCTGATGGGCCTCGGCGCCTTTCCGGCCGCCGATCCGCAGTGGATCGGCATGCTCGGCATGCACGGCACGCTGGAAGCCAACATGGCGATGCACGATTGCGACGTGATGATCTGCATCGGTGCGCGCTTCGACGACCGCATCACCGGCCGCCTCGACGCCTTCTCCCCCGGCTCGAAGAAAATCCACGTCGACATCGACCCGTCCTCGATCAATAAGAACGTCAAGGCGGATGTGGCGGTCATCGGCGACTGCGCGCATGTGCTGGAGGACATGGTGCGGCTATGGCGCACCAGCGCCATCCACCCCGACAAGAAGGCGCTGTCGATGTGGTGGACGCAGATCGACAAGTGGCGCGGGCGCAAATCGCTCGCCTACCGGGCGTCGAACGAGGTGATCAAGCCGCAATACGCGATCCAGCGGCTCTACGAGGCGACCAAGGACAAGGACGTCTACATCACCACCGAGGTCGGCCAGCACCAGATGTGGGCGGCGCAATTCTACGGCTTCCAGGAGCCGAACCGCTGGATGACCTCTGGCGGCCTCGGCACCATGGGCTACGGCCTGCCGGCCTCGGTCGGCGTGCAGCTCGCGCATCCGAAGTCGCTGGTGATCGACATCGCCGGCGAGGCCTCGGTGCTGATGACCATGCAGGAGCTGTCGACTGCGGTGCAGTATCGGCTGCCGGTCAAGATCTTCATCCTGAACAACCAGTACATGGGCATGGTGCGGCAGTGGCAGGAACTGCTGCACGGCGGGCGCTACTCGCAGAGTTATTCGGAGGCGCTGCCCGATTTCGTCAAGCTGGCCGAGGCCTATCACGCGGTCGGCATCCGCTGCGAGAAGCCGGGCGATCTCGACCACGCCATCAAGGAGATGATCGAGGTCGACCGGCCGGTGCTGTTCGACTGCGTGGTCGATCCGAAGGAGAACTGCTTCCCGATGATCCCGTCCGGCCGCGCGCACAATGAGATGATCCTCGGCGACGCCGCGCAAAGCCTGGATGAAGCGATCACCGAGGAAGGCAAGGTGATGGTGTAACGATGAAACTCGCCATCATTGGTGCCGGCAATGTCGGTGGTGCGCTGGGCACGGCCTGGGCGCAGAAGGGCCATGACGTGTTTTTCGGCGTGCGCGACCCGAAGGCGGAGAAGACGCAGGCCTTGCTGAAGAAAATCGGCGGCAAGGCGCGCGCCGGCACGGCGGCGGAGGCGGCGGCTTCCGCCGATGTCATCGTGCTGTCGACGCCATGGCCGGCGACGGAAGCGGCCATCCGCTCGATGGGCGATATCAAGGGCAAGGTCATCCTCGACACCACCAATCCGCTCACGCGCGGTCCGGACGGCATCGCTTTGGAAATCGGTCACAGCATATCCGCCGGGGAGAAAGTGCAGGGCTGGGCGGTGGGCGCCTCGGTGTTCAAGACGCTCAACAGCACCGGCTTCGGCAATATGGCCAATCCGGTATTCAATGGCGTGAAGGCGGTGATGTTCGTCGCCGGCGACGACGTCGCCAAAAAACCGAAGGCGGTCAATCTCGTCGGCGATCTCGGTTTCGAAGTGATCGACGCCGGGCCGTTGCGCAACGCGCGCCTCTTGGAGGCGCACGCCATGTTGTGGATCGACCTCGCGCTGGCGCGCGGCCAGGGCCGCGACTTCGCTTTTGCAATTCTGCGACGTTAGCGCGTGATCCCGAAAAGTGGGAACCGGTTTTCGGAATAGATCACGCGCAAGTGTAAAGGAACTGAGATCATGAACGCTCCCTCGACAAGCCATTATCCCGCGGCGCCGACGGCGCAGAAAGCTGAGACCCACACGCTGTCGGTGCTGGTCGACAACGAGCCGGGCGTGCTCGCGCGGGTCATCGGCCTGTTCTCCGGGCGCGGCTACAATATCGAGTCGCTCACCGTGTCGGAGACCGAGCATCAGGCGCACCTGTCGTTGATCACGTTGGTCACCACCGGCACGCCGATGGTGATCGAGCAGATCAAGAACCAGCTCGACCGGCTGGTGCCGGTGCACCGCGTCGTCGACATGACCTTGCTCGGCCGCTCGATCGAGCGCGAACTGGCGATGGTCAAGGTGAAGGGCAAGGGCGAGCACCGGGTCGAGGCGCTGCGCTTGGCGGACGCCTTTCGCGCCCGCGTCATCGACGCCACCACCGAAAGCTTCGTGTTCGAGATCACCGGCAACAGCGACAAGATCGAGCAGTTCGTCGCCCTGATGCTGCCGCTCGGGCTGGTCGAGGTCGCACGCACCGGCATCGCCGCCATCGCGCGCGGCCCGGACGGCATGGACGCGCGATAGAGCGCGATCCGTCATCCTTCGAGGACCGGCTGCGCCGGCCGCTTCAGAATGACGGGGCTAGGCCTTGATTTTCTCCGCCCAATGCCGTCTTTGCGTCTCAAATTAGCTGGAAGGGGTTACCGACAATGCGTGTTTATTATGATCGCGATGCCGACCTGAACCTGATCAAGGGCAAGAAGGTCGCCATCATCGGCTATGGCAGCCAGGGCCACGCCCATGCGCTCAACTTGCGCGACTCCGGCGTGAAGGAGGTCGCGGTGGGCCTGCGCAAGACCTCCGGCGGCGTGAAGAAAGCCGAGGCCGAGAAGTTCAAGGTCATGGATGTGGCGGAAGCCGCCAAATGGGCCGACGTGATGATGATGCTCACGCCCGACGAATTGCAGGGCGACATTTATCGCGACCACCTCGCCGCCAACATGAAGCAGGGCGCGGCGCTGATGTTTGCGCACGGGCTCAACGTGCATTTCAATCTGATCGAGCCGCGCGCCGACCTCGACGTGCTGATGATCGCGCCCAAGGGCCCTGGCCACACGGTGCGTTCGGAGTATCAGCGCGGCGCCGGCGTGCCCTGCCTGATGGCGATCCACAAAGACGTCTCGGGCAACGCGCACGACCTCGGCCTGTCCTATGGCTCGGCGATCGGCGGCGGTCGCGCCGGCATCATCGAAACCACGTTCAAGGAAGAGTGCGAGACCGATCTGTTCGGCGAGCAGACGGTGCTGTGCGGCGGCGTGGTCGAGCTGATGAAAGCGGGCTTCGATACGTTGTGCGAGGCCGGTTACGCGCCGGAGATGGCCTATTTCGAGTGCATCCACGAGATGAAGCTGATCGTCGACCTCATCTACGAGGGCGGCATCGCCAACATGAATTATTCTGTGTCGAACACCGCGGAATACGGCGAGTATGTCTCCGGTCCGCGCGTGATTACGCAGGAGACGCGCGCCGAGATGAAACGCATCCTGGCCGACATCCAGTCCGGCCGCTTCACGCGCGACTGGATGCTGGAGAACAAGGTCAACCAGACATCGTTCAAGGCGACGCGCGCCAAGCTCGCCGAGCATCCGGCCGAGCAGATCGGCGCCAAGCTGCGCCAGATGATGCCGTGGATCAAGCAGCGAGCGCTGGTCGACAAGAGCAAGAACTAACCTTGCGCACGCGCAGCGCTATCCTCGCAGCGGCCGCCCTCGTCGGGGCGGCCGTTTCTGCATTTGCCGGCGCGCAAGGCGAGCCAGACCAGGATTGCGGGGCCAGCACGCCGGAAATGGTCGAATGTCTCAACGTCAAGACGGCGGAGTGGGACAAGCGTCTCAACGCCGCCTATGCCAAGGCGCTGAAAGAGGTGGAAACGAAGCAGCGGGAGTCGTTGCGCGCGGCGCAGCGGTTATGGGTGCAATATCGCGACGCCAATTGCCTCTATTACAGCCTTGGCGAGGGCAGCATCGCGCGGGTCGAGGCGGCCGGCTGCATGCTGCGCATGACCAAAGCTCGCGCGCTGGAGCTCGAGGGTAAGGAAGACCGCGATTAGCGGTTACTTCTTGTCGATTTTCTGCTCGAGCCAGCGCGCGACCTCGGCCGGCGACGTATTGCCGTTGCTGGCACGCAGGTTGGCTTCTCGCATGTTTGCGACGTCGATGGCGCCGATGAGCGGCTGCAGCGCCGCGATGACGGCTTGGTCGTTCGCATATTTCGGACCGAGCAGCAGGACGGCGTCGTAAGGCGGGATGGCGTGTTTGGGATCGTCGAGCACGGCAAGATGGTATTGCGCGATGCGGCCGTCGCTGGTGTAGGCCGAGACGACGTCGACGTCGCCCGCGGCCGTTGCCCGATACATGAAATCCGATTGCATGGTGCGCTGCTCGCGGAAATGCAAGCCGTAGGCGTCCTGAATTGCTTTCCATTCCGGGCGTTCGAAAAATTCGTAATCGCCGGCAATCGAGAGTTCGCCCGCATGCGCGGCGAGATCGGCGATCGAGCGGATGCCGAGCCTGTCGGCGCGGGCACGTGGCATTGCCAGCGCATAGGCGTTCTCGAAACCGAGCGGGCCGAGCAGGCGGATGCCCAGTGTTGTCATGAGCCAGCGCGACACCTCTGACAGCACCTCGGCGCGCGGCTTGACGTCGCTGCGGTGCATCTCGTTGGCCCAGATCGTGCCGGAGTAATCCACGTAAGCGGCGATGTCGCCGGAAGCGAGAGCATTGAAGATGACGCCCGAGCCGAGCCCGTCACGGTGCCGTGCCAACAAACCTTGCGCCTCGAGCCGCTGCTCGATCAGCGCGGCCAGCACATATTGTTCGGTGAACGGCTTGGCGCCGATCATATAAGTCGCTTGCGCGCGGCTATAGCTGGGCAGCAGCGCCGCCAGCACGATCACGACGAGTCCAACGCCGCCGGCAGCGACTAGCCCGCGGCTGTGCGCTTCCACGCCGCGCTCCACCAAGGCCAGCAGCTGTTCGACCGCCAGCGCCAGCCCCGCCGCGGCAACACAGCCGAACAGCACGAACACCCAGTTCTGCGTCTGCAGGCCGGCGAAGATGTAATTACCGAGGCTGGTCTGCCCGATCGGCGTCGACAGCGTCGCGGTGCCGATCACCCACACCGCGGAGGTGCGGATGCCGGCCATGATCACCGGCATGGCGAGCGGCAGCTCGACGAGCCACAAAGTTTGCCGCGGCTTCAGCGCCAGCGCGCGCGCCGCGTCGCGCATTCCGTCGCCGACGCCATTGAGTCCGGTTACCGTGTTGCGCAACACCGGCAGCATCGAATAGAGCGCCAGCGCCAGCACCGATGGCAGGAAGCCGAGCGCCGAGAAGCCTTGCCCGAACAACTGCTCGGAAAGGGCGGCCAGCGTCAGCAGCAACGGATAAAACAGCGCGAGCAGCGCTAGACCGGGAATGGTCTGCACCACGCTGGCGAATGTGAGCAACACCGCGCGCAACGCCGGCCGCCGCCGCGAAGCGATCGCCAGCGGCAGGCTGATGCCGAGGCCCAAGGCGAGCGCCATGATGCTCACCAACACGTGGCTGCCGAGATAGTCGGGCAGCCGCGCAAAAGCCTCGGCAAGACGGGGATCGATGGTCATCGCCGCAATGATGGCATGCGGCACTGCAACGCGGAACAGTCCAACGCGGCAGTTTGCAATGTCGCGGCAAGCCGCTAGCTTGCGGCGCGAAACAGGGAAATTGCGTGCCGATGGCCGAAACCGCCACAGCAAAGCCAGCGTCCGCCGTCGCTCTCAGCGACGTGTCGATCGGCTTTCGGCTGGCTGGCGGCGGGAGCTACACCGCGGTCGCCGGCGCGACCCTTCATGTCGCGGACGGCGAATTCGTCTCGATCGTCGGGCCGACGGGCTGCGGCAAATCCACGCTGCTCAACATCGCCGCCGGCCTGATGCCGCCGTCGGCCGGCCGCGTCGATATTTTCGGCGCTCCGCTCGGCGCACTCAACCGCCAGGCCGGCTACCTGTTTCAGGCCGACGCGTTGTTTCCTTGGAAAACCGCGTTGCAAAACGTCGCCATCGGGCTGGAAACAGCGGGCACGCCGTCAACAGACGCGCGCACACAGGCGCAGACCTGGCTCACGCGCGTGGGGCTCGGCTCCTTCGGCGATCGCTATCCGCACATGCTTTCCGGCGGCCAGCGCAAACGCGTCGGTCTCGCGCAGGTGCTCATCCGCGACCCGAAAATCCTGCTCATGGACGAGCCGTTCGGCCCGCTCGACGCGCAGACGCGGCAGATCATGGGCAATCTGCTGCTCGATTTGTGGAGCGCCGACCGCAAGGCGGTGCTGTTCGTCACCCACGATCTGGAAGAAGCGATCGCATTGAGCGACCGCGTGGTGATCATGTCGGCGGGGCCGGCCGCGCGCATCATCGGCGACTGGCGCGTGCCGCTCGCGCGCCCGCGCGACATCGGCGAGATCAAGCTCGACCACGCCTTCCATGAATTGCACCGTGACATCTGGCATATGCTCAAGTCCGAGGTGATCAAGGGCTATGCACTGACGGAGGGGGTGTGATGCCGCGCACGCACCTCATCCTGCTACAGAGCCTGGTCGCGGTGATCGCTATTGCCTTTTGGTACGCGCTGTCCACCTATCCGGTGTTCGGCCACATATTGCTGCCGCCGTTCTTCTTCTCCACACCGCTGGACGTGGCAAGCCAGATCGTCGACTGGTTTTCGACCGGCGTGATCTGGAAGCATCTCTGGGTAACGCTGTGGGAGTCGATCCTGGCCTTCCTCATCGGCTCAATCGGCGGCATTCTGGTCGGCTTCTGGTTCGCGCGCCAGCCGCGCACGGCGGCGGTGTTCGACCCTTACGTCAAGATGGTCAACGCGCTGCCGCGCGTGGTGCTGGCGCCGATCTTCACGCTGTGGCTCGGGTTGGGCATCTGGTCGAAGGTGGCGCTCGGCGTGACCCTGGTATTCTTCATCGTGTTCTTCAACGTCTATCAGGGCGTCAAGGAAGTCAGCCCCACGGTGCTGGCCAATGCCCGGATGCTGGGGATGAGCGAACGGCAATTGATGCGCCACGTCTATTGGCCGTCGGCGCTGTCGTGGATGTTTTCCTCGCTGCACACCTCAGTCGGCTTTGCCGTGGTGGGCGCGGTGGTCGGCGAATATCTCGGGTCCGCGGCCGGTCTCGGCTATCTGATCCAGCAGGCGGAGGGCGTGTTCGACGTCGCCGGGGTGTTCGCCGGCATGTTCGTGCTCGCCGCTTTCGTCATCGTGATCGATACCATCGTCACGCTGATCGAAAAGCGCCTGCTGGTCTGGCGGCCGCTGGCGAGCGACGCCCGCCCTTGAGCGCCGCCCGCTACTCGCAAGCCGTTACTGCGCCTTGATGCCGGCTTCCTTGATGATCGGCCACCACTTGTCAATCTCGGCCTGCTGGAACTTGCGCAAGGCTTCCGGCGACTGTTCGTCGGGCGGGAAAATCTCCTGCGCCAGATCGATGAGCTTCTTGCGCGTCGCCGGATTGGCGAGGGCGGTGCGCAATGCGCCATTGAGCTTGGCGACGATCTCCTTCGGCGTGCCTTTCGGCGCCCACAGCGCGTGCCAGAAGGTGAAATAGAAGCCAGGCAGTCCGGCCTCGTCCGTGGTCGGCACATCCGGTGCAACGGCGATGCGGTTTTTCGCGGTGACGGCGTAGACCTTGATCTGGCCCGCCTTCATCTGCGCGATTGAAATCGCCGGCGTGTTGAGCATCACGTCGACCTGCCCGCCGAGCAGCGCGGCGGTCGAGTCGCCGGCGCCGCGATAGGGCACCATGGTGAGTTTCACGCCGACCGCTTTCTGAAACAGGATCGCGCTGACGTGACTCGGCGAGCCGACGCCGGAATTGCCGACGTTCGTCTTGTCGCCGTTCTCGCGCAGCCAGGCGAGCAGTTCCTTCAGATTGTTGGCCGGCATCGTTTTGCGGGCGACGATGAAGAACGGCTGCGTGGCGATCAGGCCGATCGGCTCGAAGTCCTTCATCAGATCGTACGGCAGCTTGTAGATCGCGCCGGTGGCGACATTGGTGCCCCATTGGCCGATGCCGATGGTGTAGCCGTCGGGCGTCGCGCGCGAGATGCGGCCTTCGCCGATGGTGCCGCCGGCGCCGGTCGTATTTTCCACCACGATGGTCTGGCCGAGCGTTTCGCCCATGCCCTGCGCCACGATGCGCCCGATGACGTCGGTCGACCCCCCGACGCTAAGCGGAACCACAAGAGTGATCGGCCGCGACGGATAGTCCGCGGCCAGGGCAGGGGACATGCCGAGCAGTGCCGCCGCGCCGGCTGCGGCCAAAAGCAGTTTCCTCATAGTGTCGGTCCTTATACGTGGGGCTTGGATTGCGGCGTCCTGCATTTATAGCGATCTGGCGGCCTCCGCCAGCGGATTTCGCAGGCCCTAGTCAGACTTGCCGGGCTGGCCTATCGTCCCCGCCGAAATGGCCCCAAGAAAGGCCAGGAAAACAGGGAGGACGTCATGCCCGCATTATTCCGGGGGCTTGCTATCACGCTCGCCGCGCTTTTGCTCTCGTCGGGTCTCGCGCTCGCGCAATCCAAGGTCACGCTCGCCGTCGGCGGCGGCTCGTGCCTGTGTTACCTGCCGACCATGCTGGCCAAGGCGCTCGGCGAATACGAGAAGGCTGGCGTCAATGTCGACGTGGTGGATTTCAAGGGCGGCTCGGAGTCCTTGAAAGCGGTGATCGGCGGCTCAGCCGACGTGGTCAGCGGCTATTTCGACCACTGCGTCAATCTCGCCGCCAAGGGCCAGCATCTGCAGGCCTTCGTGGTCTATGACCGCTTCCCCGGTCTCGTCCTCGTGGTCTCGCCGAAGCACACGGCGGAGATCAAGTCGGTCAAGGATCTGGCCGGCAAGAAGGTCGGCGTCAGCGCGCCCGGCTCGTCCACCGACTTCTTCCTGAAATACCTGTTGAGCAAGAACGGCATGGACCCGAACGCCACGGCCGTGATCGGTGTCGGGCTCGGCGCGAGCGCGGTTGCTGCCATGGAGCAGGGACAGATCGACGCCGCCGTCATGCTCGATCCCGCGGTGACGATCCTGAAGAATAAATACAGCGACCTGAAGATCCTGAGCGATACGCGCAGCCAGAAGGATACGCTGGCCGTATTCGGCGGCGAATATCCGGGCGGAGCGCTCTATACCAAGGCCGAATGGATCGCCGGGCACGAGAAGGAAGTGCAGGGGATGACCAATGCGATCGTGGCCACGCTGAGGTGGATCCACTCGCATACGCCGGAAGAGATCGCCGCCAAGATGCCGCCCGAACTGGTCGGCAAGGACAAGGCGCAATACATCGCGGCGCTGAAGAACACGCTGCCGATGTATTCGGAAACCGGCCGCATGGATCCGAAGGGCGCCGAGGCCGTGCTCGCGGTGTTCAGCCAGTCGTCGCCCGACGTCGCCAAAGCGCATATCGACCTGTCGAAGACCTACACCAACAAGTACGTCGAGCAGGCCAACAAGAAGATGGGGATGAAGTAGCGTTAGACGCGCGCGTCGTTATAAGCGGAACACGGCGGGGGCATTTCCCCGCCGTGTTTGTTATTGTCGATGCCATGAACATTCTCTCCATCCAGTCGCATGTCGCTTACGGACACGTCGGCAATTCCGCCGCGGTGTTTGCGCTGCAGCGCATCGGGATCGAGGTCTGGCCGATCCACACCGTGCAGTTCTCCAACCACACCGGTTACGGCAAATGGCAGGGCCGGGTGTTCGATGCGGATCTGATCCGCGATTTGGTCGCCGGTCTCGGGCAGCGCGGTGTCTTGAGCGAATGCGAGGGCGTACTGTCGGGCTATATCGGCGGGGCCGATATCGGGGCCGCCATCCTCGACGCAGTGGACACTGTCCGGCGCACCAATCCGTCGGTGCGCTATTGCTGCGATCCGGTGATCGGCGACGTCGGCCGCGGCTTCTTCGTGCGCAAGGGCATCCCGGAATTCATCAAGGAGAAGGCAGTGCCCGCCGCCAATATCGTCACGCCGAACCAGTTCGAGCTCGATTATCTCGCCGGCCGCGCCAGCAAGACGCTCGCTGATACGCTCGTCGCGATCAACGCCGTCCATGCCCTCGGGCCGAGCGCCGTACTGGTGACGTCATTGCATGTCGAAGATACGCCCGAGGACAGCATCGATCTCATCGTCTCGGATAGGACCGGCCGCTATCGCCTGCGCACGCCGAAGCTGCCATTGATGGCGAACGGCGCGGGCGACGCCATCGCAGCGCTGTTCTTCGCCCATTATCTGCGCAGCGGAAAGATCGACGAAGCGCTTAGCTGCGCCGCGTCGGCGGTGTTTGGGGTGCTGAACAAGACGGCGGAGATGGATGCGGACGAAATTCAGCTCGTCGCCGCGCAAGACGAGATCGTCAATCCGAGCCGGGTCTTCGCGGCGGAACGGTTATAATACGCGCCATGAATAATACGGCATCAATTGTTCACGTCGATCGCTTGGAATTAACGCTCGCGCGGAAGCCTTGGGACTTTGCGCACGAACGGCGCGCCGACATCGATGCCTGGTTCGCCGCGCGCCAGCGCGAAAATCCAACGCTATGGAATGGGCGCGTCATGCTGCTACACGAGCACGCTTTGGCGGACGGCGTGTTTGGCGGACGCTATCTCGAAACCGATTTCGCGAGCTTTGCCGCCTGGCGCGCCTGGGGCCGCCCGGCGGCGGCGATCCACGATTGTTTCGGCGCGGCGGCGATTTTGGCCGCTGACGGCGCATTTCTGCTTGGCGTCATGGGTCCGCACACCGCCAACAGCGGCCGTATCTATTTTCCCTGCGGCACGCCGGACCTCAACGACCTCGTCGGTGATCGCGTCGATCTCGATCTCAGCGTGCATCGCGAGCTCAAAGAGGAGACCGGGCTCGATGTCGACGAGTTCACCGCCGAGCCGGGCTGGACCAGTGTTTTCGATGCGTCGTTGATCGCGCATATCAAGGTGCTGCGCAGCGGCGACAGCGCCGCGAGCCTGCGCGCGCGGATCCTCGATCACTTGGCGCGCGAGCGGCAGCCGGAGCTCGCCGACATCCGCATCGTGCGCAGCCCCGCCGATTTCGATTTGGCGATGCCAGGCTTCGTCACCGCGTTCCTGGCGCGGCGGTTCGACCTGCGATAGGTTCTGCCCATGAAGCTCGACCGCATCGCCAAGCGCTTCCGCATCGATGAGCCGGACCAGTTCCGTCTGTCCAAGCACGACCCCGCCGAGTGCTGCGGGCTGACCGTCGACAAGAAAGAGGCGCAGGCGATGCTCGCCGACGGCATCGAGCGGCTGGCCGAATTGCAGCAGCGGCTCTATGCGGAAGACCGCTGGTCGCTGTTGATTGTGCTGCAGGCGATGGACGCCGCCGGCAAGGATAGCATCATCAAGCACGTGATGAGCGGCATCAATCCGCAAGGCTGCGAGGTGCATTCCTTCAAGCAGCCGAGCGCGGAGGAATTGCAGCACGATTTTCTCTGGCGCGTGGCGCAGCGGCTGCCGACCAACGGGCGCATCGGCATCTTCAACCGCTCGCATTACGAGGAAGTGCTGACCGTGCGCGTGCACAAGGATTTGCTGGCGCGGCAGAGGCTGCCGAAAGAACGCATCGGCAAAAATATCTGGCTTGAGCGGTTCGAGGATATCCGCGCCTTCGAGCGCCACCTCGCGCGCAACGGCACGCGCATCCTCAAGTTCTTCCTCAATGTCTCAAAGGACGAGCAGCGCAAGCGATTCCTCGCTCGCATCGACGAGCCGAGCAAGCGTTGGAAATTCTCCATGAGCGACGTCACCGAGCGCGAGCGCTGGGACGACTACATGGCCGCCCACGAGGACATGATCCGCCGTACCAGCACGCCAGAGGCGCCCTGGTACGTTGTGCCGGCCGACTACAAGTGGTTTTCCCGGGTGGTGGTGGCGGCGGCGGTCGTGCAGGAACTCGAGAGCCTCAACCTCAATTACCCCAAAGTCGAGGGCAAGGCGCTCAAGGAATTGCGCCAGTCTGAAAAAGCCCTCAAGTCGGGCAAAAGCGGCTGACGCGACCGCGAGAGCGGTCAAAACAAGGCAACACCGATCAAGAACGGGGACGGCGATGCGACCACCTTGCGGGCGGCGCATGCGTCCCCTGTGAGATGATCGCTTGTATGATGCGTCCGAAAAGGAGCATCCTTTTCGCGTTCCAGCATTACGAATATACCGCCGCGCTCGCGATAGCGCGCACCTTTTAGTTCGCGAGGCTGCCCATGCAGTACACGCTCCATGTCAATGGCCGCGCTCGTAAGGTCGACGTCGACAGCGACACGCCGCTGCTTTGGGTCTTGCGCGACGTCATTGATCTCAAAGGCACCAAATTCGGCTGCGGCGCCGGATTGTGCGGCGCCTGCACCGTGCACCTCGATGGCGCGCCTGCGCGGTCCTGCGTGACGGCGATTTCCAATGTCGGAACTGCGGCCGTGACGACGATCGAAGGCATCGGCAACACGCCAATCGGCGCGCGCCTGCAGAAAGCCTGGCTCGACGTCGACGTGGTGCAATGCGGCTACTGTCAGCCGGGGCAGATCATGTCGGCCGCCGCGCTACTCGCGCAGACCAAGACGCCGAGCGATGAGGACATTAATACGGCGATGAACGGCAATATCTGCCGCTGCGGGACCTACCCACGCATCCGCGAAGCCATCAAGCAGGCGGCTAAGGCCGATCTTGGCGCCGCCGCAACCAAGAAAGGGGCGTGAGCCATGTCGCACGCTCGTCTCACATCAAAGCAATCCTGGGGCGGCCAGCCGCTTGCGGCGTTGACTGCAGCCAACGCCTCGCGCCGGGATTTCCTGAAAGTCAGTGCGTCGGCCGGAGGCGGGCTGCTGCTGAGCTTCGCCCTGCCGGATTTGGTTGCTGCCGCAGCGCCCGACACCGAGACCACAATTTTCAATGCCTACGTGCGTATCGCGCCCGATAATATCGTCACCATCATGTCGAAGAACCCCGAGATCGGGCAGGGCATCAAGACCATGCTGCCGATGCTGATCGCCGAGGAACTCGACGTCGACTGGAGTCAGGTCCGCATCGAACAGACGCTCGCCGACTCCGCCATTTACGGGCGGCAGGTCGCCGGCGGCAGCATGGCGACGCCGCTGGAATGGGATCCGATGCGCAAGGTCGGCGCGGCGGCACGGCAGATGCTGGTCGCGGCGGCGGCGCGGCGCTGGAAAGTTGCGGTGAGCGAATGCGACACCGTCTCAGGCAAGGTGTGGCATCAAGCGTCCGGTCGCGCGCTCAGCTACGGCGCACTCGCCGCCGCGGCGGCGAAGCTGCCGGTGCCGAATCTGGACCGCGTGAAGCTCAAGGATGCGAAAGACTACAAGATCATCGGCCATTCGGTTCCGGGCGTCGACGGCCCGAAGATGGTCAAGGGTGAAACGCTGTTCGGCATCGATACTGTCGTTCCAGGCATGCTCTATGCCGTCTTTGAGAAGTGTCCGGTGTTCGGCGGCAAAGTTGTCGAAGCTAACATCGACGCCGTCGGCAAAATGCCGGGCGTGCGTTCGGCCTTTGTGGTGCAAGGCGGCACTGATTTGACCGGGCTGATGCCCGGTGTCGCCATCGTCGCGGAGAGCTGGTGGCAGGCCGAAAAGGCGCGGCAGAAGCTGCAGGTGAAATGGAACGAGGGCGCGACCCGCGCACAGAGCAGCGACGGCTTTACGCGCCAGGCCGTCGCATTCGGCAGCAAAACGCCGGCCGCGAGTCTGCGCAATGACGGCGACGCGGCGGCCGCGCTCAAGAGCGCAGCGCGTGTCGTCGAGGCGGCCTATCATTATCCGTTCATCGCCCATGCGACGCTCGAGCCGATGAACTGCACCGCGCGTGTGCAAGGTGGCCGCGCCGAGATCTGGGCGCCGACGCAGAATCCGGAGCCCGGACGCCAACTGGTCGCCAAAACGCTCGGGCTCGATCCGAAGAACATCACCATCCACATGACGCTCGTCGGCGGCGGCTTCGGCCGGCGGCTGATGAACGACTACATGGTCGAGGCCGCATGGATCTCGAAAGCGGCCGGCGCGCTGGTCAAGCTGCTGTGGAACCGCGCCGACGACATCCAGCACGATTTCTACCGGCCGGCCGGCTGGCACTTCCTCAAGGGCGGTCTGGACCAGGACGGCCGGCTTGTCGCCTGGCAGCAGCATTTCGTCAGCTTCGGCGACAACGGCCGTTTCGCAAGCTCGGCCAACCTCGATGCGAGTACTTTTCCGGCCGGCCGCGTACCAAACTTGTCCATTGGCTATTCGTTGATTCCGTTCGGCATCCCCACCGGACCATTGCGCGCGCCCGGGGACAATGCGCTCGCTTTCGTCTTCCAATCCTTCATTGACGAAATGGCGCATGCCGCCGGCGAGGATCCGCTGCAATTCCAGATCGATCTGCTCGGCAACGACGAAACGCTCGCGGGCCGGGGCGAGGGCTTCAACACCGGCCGCGCCCGCGCGGTCCTTGAAAAAGTGCGCGAAGTGTCGGGCTGGGGGAAAGGTGATCTGCCGCCGCGGGCGGGCCGCGGCGTCGCCGTCTACTACAGCCACCTCGGCTATTTCGCCGAAGTGGCCGAAGTGGCGGTCGCCAATGACGGGCGGGTGAAGATCAACAAGGTCTGGGCGGTCGGCGACATCGGCAGCCCGGTCATCAACCCGACGGCGGCGGAGAACATGGCGCAAGGCGGCATCCTCGACGGTTGCGGCGAAGCCTTGAACCAGAAGATCACTATTGAGAACGGTCGCGTGGTGCAGGCGAACTTCGATACGTTCGCGCCGCTGCGCCTGACGCAGGCGCCGCCGGTCGAGGTGCATTTCCTCAAAACCGACCATTCGCCGACCGGCTTGGGTGAGCCGCCGCTGCCGCCGGCTATTCCGGCGCTGTGCAATGCGATCTTCGCGGCAACGGGAAAGCGCATCCGCACGCTGCCGATCGATCCGGAGCTGTTGAAGACGTGAGCTGACTACCAGAGCAGGGGAATAAGCCGGTAACGGACCTTGCGGCAGTAGTCCGCGTAGCCCGGCAGGTCACGCGTCAGCACGCGCTCTTCATCGAGCAGTCGCCAGGCCAGCACCGGGATTATCGAGATGACGAGGAGCAGGGCCCAGTACGAGCCGAGCGCCAGCGGGGTGAAGGCCGTCATGACGAGCGCGGCGCTGTACATGGGGTGGCGGACGACCGCATAGAGTCCGGTGGAGATGACCGGTTGCCCGGCTTCGACAGTGATGGTCGACGCCGCATAGCTGTTTTGCCTGACCACGACCGCCGTGCCGAGCAAGCCCAGAACGACGAAAACGTCGGCGGTAAGCGCCAGCCAGGCCGGAACGCTCGACCAATGCCAGCGATGATCGCAGCCGGGGACCACGAGGAGCAGTACAAAACCGGCGAGCATCAAGGTCATGATGATTTTTTGCGCGGGCTCGCGTTCGGCCGCCGGCCCGACCCGCATGCGGCGTTCGACCACCCGCGGATCGCGCTTGAGGAAATAGATGCCGATCGCGGTCGTGGTGGCGGCGAAGACGAAGCCGTACACCCAGGCCTGCCAGTAATTCAGCGACCCGGCCGGCGCGAGCAGCAGCGCAAAGAATATCGGTATGAAAATGCTTTGGCGCAGCCAAACGCTTTTGATTTGATTGCGGTCCATTTTGCCGCGCTGAAATAGTGCCTGCGGTTGCGGGACACCAGACAGCAATGCTGACCTATTCCGGTGCTTGATTCGGCCGTCCTGTTTCCGCTAGAAGCTGGGCCTTCTACATGCGGTTAACGCGGGCTTTACCGAAGTTCGCCACCTTGACCGTCGGAGACGCGGGACGTTCGAGAGCCATGTCGACGCGGCAGACCATCTGCGCGATTGGACGGGCGGCCGGCAAGGCCGGTCCCGCGGCCACCCTCATTCTGGGCACGCTCCTTCTCCTTATCCGCCCCTGAGGGCCGGCTGGGCATGTGACGCCTGGGCACTCGGGGGACCTTCGGAATGAGCACCCCCCATAGAGCGCCCAAGCGGCGCGTTCGAGGAGAAGGAATTTCTGCCATGACGTCCCAGACCCAGTCCGCCAAGGACCGTGTCGTTATCTTCGACACGACGTTGCGCGACGGCGAACAATGTCCCGGCGCCACCATGACCCATGAGGAGAAGCTCGAGGTCGCCGAGATGCTCGATACCATGGGTGTCGACATCATCGAGGCCGGCTTTCCCATCGCCTCGGAAGGCGACTTCGCCGCCGTCAACGAGATCGCCAAGCGCGCGAAGAGTTCCGTGATCTGCGGGCTCTCGCGCGCGGCGCCCAAGGATATCGATCGCTGCGCGGAGGCGATCAAGCCGGCCGAGCGCAAGCGCATCCACACCTTCCTGTCCACGTCGCCGGTGCACATGAAATGGAAGCTGCAGAAGGAGCCGCACGACGTCTACGAGATGGTGATCGCGCAGGTCACCCGTGCGCGCGGCCACACCGACGACGTGGAGTGGTCGGCCGAGGACGGCACCCGTACCGAGCATGATTTCCTCTGCCGCTGCGTGGAGGCGGCGATTAACGCCGGCGCCACCACCATCAACATCCCCGACACCGTCGGTTACACGGTGCCGGAGGAATATTTTGCGCTCATCAAGATGCTACGCGAGCGCGTGCCCAACGCCGACAAGGCCGTGTTCTCCACCCATTGCCACAACGATCTCGGCATGGCAGTGGCCAATTCGCTCGCCGGCGTCAATGCCGGCGCGCGGCAGATCGAATGCACCATCAACGGCATCGGCGAGCGCGCCGGCAATGCCGCGCTCGAAGAAGTCGTCATGGCGATGCGCACGCGTAACGACGTGCTGCCGTATTGGACCGGGATCGACGCCACCATGCTCACGCGCGCGTCGAAGCTGGTGGCGGCCGTGACCTCGTTCCCGGTACAATACAACAAGGCAATCGTCGGCCGGAACGCGTTTGCGCACGAGAGCGGCATCCACCAGGACGGCATGCTCAAGCATACCCAGACCTACGAGATCATGACGCCGGAATCGGTCGGCGTGAAACAGACCTCGCTGGTGATGGGCAAGCATTCCGGCCGGCACGCCTTTGTGCACAAGCTGGAAGAGCTCGGTTATCAATTGGCCGGCAATCAGTTGGAAGACGCCTTTGTGCGCTTCAAGGCGCTGGCCGACCGCAAGAAGCAGGTCTTCGATGAGGACATCGAGGCGCTGGTGGACGAAGAGATCGCCACCGCGCACGACCGCATCAAGATCATCTCGCTCACGGTGATCGCCGGTACCATGGGCCCGCAGACCGCGACGCTCACGCTCGACATCGATGGCAAGCACACCACCACGCAATCGACCGGCAACGGCCCGGTGGACGCGATCTTCAATGCCATCCACACCCTGGTGCCGCACAAGGCCAAGCTCGAGCTCTACCAGGTGCATGCGGTGACCGAGGGCACCGACGCGCAGGCGGAGGTCTCGGTGCGGCTGTCGGAAGACGGCCGCTCCTTTACCGCCAAGGGCGCCGACCCCGACACGCTGGTGGCCTCGGCCAAGGCCTATCTCGGCGCGCTCAACAAGCTGACCAGCAAGCGCAACCGCACGCCGTCGGTCGAAAAACGCATTCATTCAACCGACGTCGGCTGAAAATCAGATGAGAACATGCGAAATGCCGCCTTTCCGAGCGGCATTTCTGCTCTTGCGGAAGGGTTCCCCTTGGAACCCGAAAAATCACATTTTGCCCTCATTTCGTTCGCTTTTGGGGCGGATTTGACGGCTATCGCCCCGCGCTCGCACCCTTAGCAGAGACGGGGATATCAAAGGGATGAACAAGGTATTTTGCGCGGGCGTGTTCGCGCTCGCGGCTGTTGGTTTGCTGTCGAATCTCTCGGCCGCTGGCGCCGGGGAAATTGGAAACGGCTACGCCGCGCAGAGACCCGTATCGGCCTCGATTGATGTCGGGCGCATCCGCAGTGCATTGCAACTGACGCAGGAGCAGGAACGCTATTGGCGGCCGGTGGAGGCCGCGTTGCGTGAACTCGCCCGCAACCAGGAGCGGAACGAGAACGACGGCTTCGTACACCGTGTCAGCCGGCGCGTGGTCCAGATCGTGCTCGACAGTGCTGCTGTCGAGCGATTGGCGGTCGCCGCCCGCCCTTTGATTGCCCGGCTCAATGACCAGCAAAAGCAGGCGGCCGGCCAGCTCGCGCAGGAAATGGGCTTTGGCCCGGTGGTGATGGCGGCATTGAACTGATGCCGTCGGCTACGGCCTCGCGCCAGCCAACACAGGCAATCGACTTCTGATCGCCGAGGGCGCATCGCGCTACCGCCATGCCATGCGCGGCCGCGCGACTGGCCGTGTTCAGGGTGCGACAGTTTGACCTGCGTCAACCCCGAGTTGGGGCCGGCTCTTTATTATTTTACCATCTCGTTCCAGAGGCGGTTTGACACTGGAAAAGTGACGGCGCAATTGTGCCGCAGAAATGCCCGCACGGGAGCGACTTATGGAGGAGCCCATGAAAAAAACATTATATCTGCTCGCCGCATCGATGCTGTTCGCTGCGAGCCCGGCCTTCGCCCAAGAGACCATTACCATCGGATTTACCGCCTCGCAGACCGGCGCGTTGAACAACGACTCGACGGCGCAGATGCGCGGCATCGAGCTGTGGCGCGACGACGTCAACGCCAAAGGCGGCATCAAGGTCGGCGGCAAGAGCTATACGGTCAAACTCGTCAGCTATGACGACGAATCGCAGAACACCCGCGTGCAGCAGCTCTACACGCGTCTGATTACCCAGGATAAGGCGCAGTTCCTGATCAGCCCGTATTCATCAGGCTTGGTCGCGACCGCGGCCATCATCTCCGAGCAGTACGGTAAGGTGATGATCACCACCGGCGGCGCCCTGGAGAAGACCTACCAGCTCGGCAACAAGAACCTGTTCCAGCTCTACACCGGATCTAGCCAGTATCTGGCCGGCGCGCTGCAGGCGCTGAAAGAGAAGAATCCGACGCCGCACGTCGCTTTCGTCTATGAAGACGACCCCTTCAGCAAGGCGGTGGTGGCGGCGGTGCGCGAGACCGCCAAGAAGCAGGGCGACGTGATTGCGGCCGACGAATCCTACGCCGGCAGCACCACGGACTTCTCACCGGTCATCAACAAGATGATCGCCGCCAAGGCGGATGCGCTGCTCGGCGGCGGCCACTATGCCGATGGCGCCACGCTCGCCCGTCAGCTGCATGAACAGAAGGCCGGCGTGAAGTGGATCACGTTGCTGGTTGCTCCCGACAGCCCGAAGTTCGCCGAGCTCGGCGACGCGGCGGTCGGCATCTCGGTGCCATCGCAATGGGAACCGGAAGCGGCCTACAAGCCCGACTTTGGCCCGACGGTTGCGCAATTCACCAAGGAGTTCACCGACAAGTACAAAATCGGGCCCGCCTATCATGCGGCCGGTGGCTATGCGGCCGGCTTGATCCTGCAGCATGCGATGGAGAAGGCCGGTTCGATCGAACCGGCCAAGGTCGCTGCCGAGCTCAACGCGATGGACGTCACCACCTTCTTCGGCCGCACCAAGTTCTCCAACGATCCAAAGTCGCACGGGCTGCAGATCGCTCACGACATGGTGCTTGCGCAGTGGCAGAAGAAAGACGGCAAGCTGGTCAAGGAAGTGATTTGGCCGAAGGCGGCGAAGACCGCCGACCCGCTCTATTGATTGAACGAGTTGCGGCGGCGGCGTTCATCGCCGCCGCCCACCCCCTTCCATGATCGGTATCCTCGCCTCCGTAATCGACGGCATCCTCATCGGCGCGGTCTATGGACTCGCCGCCATGGGATTGACGCTCATTTGGGGCGTCATGAACGTCATCAATCTCGCCCACGGCGCGATCGTCGTCATCGGTATGTTCGTCCTTTATACGGTGGCGAACATGCTCGGCCTGCACCCCTATGGCGCCGTCCCGCTGATGATCGTGTTTGGTTTCGTCGTTGGCATCGCGCTCTATTGGATCGGCGTGCATAGGATGATCGGGCGGCCGGAGCTGATGAGCCTGCTCTCGACCTTCGCGCTCAACATGGTGCTGATCGGCCTCGGCACCGCCTGGTGGACCACCAGCCCATACAACGTGCAGGTCAGCATGCCGGGCGTGAGCTGGCGCGGCTACACCTTCACCGGCACGCACATCACCGCGGCGGCGCTGGCGGTGGTGATCGCCGGGCTGCTGTATCTGCTGCTCTACCACACGCGCATCGGCAAGGCGGTGCGCGCGGTCGCCACCAATCGCGAGGCGGCCGAATTGTGCGGCATCCCGACGACGCAAGTGCTGGCCATGGCCTTCGGTCTCGGCGTCGCGCTCGCCGGCGTCTCCGGAACGCTGATCGCGACCATGTTCCCGTTCACCGTGCTGTCGGGCGAGGCCTATCAACTCAAGAGCTTCGTCGTCACCGTGCTCGGCGGGCTCGGCAATCCGGCCGGCGCACTCATGGGTGGCATCGCGCTCGGCCTGATCGAAGGCCTGGCGACGCCGTTCATGCCCCTGAGTTGGATTCCGATCGTCGAGTTTGGTCTGTTCGTTTTCTGCCTGATCGCATTCCCGCGCGGCATTTTCTCATTTACCAAGGCCTGATCCTGTGTGGCGCCGTCCGTTTCCCTGGTTCATCGTCGCGGCGGCGCTGCTGTATGCGCTTTATCCGTATTTTGCCGACGATGTTGGCTTGCGCGAAAGCCTGCTGCTGGCGGCGGTCTATATCATCCTGGCGAGCAACCTCAATCTGATGATCGGCTATGCCGGCTACGTCAATTTCGGCAACATCGTCTTCTTCGGCCTCGGCGGCTATGTCTGTCTCTATCTCGTCACCGCGCTGCAATGGAACGTGATCCCGGCGGCGCTCGTCGCCGGCGTTGCGGTCAGCGCGCTGGCCCTGTTGTTCGGCCTTGGCATCCTGCGGTTGCGCGGGGCGTTTTTCGCGCTCGCCACCATCGGGGTGAACCAGGCGATCCAGCAACTGGTGGTCAATTTCGAGCCGTGGGGCGGGGCGACCGGCATCTATCTGTCGCTCGACTCCTACGGCTCGCTCGGTGGCCCGATGCAGGCGCTGTGGACCACGTATCTGTTGATCGTCGCCGTGACCGCGGCATCGCTCTTGGCGAGCTACGCGATCAGGAATTCGAAATTCGGCCTCGGCCTCTTGGCCATCGGCCAGAACGAGGATGCCGCCTCGGTGCTGGGCGTGCCGACCCCGCTGTACAAGGCGATGGTCTATAGCGCTTCCGCCTTCCTGCCGGCGGTCGCGGGCGGCCTCTATTTCTTCAAGAGCGGCATCATCGAGCCGACCAGCGCCTTCAACCTGCAGACCTCGATCGAGGCGATCGTGATGGTCATGCTTGGCGGCTCCGGTACTATCCTGGGGCCGGCGCTCGGCGCTTTCCTCTACGAGGAACTGCGCGGCTTCCTGTTGACGGCGCAAAGCTTCTCGCAATTCCAGTTGGTGATCGCCGGCGCGCTGCTGCTGCTGATCGTGCAATTCGTGCCCGGCGGGCTGCTTGGATGGCTGCATCAGCACTGGCCGAAGACGAGGAGGTGGCTGGAATGAGCACGCTCCTCGAGGTCAGCCGCGTCAGCAAGCGGTTCGGCGGATTGCAGGCCGTGGACCGGCTGAGCCTGACCGTCAACGAAGGCGAGATCCTCGGCCTGATCGGGCCGAACGGCGCCGGAAAATCGACCGTCTTCAATTTGATCAACGGCGTTTACCCGCCCGACAGCGGCAAGGTCTTTTTCGCCGAACAAGACATCACCGGCGGCCCGCCGTATCGCGTCTGCGGTCACGGAATCGCGCGCGCCCATCAAATTGTGCAGCCGCTCGGCGGGCTGAGCGTGCTCGATAACTGCACCGTCGGCGCCTGTTTCGGCCGCGAGGCGCTGCCGCTGGCAGCCGCGCGCAAGGTGGCGCGCGAGGTCATCGACATGATCGGCCTCGGCGACCGCGCCGGTGCGCCGGCGGGCTCGCTGACCACCGCCGGCAAGAAGCGGCTGGAGCTGGCGCGCGCATTGTCGGCGCGGCCGCGGCTGTTGCTGCTCGACGAGGTGCTCGCCGGTCTCAATCCCACCGAAACCGAGGGAATGATCGAGACGGTGCGCAAGATTCGCGACAACGGCGTCGCCATCCTGATGATCGAACACATTATGCGCGCGGTCATGAGCCTGTCGGATCGCATCGTCGTGCTCAATCTCGGCGCCAAGCTTGCCGAAGGCTCGCCGCGCGAGGTCGCCGACAATCCCGACGTGATCGCCGCCTATCTCGGCGATTCCAAATTGCTCAGCGCAGCGGAGAAACCGGCGTGACCGATATCCTGCTGCAGGTCGAGGCTCTCGAGGCCGGCTACGGCGACGTGCAGGTGCTCTGGGGCATCTCGCTCAAGGTCAAACGCGGCACCATGACCACGCTGCTCGGCGCCAACGGCGCGGGTAAAACCACCAGCCTGCGCGCCATCACCGGCGCCTTGCGCCCGCACGGTGGCAAGGTCGTGTTCGCCGGCGAGGACGTGACTTGGCTGTCGGCGCATACCAAGGCCGCGCGCGGACTCGTGCTGGTGCCCGAGGGACGCCAGCTGTTCAGCAACATGACGGTGGAAGAGAACCTGGAGATGGGCGCTTACTCGCATCGCGCCCGTCAATACTTCAGCAGGCAACTCGAGCAGGTCTACGACATGTTTCCGCGCTTGAAGGAGCGCCGGGATCAGAAGGCTGGGACTTTCTCTGGCGGCGAGCAGCAGATGCTGGCGATTGCCCGTGGGCTGATGGCGGTGCCGGAAATCCTGATCATCGACGAATTATCGCTTGGCCTGGCGCCGGTCGTGGTGCAGCAACTGGCGGAGACCCTGAAGGCCTTAAAAGCGGGGGGTGTCACCGTGCTGTTGGTCGAACAGAATCTGCACCTGGCGCTGGCGCTCAGCGATTATGCTTATGTCATCGCCGAAGGCCGCTCCTTCCTCGAAGGGCCGAGCCCCGAGGTCGCCGCCAAACCGGAAATCCGGCAAGCCTATCTAGGGCTTTGATCTCTTCAAACTCGGCGCCTTCGCCAAACTGTGCGCTGCGTTGAGCAGGATAGCGCCGCCTACTTGCCGTTTCGGCGGTTAAATGTCAGGGTAACTCACCGAAAAACAAGCAAAATACCCGATTCCAATAAACTGTAGCGGAGGAAAATTCGATGCGTAAATGGCTTATCGCGGCGGCTGCGGTCGCTGTATTCGCGGCACCGAGTGCCGTGATGGCGCAAGCCCCGATCATCATCAAATTCAGCCATGTCGTGGCCAACGACACGCCGAAGGGCAAGGGCGCGCTCAAGTTCAAGGAGCTGGCCGAGAAATACACCAACGGCAAGGTCAAGGTCGAAGTCTATCCGAACTCGTCTTTGTTCAAGGACAAGGAAGAGATCGAAGCTTTACAGCTCGGCTCGGTGCAGATGCTGGCGCCCTCGACCGCGAAATTCGCGCCCCTCGGCGCCAAGGAGTTCGAAGCGCTCGATCTGCCCTGGCTGTTCAAGGATGACGACACCTACGCCAAGGCGATGAAAGGTCCAGTTGGCAAGTGGCTGTTCCAGAAGCTTGAGTCAAAAGGCATCACCGGCTTGGCTTATTGGGACAACGGCTTCCACATGGTATCGGCCAACCGGCCGCTGCTGATGCCGGCCGATTTCCAAGGCCTCAAGTTCCGTATCTCCGGGTCGAAGATCGCCGACCAATACTTCCGCAATCTCGGCTCGATCCCACAGATCATGGCGTTCTCGGAAGTCTATCAGGCGTTGCAGACCGGCGTGGTGGACGGCTGCGAAAATACGCCCTCGAACTATCTGACGCAGAAGTTCCATGAGGTGCAGAAGGACATCACCGTCTCCTATCACGCGCACCTGCAATACGCGGTGATCGTGAACACCAAGTTCTGGAACGGATTGCCGGCCGATATTCGCGCGCAGCTCGACAAGGCCATGGACGAGGCCACGGACTACACCAACTCGATCGCTCGCAAGGAGAACGAAGACGCGCTCGCAGCGATCAAGGCCTCCGGCAAGACCACGCTGCACTACCTGACGCCCGAACAAAAGGCGGCCTGGCAAAAGGCGATGCAGCCGACATACAAGTGGGCCAAGGGCCGCGTCGGCCAGGAAGTGCTCGACTTGGTCGCCAAAGAACTTGACGTCAAGATGTGAACTGAGCCTAGCCGTCGACGGCCAAGAATAATGATCGGCCGGGAGTATCGCGCTCCCGGCCGTTTCGGTCTGAGACCGGGGGGTTTACGTGCTCAAGCGACTCAATCGCGCGCTCGACCATTTGGAAGAGTGGCTGATCGCCACGCTTATTGCGGCGGCGACGCTATTGATTTTCGTTGCCGTGCTGCATCGCTACGGCACGGGCGCCTCGATCAATCTGTCGAAATGGGGCGACGCGCACGGCATTCCCGTCGTGCCGTGGGTCCTCAAGGACATCTACCTTTGGCTTGCGTCGCTCGACCTTTCCTGGGCGCAGGAACTTTGCATCTACATGTTCATCTGGATGGCGAAGTTCGGTGCTGCCTATGGCGTGCGGACGGGCATCCACGTCGGCGTCGATGTCTTTGTCAATATGCTTCCGCCGGCATCCCGCAAAAAGGTGATCGTCTTCAGTCTACTCTGTGGCGCGTTGTTCACCGGCGTGGTCGCCGTATTTGGCGGCTCATTCGTGGAGGAAATGTTCAAGACCGGCCAGCAGTCGAACGATCTCGAATGGCCGATGTGGATGATCTATCTGACGCTCCCACTCGGCTCGGGGCTGATGTGCTTCCGCTTCCTGCAAGTCGCATGGTGGTTCTATTGGACCGGCCGGCTACCGCATCACGACGTCGCGCATGTCGAGGGTCTTGAGGACCCGCTGCATCCCCACGATGTGGGCCTCGCGGTCGGGAAAAAGGAGGGCGTGAGTGCGCTCGGCGTCATCCTGATCCTTGCGCCTTTACTGATCGTGGCAATCTGCGTCGCGCATGCGACCGGTCTTATTGTGCTGCCGCAGAGCATGCGGGCGGTCATCATGTTTGTCCTGCTGATCGCGCTGATGCTGACCGGCATGCCCGTGTCGATCTCGCTCGGCCTCACCGTGCTCACCTTTATGTTCACGCTGACTGACGTGCGCACCGAATCGGTCGCGCTCAAGCTGTTCACTGGGCTGGAAAGCTTCGAGATCATGGCGATCCCGTTCTTCATCCTGGCCGGCGGCTTCCTCACGCATGGCGGCGTCGCGCGCCGCATGATCAGCTTCGCGACCGCCATGGTTGGGCACTGGTATGGTGGGCTGGCGCTTGCTGGCGTTCTTGCTTGCGCGCTGTTTGCCGCGGTATCGGGCTCCTCGCCGGCGACGGTGGTTGCGATTGGCTCCGTCATTCTGCCGGCGATGGTGGCGCAGGGTTTCCCCAAGCGTTTCGGCGCCGGCGTGATCACCACATCCGGCTCGTTGGGAATCCTGATCCCGCCATCCATCCCGATGGTGCTCTTTGCAGTCGCCACCAATACCTCGGTCGGAAAGCTGTTCATCGCCGGCATCGTCCCCGGCATCGCGCTGGCGACGACGCTCGGCGCGGTCACATTCTATCGCGCCTGGCGCAACGACTATCCGCGCATGCCCAAAGCCTCTTTCGTCGAGCGCGTCCGCACCTTCCGCGAATCGATCTGGGGCCTGCTCCTAATCTTCATTGTCATCGGCGGCATCTATTCCGGCGTCTTTACGCCGACCGAAGCGGCCGCCATGAGCGCGGTCTACGCTTTCGTCGTCGCGGTGTTCGTCTACAAGGATCTCAAGCTACGCGATGTGCCGCGGGTGCTGCTGTCGTCCGCCAATTTGAGCGCGATGCTGCTCTATATCATCACCAACGCGGTGCTGTTCTCGTTCCTGCTCACTTACGAGAATATTCCGCAGCATCTCGCGCAGTGGATGATCGATCAAGGCCTCGGTTGGATCACATTCCTGCTGGTGGTCAATGTCCTGTTGCTGTTGGCCGGCAACGTGATGGAGGCATCGTCGATCATTCTTATCATGGCGCCGATATTGTATCCGGTCGCGGTCAAACTCGGCATCGATCCGATCCATTTCGGTATTCTGATGACGGTCAACCTGGAAGTCGGCCTGTGCCACCCGCCGGTCGGATTGAACCTGTACGTCGCGTCGGGCATCGCCAGGATGGGCATCACCGAACTCACCGTCGCCGTCTGGCCTTGGCTGCTGGCGATGTTAGGCTTCTTGGCCGTTGTGACCTATTGGCCCGGCCTATCGATCTGGCTGCCGCGATTACTGCACATGATGTGACAAGACGCGACAACGCTTGTTGTGCGCAATTCCTGCGGTGAACAAACGTACATAAACATTGCGTTGCAGTAATCTCTGTCCAAACTTTAACTTGCAAAGGCGCGGCGGCATTACACTATTGGCGTCATCCGAATTGCCATTGGAGGAATGCCATGTGGAAGACTGTTCTCGCCGGTTCGACCGCGCTTGCGATTGCCGGTGCAACGCTGGCCTACGCGCAGCAAGGTCCCGGCGACCGCGACTTCGCGCCGCGCTGGCGGCCGAGCGCGCAGGACATCGCCGCGTTCGGCGATGCGCGTATCGCGGCCTTGCACGCCGGACTGCAGCTCACGCCCGAGCAGGAGAAGAATTGGCCGGCCTTGGAGAGCGCGCTGCGCGATTTGTCCAAGCAGCGCTCGGCGTGGTTCGCCGCACGCGCCAGCGCCGACCGCCCGAAGGACCCGGTCGAACGGCTCGCCTTGCGCGCTGACGTGCTGACGCAACGCGGCGCCGCGCTCAAGAAGGTCGCCGACGCGGCGGGTCCGCTGTACAAGAGCCTGGACGAGGCGCAGAAGCACCGCTTCATGCTGCTGGCGCGGCTCGAACGGCCGCATTTCCGCGGTCGCGGCATGGCTGGGCATCGCGGCTGGATGCATCGCGGCCAGGACGGCTTCGGGCGCGGCCTGATGGGACCAGATGGCGGCCCGCGGCCGCAGTAGGCTGCCGGGAGAAGCAGGCGCGGCGGCCGCGCGTTATCCCCGAAGCGCTGCGACCGCCGTCACCTGAAGCCGCCGGACGCCCGGCGGCTTTTCCTTTGTTTGCTTCGATTTCGGCAAGCCTTGCGCGGCTGGACACCCCGTCCCACCTTTGCTAAGCGAAAACGCCGCGGCGGGATCTCCGCAAGCGGCAATCCGGGCGCATAGCTCAGTTGGTAGAGCAGCTGACTCTTAATCAGCGGGTCCCAGGTTCGAGCCCTGGTGCGCCCACCAATCATTTCAAATACTTAATTGGAATCCCAGTTTCCATTCCGACAAGTTCTAACGCTCTCATTCCGACAAATTGGCTGATTTGTTCTCGATGCAGGCCCAATTTGTGCGTCTTCTGTCTTGAGCAAATTGCCGACTTTTCAGACCGGTCGAATGCGATTGAACGTTCGACCGATTTTGGCCTCACACCAGGACCTGAATAGCGCGAAATCTGACCTGTATGCCCGCCTAGTGGCTTCTGCCTTCTCGGCGCGGGCGTAACTTGCCGCTTCCTCGAGCTCGGGGCCAAGGGTGGCCGGCAGGCCACGAGCGTTCGCCTTCACTAGCCTCCGAGAAGGGGAGTTATTGGTGGTTACTGTCCTGCCCTTCATGATCCAATGTGTGAGCTTTATGTGGTATAGCGATCCATCGCAATAAGTGTTAAACAAAAAATATGAGGCAGTCAATATCTGTTAAACAAAAAAAGAGGGGGCGCCCCCCAACCGGCGTGCGTCCGATTATTGGTCTTCGCTTGTCTCAAACTGAAATAACGCGTGTAGATCGATGGGCGGCCGAGCACGAGGTAAGTCGATCAGAGGCAGTGCGATTGCTGATTGAGCGCGGCCTTAAGAAATAGAGCAGTCAAAATATCGCTGATCTGATTACGCAGCAGTGAATGTGTTCTGTGCTGTGTGCGAGGGAAGGTGCGAAATTGCCAAAGTTCCGGACGGCTATATTGAAGGTGTAGAGGAGCGCACTGACGCATTTTTTCAAATGCTGGACGGCGAGGATGACTTGGGATTGGTAATCCGCGCGCACATTCATATTGAGCACGAATTGCGAGAGTTCATTCTAGCCGTTGCGCCTAAACCAGGAGAAATAAAGTTTTCGGACTATGATTATGCGAAGACACTTCAACTAGCATTGGCATTGGGACTGAACCCAATTCTCAAACCCGGCCTTTCGGCATTAGGCACACTTCGAAACGAGTTCGCTCACCGGTTAGAAATGAAGCTCACCGATCAGGAAGCCAAGCAGTTATATTCAACACTTAGTGCAGGGGGAAAAGCCGACGCACGTAAGGCATATTCTAAGACGCTGCTCAAGCATCCTGGCACTGGTCGTCCAAAAGACATGCTCAAAAGTACACCAAAGGATTTGATCGCCATGTGTATTGTTAAGTTGCGCGGCGGTTTGGTCTTTGAACACTTAAGACTGAGGCATAAGGGGATTTTAGGCCATAACGATTGACGCTGACACTTACGGCCCCTTGCGGACTTCACGTTCACGGCGCCTATCTCCGCCCTTAAATCTTGAGCTAATAAGGGACGGTTTCCGAGAACGGCATTTATCGGAAGTAATTAGGGGTCGGCGATGGAATGACGTAGTCCAAGGGATCATTGATTTAATGCAGGCGCAGCCCAAGGTCGTACCCTCCGATCCTCGGCTCTGAATGCAAGTACTTTGTCGCGATAACTCTCAGTCAAATCGACGTCGTCCCAACCGTTTATGAGCTGGTTACGGCTGACTGGATCGATCGCAAAGCTGTAGCTTCGATCGCCGCAGATCATCGTTTGCCGATCGAGATCGACAGTAACGAGTCGCTCAGGCTCACTCTTTACGGCATAAGCGAGCTCGGCAACTTCGGCATCGCCGAGGATTGCGGTGAGCAGCCCGTTCTTGACTGCGTTCTGCGAGAATATGTCGCCGAAAGATGGCGCGACGACGCAGCGGACGCCGGAATCGTAGATCGCATAGACGGCCGCCTCGCGCGACGAGCCCCCGCCGAAGTTGCGGCCACCGATAATGATTTTGGCATCGCGCCAGGCCGGCTGATTGAGCGGAAAGTCGGCGCGCGGCTTGCCTTCGGCATCGCGGCGCAAATCCTGGAACAGCACCTGGCCGAGCCCGCGCGAGCGCGGCCATTTGAGGTACCGCGCCGGCAAGATCTGATCGGTGTTGATATTCGGCTGCATGAGCGGGCACGCTTTGGCAGTGAGGCGGACGAATTTTTCCATGGCGTTAGTTCGGCTTTGCACCCGACGCTTTCACGATCGGCGCCCAGCGCTTGATGTCTTCTCGCACGAAGGCGGCGAATTCTTCAGGTGAGTCGCCCACCAGCGTTGCGCCTTCGGTCTTCAATCGTTTTTGCATCTCGGCACCGCTGATCGCGGCGACGATGATCGCATTTAGCTTTTTCGTGACCGCCGGCGGCAGTTTCGCCGGCCCGAACACGCCGAACCAAGCGCTCGACTCGAAGCCCGGCACGATTTCGGCGATCGTCGGCACGTCCGGGAGCGCTGGCTGCCGTTGCGCGCTGGTCACGCCGTAGGCGCGCAGCTTGCCGGCATGGACCTGCTGGGCGCCGGTGACCAAGCTTATGAACATCAGATCGATTTGGCCACCGAGCAGGTCGGTGAGTGCCGGCGCAGTGCCTTTGTATGGCACGTTGACCAGCCGAATCCCGGTCATCAGCTTCAGCTTCTCGCCGGCGAGATGCAGCGACGAGCCGATGCCGCCGATGCCGATGGTAAGTTTGTTCGGCTGCGCCTTAGCCAGCTCGAGCAGCGACTTGAGATCGTGTGCCGGCAGTTTCGGATTGCCGACCAGCAGGCTCGGTACGGTCGCAACTTTGGTGATCGCCGTGAAATCGGCCGTCGGATCGTATGGCAATTTGGGATAGAGCGAGGCGTTGATCGTGTGGCTGCTGAAGCTCACCAGGAGCGTATAGCCGTCGGGCGCCGACTTGGCGACCGTTTCGGCGGCGATATTGCCGCCGGCGCCGGGCTTGTTCTCGACGATCACGCTCTGCTTGAGCGCGGCCGACATCGGTCCGGCGATCGAGCGCGCGATGGTGTCGGTGGTGCCGCCGGGCGGTGCGCCGACCAGAAGCTTGATCGTCCGTGCGGGGTACTCGTCCGCGCGCGTTTGCGACATCGGAAGAGTGACGTGGACAAGCGCCAGTGCGGCAACAACGATGGTGAATTTCCTCATGGTAAGTTTCCTCACTCTTTTTGCAGATTTCGCCCAGCGAGCAGCGGCCGCACATCGGCGAGATGGCCGTTGACGGCGGCGGCGGCGACCATGGCCGGCGACATCAGATGGGTGCGGGCGCCCGGCCCCTGCCGGCCGCGGAAGTTGCGGTTTGTGGTGGACGCGCAGCGCTCTCCGGCGGGCACCAGGTCGCCATTGATGCCGACGCACATCGAGCATCCAGAGTCCGCCCATTCGAGACCGGCGTCGTGAAAGATTCGGTCGAGCCCTTCCTCCTCGGCCTGCCGCTTCACTGTGGACGAGCCTGGCGAAACGAGGCCCGGCACCTTGCTTTTACGGCCGGCCAGGACAGCAGCGGCGGCGCGCAGATCCTCGATACGCGCGTTAGTGCAAGAACCGATGAAGACGCGGTCGATCGCGACATCGGTCAGCTTGGCGCCGGACGCTATACCCATGTAATCGAGCGCCTCGCGAACGTATCTTTGCCGCGCCTCATCGGGTTCGCGCGCCGGGTCGGGCACGCGAGCGTCGATCGGTAATGCATCGTCCGGCGTGGTGCCCCAGGTGACGATCGGCGCGATGTCGTCGGCGTCGAGCGTGATGTCGCGGTCGAACTCCGCATCCGTGTCGGAAACCAGCTCCGACCAATTCTCGATGGCCCTGTCGAAGGCCTCACCCTTCGGCGCAAAGGGCCGCCCCTCGAGATAGGCGAAGGTGGTTGTATCCGGCGCCACCATGCCGCAGCGGCCGCCCGCCTCGATCGACATGTTGCACAGGGTCATGCGCCCTTCCATCGTTAGAGCACGGATGGCGGGACCGGCGAACTCGACGGCGTGGCCTTGCGCCCCGTCGGCACGGATACGAGCGATAATGGCGAGCGCGATATCTTTGGCAGCGATGCCGGGTGCTGCCGTGCCATCGACCGTGATGCGCATGCGCTTCGGCTTCTTCTGCCACAGCGTCTGCGTCATCAGCACATGCGCGACTTCGGAGGCGCCAATGCCAAAGGCGTAAGCGCCGAAGGCCCCGTGCGTTGACGTGTGACTGTCGCCGCAGACGATGAGCAGGCCGGGTAGCGTCAGCCCCTGTTCTGGGCCGACAACATGCACAATGCCCTGCCGCGGATCGCGTAGACCAAACAACGTCACGTGACTTTCAGCCGCATTCGTCTCGAGATTGCGTACCATGAAGGCGATCTCGGGGTCGGCGATGCCTGTGGCGCGTCCGCGCGTCGGTACGTAGTGATCGGCGACAGCAAAGGTGAGCCCTGGCTCGGCGACGGTGCGTCCGCGGGCCTTCATCTGGCTGAAGGCATGAAACGAGCCCTCATGCACATAATGGCGGTCGACCCAAAGCAGCGTGGCACCGTCCTCGCGGCAGGCGATCTCATGCGCCGACCATAATTTGTCGACCAAGGTCCGAGGTTCGCTCATCTCAGTCCGCTCCGCCGCAACCGTCGCGGGCTTGTCGAGGGTGGACAATATTGTATGCTAAAGAATACAAAGTAAAGCGGCGCGCCGCCGAAGGCGCTTTCATGGGTGAGGGGGAACGTTGCGCGACTGGCTCGGCGAAGCGAAAGCGAAGCAGGTCTACCTCGTCCTGCGCGACCGCATCTTGAGCGGCGCGATCGGCTTTGGCGTAAAGCTGCCCACCGAGAATGAGCTCGCCGGCCATCACCGCGTTTCGCGTGTCACTGTGCGCCGCGCGCTGGGCGAGCTTGCGCGCGAGCGGCTGATCGAGCGGCGGCGCAGCGCCGGTACTCGCGTCATCTATCGTCCCTCACCGGCGCCAATTACCGCCGATATTTCCGGCGTGCTCGCCAACATTGCCGATATGGGCCGCCGTACCGTGGTCAAGCTGCTCTCGTTCGATTACGTCCCCGCCGAAGGCGCGGTAGCGCGGGCGCTTGAGGTCGCGTCCGACCAGTTGCTGCAGCGCTCGGTGCGGGTGCGTTCAATCGACGGCTTGCCGTTCTCTTATTTGATCACCCACGTGCCCGAGAGCGTGTCGATCACCTTCTCGCGACAGGAGTTGGCCGCGCGGCCGCTCCTCGAATTGCTCGAGCGCGCAGGCGTCAAGGTCGAGCACGCGCGCCAGCGCATCAGTGCGGGGCTCGCCACGCCCGACGTCGCTGCGGCGCTCGGCGTGCGCCCCGGCTCGCCGCTGATTGAGTTGGTGCGCGTCGTCTACGACCAGTCCGGCCGCGGGGTCGAGCACCTGCACGCACTCTATCGGCCCGACCGCTATGCGTTCGAGATCGATCTTGTGCGCTCCGGCGCCGCCGATACCAAGGCGTGGGCGCCGGTCATGCGACACTCGACAAAGCCGAATTCGCGAAGCATCGACAGCAAGACCAAGGGTCTCGCGTCGCCACGTTGAAGCATAGGGAGAATGATCATGTCGACCTGTAAGTTCCAATTGAGCCGCCGCCGTTTTCTTACCACGACCGCTGCCATCGCCGCGGCAAGCGGCAGCCTCGCCATGCCGTCGGTGCTGCGCGCAGCCGGCGCGCCGGTGAAGCTCGGCGTCTTGCATCCGGTCAGCGGCGCGCTGTCCTATTCGGGCACGCAAGGCCGCCTCGGCGCCACTATGGCGATCGAGGAGATCAACGCCGCCGGCGGCATCAAGTCGCTGGGCGGCGCCAAGATCGATGCCGTGCTCGGTGATGCGCGCTCGACCCCGGAAGGAGGCACCGCCGAAGTGGAGAAGATGAATTCCGACGGTGTCGCGTGCATCGTCGGCGGCTACGCCAGCAACATCTGCCTTGCCACCACGCAGGCCGCCGCGCGCTATGACCTGCCTTACGTGGTGGACGTCGGCGTTGCCGATGGCATCGTCACCCGCGGGCTGAAAAATACGTTCCGCTTTGGCCCCGGTTTCGGCGTCATCGCCAAGACCGCACTCGACAACTTGGTCAAGATCAACGACGCCGCCGGCAAGGTGGCAAAGACCGTGATGATCGTGCACGAGGATTCGCTGTTCGGCTCCGGCCTCGCCAAGCTGCTCAACGCACAGCTGCCGAGCAAGGGCTTCCAGGTGCTGGAGACTGTTTCGCACCCGACTCCGAACCGCGACTTCAATACCATCGTGCTCAAGATCAAGGCGCAGAACCCTGACATTGTCATTCCAGCCGACTACTACAACGAATACGTCCTGCTCGCCCGCACCATGCTGCAGCAGCACGTCCGCCCGAAGGCGATCTACTCGGTGCTCGGCGGTGCGGCCTCCTCGTACAAATTCGTCAAGGAGTTCCCGGACGCGGCCAAGGGCATCATGGACTGCAATCATTGGTTCAACCCGCATAGTGACAAGGCGCTGGCGCTCAAGAAGAAGGTTGAGGCCAAGGGTCAGTTCTTCACTTACGAGGTCTATCTGAACTATAGCTGTGTCGGTCTTGTTGCCGACGCGCTCGAGCGTGCGGCTTCCGCCGATCGGGCCAAGATCACGGCAGCGCTGGCGAGTTCGACCTGGTCTGGCCACATCATGCCTTACGGCCCGACCAAGTTCGTCAACGGTCAGAATGAAGGCGCAGCGCCGTGCAACACTCAGGTGCAGGACAATGACATCAAGGTGATCTTGCCGGCGGAATTCGCCAACGGGAAGGCGATCTTCCCGATGAAGGCCTGAGCATCAATGGCGGGTGGCGCGCGTTGTGCCACCCGCCGCTGCCTGCAAGCATTTTGGTCGTGTTGTCGCCTGCGATCATCATTCCGGCAATCCTCAACGGTCTGTTGACCGGTGCGGTCTATGCGCTCGTCGCACTCGGGCTGACGCTGGTCTACGGCGTTCTGCACATCATCAATTTCGCCCACGGCGCGCTACTCACCGCCGCGATGTTCGCCGCCTTCTTCGCCTATCAATTCGGGATCGATCCCTACGTCGCCATCTTCTTGCTGGCGCCGGCCTTCTTCGCTGTCGGCTATGCGTTGCAGCGCCTCGTCATCGGTCCAGCGGCGCACGGCGATGACCGTAATATGCTGCTAGTCACGCTGGGTATCGCCGTCATCATCGAGAACGCGCTGCTTTACGCCTTCCGCGCCGATACGCGCACCATCGACGTGCCTTACGCCTTCCAGAGTATCGATTTCGGCTTCACCTTCGTCGCCGTGCCGCGATTAGTCGGCTTCGCCGCCGTGTTCGCCGTGGCGCTGGTGCTCTGGCTGATAATGACCTTCACCGACACCGGCAAGGCGATCCGCGCCGTCGCCAAGGAGAAGGTAGGCGCCGAACTCGCCGGCATCGATGTCGCCCACGTCTATGCCGTCACCTTCGGGCTGGGCACCGCCTGCGTCGCCATCGCCGCCTGCCTGTTGGTCCCGACTTATTACGTCAATCCGAGCGCCGGCAACGCCTTCGTGCTGGTTGCCTTCACTATCGTCGTGCTCGGCGGCATGGGCTCGGTGCCCGGCGCTTTGATCGGGGGCCTCGTCATCGGCGTCGTGGAAAGCCTGTCCAGCCTGTTCTTCGGCGACTCGCTTGGCCAGGTCGGCATTTTTTTGATCTTTATCGCCATGCTGCTGGTGCGGCCGAGCGGCCTGTTCGGAGCGCGTGCATGAAAGCGTTCACGCCCATCGCTGTTGTCGTTGCGCTGTTTGCAACGGTGCCGCTGGTCGTGCATTCCAACGTGGTGCTCAACTTTCTCGTTGTCGCTCTAATGATCGCGCTCGCCGGCCAGGGCTGGAACATCCTCGGCGGTTATGGCGGCCAATATTCATTCGGCCACGCCGCATTCTTCGGCACCGGCGCCTATGTCACTGCCATTCTGCAGGTGCGTTACGGTGTCAACGCTTGGGTCGGCTTCGCCATCGGCATCGCTGCCGGCGCACTGGTCGGCGCCATCATCGGCGCGCTGACTTTCCGCTCCGGCCTGCGCGGCTCGTATTTCGCGCTGGTCACGCTCGCCTTCGCCGAGGTGCTGCGTATCTCGGCAAGCGTCGCGCCGATCACCGGCGCCGGCGTCGGTACGCTGATCAAGCTCGATCTGCGCGCGCAGGCGTTCCAGTTCCAGAGCCGCGCGGTGTTCTACTGGATTATCCTTGCGCTGGTCGCGCTCTCGCTGGCGATCGCCAAACTAATTGAGCGCTCGCGCTTCGGCGTGTGGTTGGTCGCTGTACGCGAGAACGAGGACGCCGCGCAGGCGCTGGGCATCGACGTCGCCACCGTGAAATCGGCCGCCATGGTTATCTCAGGCGCCATCACCGCCGCCGCCGGCTGCTTCTACGCGCAATATTTTCTCTTCGTCGATTCAGGTATTGCCTATGGCACCTGGATTTCGATCGAGGTGCTGCTCACGCCGATCATCGGTGGCGTGGGCACCGTGTTCGGCCCGCTTTTCGGCGCTATGGTTGTCAAGGCGCTGGGCGAAGGCGCGCGACTGGTCACCGGCGACGCCCCGGGGCTAGATCTCGTCGTCTATGGCGCGGTGCTGATCCTGGTGATTGCCTTCACGCCGCGCGGGCTGATCGGCGGTCTCGCACAAGCGCGGCAATGGCTCATGCGCCGTCGGGGGGCGGAAGCGCACCATGGCTGAGCCTCTGCTCATAGTCGAGCGCGTCTCGCGCCGTTTCGGCGGCCTGTTGGCGGTGAATGCGGCGTCGCTGATTGCGCCGGAAAGTCGTATCACCGCGCTGATTGGACCCAATGGCGCCGGCAAGACCACGCTGTTTGCCATCATCTCCGGTTTTCTCAAGCCGAGCGACGGCAAGGTCCGCTATGCCGGCGAGGACGTTACCGGGCAGCCGCCGCACCGGCTGGCGCGGCGCGGCATTGCTCGCACCTTCCAGATCGCGCAGCCCTTCGCCGGCCTGTCCGTGCGCGAGAACATCCTGGTCGGCGCGCATCTGCATCATCGCACGCGCGAGGCGGCACTCGCCGTCGCCGAGCGCGTTGCCGGCGAGGTCGGCCTCGACGGGATGCTCGACCGTCCCGCGGATACGCTCACTGTCGCCGCCCGTAAGCGGCTCGAGCTTGCCCGCGCGCTGGCGACCGAGCCGAAACTGCTGCTGCTCGATGAAGTCCTGGCTGGCCTTAATCCATCCGAGATCCGCGGCATCGTGCCGGTGATCCGCGGCCTCTGCATGCGTGGCATCACCATCGTCATGATCGAGCATGTGATGCAAGCGGTGATGAGCCTCGCCGAAAATGTCTTCGCGCTGGCGGAAGGCCGCATCATCGCCGAGGGTACGCCGGCTCAGGTGGCGGCCGATCGTGGGGTTGTCGAGGCCTATCTCGGCCACGGAGCTGCGGTGAAGCTCGGAGGCGTGCATGCCCACTGACGCGCTACTATCCGTGCACAATTTGCACGCCGGTTATGGCGAGACCGAAATCTTGCGCGGCGTCGATCTTACTGTCGAATCCGGCGAGATCGTCGCGGTTCTCGGTTCAAATGGCGTCGGCAAGTCGACGCTCAACCGCACTCTCTCCGGCCTCGTGCGGCCGCGTGCCGGTGTAATCCGCTTCGACGGCGCCGAGGTCGGCAACGAGAAGCCGCCGGCCATCGTGGCGCGCGGCCTGATCCATGTGCCGGAAGGTCGTCGCATCTTCTCCAATCTGTCGGTTGCGGAGAACCTGGACCTCGGCAGCTACCGACGCGGGCGCAAACACCGTGCGCAAAACCGTGAGCGTGTCTTCACCGTTTTCCCGCGCCTCTACGAGCGCCGCAGCCAGCACGCCGGAACGCTTTCCGGCGGCGAACAACAGATGCTCGCTATCGGCCGCGGGCTCATGGCTGAGCCCAGGCTGATCATCCTCGATGAACCCTCGCTCGGCCTTTCGCCGCTGCTGGTCGAGGAACTGTTCGCGCTGATCAAGCGCATCAACGGCAACGGCGTCTCCATCCTGCTCGTCGAGCAAAATGTGGTGCAAAGCCTCGAAGTCGCCAGCCGCGCTTACATCCTCGCCGAAGGCAAATTCGTTATGTCCGGCCCGGCCTCCGACGTCGCCGCAGATCCCGCACTCAAACGTGCCTACCTTGGAATGTGACGCATGACCGACACCTTGCGCCAACGCCTGTCACGCCGCCCCATCCTGATCGCACCCGGCGTTTACGATCCGCTCACCGCGCTGATCGCCGAGCAGGCTAGCTTCGAAGCGCTTTACGTCTCCGGCGCGGCGATTGCTTATACGCGGCTTGGACGGCCCGACATCGGCTTGGTCAGCCTGAGCGAAGTGGTCGATACTGTCGCACTGATCCGCGACCGCGTGCGCGCCCATCTCGTTGTCGACGCCGATACCGGCTACGGCAACGCGCTCAATGTTGCGCGCACCGTGCGGCTGCTCGAGCGCGCTGGCGCCAATGCCATCCAGATCGAGGACCAGGATTTCCCCAAGCGTTGCGGCCATCTCGACGACAAGGCGCTCATTTCGGCGCAGGAGATGGTGGGCAAGATCAAGGCAGCAGCCGACGTGCGTGCCTCGCGCGAGACGTTGATCATTGCGCGTACCGACGCGGTCGCAGTCGAAGGCTTCGACAGCGCCGTCGCTCGCGCCGAACTCTATCGCGAGGCAGGCGCAGACATGCTGTTCGTCGAAGCCCCGCGCAAGCGCGAGGAACTCGCGCGCATCGGCGCGTCATTGAGCAAGGGCACACCGCTGATGGCTAACATGGTCGAGGGCGGCAAGACGCCGCTGATGCCGGCGTCCGAATTGCAGACGCTAGGCTTCTCCTTCGTTATTTTCCCTGGCGCCATCGTGCGTGCATTGGCCAAGGCGGCGGAGGAGTTCTACGGCTCGCTGAAAGCCAACGGCAGCACCGAGCCGTTCCGTGCGCGCATGTTTGATTTTGACGCGCTCAACAGACTGATCGGCACGCCGGAGATGCTTGCGCGCGGCAAGCGCTACGAAGTCGCGGCGGCAACAGATGACAAAAAAAACTAGAAGGACGTCTCGCATGGACAAACTGTTCGACCTTGTGATCAAGAATGCTCGCGTGGTTCGCCCGAATAAAACGTCAGTTGAGTGTCTGGATCTCGGTGTCAAAAACGGAAAAATCGCCCTCCTGGCGCCGGAACTTCGCGCCGAGGACGCCAGAGGCGTTTTCGACGCCAAGAACCGGCTAGCATTCCCGGGATGCGTCGACTCTCACATGCACATCGGCATCTACGCACCGCTCGCGCAGGACGCGGTCTCCGAGAGCAAGGCCGCCGCCATGGGCGGCGTCACCTCGAGCCTGAACTACCTGCGCACCGGCCACTATTATCTCAACCGTGGCGGCTCGTATCGCGATTTCATGCCGGAAGTGCACAAGCAGTCGGAAGGAAAGTTCTGGGTCGACTACGGCTTCCATTTGGCGCCGATCGAATCCCGCCATATCGACGAAATGGATTATCTCGTCAGCGAGCACGGCATTCCATCGTTCAAGATCTTCATGTTCTACGGCGGCTACGGTCTGCACGGTGCCTCATCGCATCAGAACGAATTTTTGATGATCGGTCCCGATGACCGCTACGACATCGCGCACTTCGAGTTCATCATGCGCGGCGCGCAGCGGCTGATGGAAAAGTATCCCGACAAGGCTGCTTACATCAGCGTCAGCCTGCATTGTGAGCTCGCGGAGATTCTAAATGCGTACACAAAGATTGTGGAGCGCGAAGGCAAGCTGACCGGGTTGAAGGCCTACAGCGCGGCTCGTCCGCCGCATTCCGAGGGTCTCGCGATCTGGATTGCATCCTATCTCGCCAACGAGACCAACTGCCTGAACATCAATCTGTTGCACTTGAGCTCACGCAAAGCCATCGACGCAGCCTGGACCATGCAACAGGTATTTCCGCATATCGCTTTCCGCCGTGAGGTGAAGGTCGGCCATCTCCTGCTCGACACCGATTGCGAATGCGCGGTGCACGCCAAGGTCAATCCGCCGATCCGGCCGCGCGAAGACGTAGAGGCGCTGTGGCAAGCCGTGCTCGACCGCAAGGTGGACTGGATTGTCAGCGATCATGCCTGCTGCTCGGCCGAGCAGAAATGGTCAAAGGACGATCCAGACAATATCTGGCTGGCGAAATCGGGCTTCGGTGGCACTGAATATCTGCTGTCGGGCATCCTCAGCGAAGGCAGCAGGCGTGGTATGTCGTACAACCATATGGCCGAGCTGCTGAGCTGGAAGCCGGCGCAACGCTTCGGTCTGGCGAGCAAGGGCGACATTGCGCCGGGCTACGATGCCGATATCGTCATCGTCGACCCGCACGAAAGTTTCGTCGTGCGCGCGGCCGAATCCGAATCAGGACAGGGCTACACCCCCTTTGAGGGAGCTGAACTCAGTGGCCGCGTGAAAAGCACTTTCCTGCGCGGCGCGCTTGTCTATGACAACGGCAATGTCGTTGGGTCGGCGCGCGGCCAATATCTGCACAGGCCCGAAGTCGCTCGAAAGCAGTGAATGTCGACGGTCATCACCGCGCGAGCCGAGCGTTTCGGCGCTGAGGTGCCGCTCCTCATTATTGGCGCCGGGGCGGCCGGCCTCTGCGCTGCACTCGCAGCGAAGGAGGCGGGCATTGATCCCGTGGTCGTCGAACGCGATGCCGTGCCATCAGGCTCGACGGCGCTTTCGGCCGGGCTTATTCCCGCGGCTGGCACGCGTTTCCAGCGCGCCAAAGGCATTAAAGACGATCCGCAGGTTTTTACAGCTGACATTCAGCGCAAAGCGCATGGCAAAAACGATCCCGTTTTAGTCGACGCCATTGCACGTGGTTCTGCACCGCTTATTGAGTGGCTGGCTGATCGCCACGGTTTCCCGTTCGAGGTCATCGACAACTTTACTTATCCTGGCCACTCAGCGATGCGCATGCATGGCTTGCCTAGCCGCACTGGCTTGGAGCTGATCAACCGACTGCGTGCTGCTGCCGAAGCAAACGACATTGTAATCATGACCGGCAGCAAGGCTGAAAAGCTATTTGCCGATTCCGATGGCCGTATACACGGCGTCGGGCTGCTGCACGGTGACAGCACATACGAAAAGACTGGTTGTGGCGCGCTCGTCCTCGCCTGCAACGGATATGGAGGTAATCTGTCGCTGGTCCGCGAGTTGGTTCCCGAGATGGCTGACGCTTTGTATTTCGGCCACCCTGGCAATCAAGGCGATGCCGTGATCTGGGGCAGGGCGCTCGGTGCGGAGTTGTCGCATCTCGGCGCCTATCAAGGACATGGCTCAGTTGCCACGCCGCATAACATCCTGATTACCTGGGCTGTGATCATGCAGGGCGGCATCCAAGTCAATGCGGATGGACGCCGCTTTTGCGACGAGTCGCGCGGCTACTCGGAACAGGCCGCCGAGGTACTGCGCCAGCCGGGCAGAATAGCTTGGAATGTGTTCGATGAGCATATCGCGATGGTGGCGCGGCAATTCGAAGATTTTCGCAATGCTGAGCGGGCAGGAGCCCTGTTAACCGCGGACAACCTGAATCAACTCGCAGTGCTGATGCAGGTGCCCCTAGCTGCGCTTGTCGGGGAAATGACGGAAGTGGAAGAGCTCAAGAGCAGAGTGGCGCAAGATCGTTTCGGACGGAAGTTCGTGCCGGAACAGCTCTGTAAAGCGCCGTTTTATGCAATCAAGGTAACCGGCGCACTCTTTCACACACAAGGCGGCCTCGCAATCGACCCAAATGGTCGAGTAAAACATGCAAATGGCTCGGCTTTCCCCAATTTGTTCGCGGCAGGCGGCGCTGCGTCCGGAATCTCAGGTGAAACCGCTGCGGGCTATCTATCGGGCAACGGATTACTAACGGCCACGGTTGTCGGTCGCGCAGCAGGAAACTCAGCTGCGCGCCTTCTAGAATGCGCGACCACGGCACGCATCCCCTAAGTGCCCCGAGCCTGCTTTAGCTTTTTGCTCTCAATCCACAAAAGATGCACGGTCTCACATTCGCGATGTGAGCAACTGTAGGTGCGTAGCATCCGATAACGACGTTTATCGGAGCCAACAGGCCGGTGTCCGCCATCAGGCGATCCGGTTGCGTGGGTAGGCCACTCGAACGACATCCTATGCTCTACATATTGGCGTCAAAGTCCTTCCTTTGAAAAGAAACGCCGGGCAGACAAGCGCGCATCAACCCATTCCGACAAACGGAAATTTCCATTACTAATCAACGCGGGCAGAAACTCAGATTTGTCGGAATGAGCCTTGAAATCATTACATTATCAACTGACCCTTAATCAGCGGGTCCCAGGTTCGAGCCCTGGTGCGCCCACCACTTTCCCGATCAGCATCGCGAAAGTTTTGGCGACGGCGTGCCGTCATGCCGGAATAATGACGATCCATGCCCCGATCATTGCTGTGAAGATCGCCAGCGCGACAGCGTCAAGACCTGATCCAGAATAGAGTTGGTCCCCGGCGCCTTGCCGCATCCATCCGTGCCCGCCGCCGGGCGGACAAAACCTTTGGGCTCGAAATAGGCGCTGCTTCCGGCCAACAATTATTTCAAGGACAAATGCTCCTCGGCCAGCAACCGGTTCACCGTCTCGCGCGTCGCGGCATCGATGTCCGTGTTCAGCAGATGCTTGTAGCGGCCGATATTGAGCTCGCAGACAATGCGGCTTAGGCGTGCGTCGTGAGGAGACGGTTCGGGCAAATTGTCCTGAAAGCGAACGCCTCGTCGCATGGCTTTCGATGACCCGCTTCGTCAGCGGCAGAGCTTCATCCGCTGCCTTTCGCCGTTATCCCCGAAGCGCTGCGGCGACGCCTTTCATGGTTTGTGGTGCACGGCGGGCATGGAGATGACCGCGATCTCGGGAGGCGCGCGGAACGGAACCACGTTGTTCGCTTCCATCCAGTCGCCGTCGTCTTCGCAAGGCACAGCGTCCGCCAGGCAACGGCTGACCGCGGCAAACAAGTCCGCCGGTGCGAAGGGCTTCTGCAGCGCGCCATTGGCGCCGAGCCGGACCGCCATACCGAGAAAGTCCGGCTTTCCGGGCGTCGGGCTTGTGAAGCAGCGGCCCGACATCGCGATGATGGGAAGATCGGGCTTGAGCTTGCGGATTTCCCGAATCGTCGCAAACCCATCCATGCCCGGCATAAAGATGTCGACAAGGACGACGGCGAATTGTCCGACCGCGAGCAGGTTCAATCCGCTTTCCGCATCGGCGGCTGCAAAGGCGCCCAATCGGAGCGACCGCAGCATCATGCTCAATGTCTTGCGCACTTTTTCGTCGTCATCAACGACCAACACGGTAGCCATATCGTTCACCCCCCAAAAACGCGGTTGCATGCAGTTACGCAGCGCAACAGTCGAAACCAATGGGAAGTCACAACGACGCAAACTCGAACGCAAAATCAAAGCTACGAAATTTCAACGCGCGACGATTCAAACTATTCTGAACAACGAATATATCCGCGCGCAAAAACAGTCGCTACCCTATTATTTTACTAACATGTTAATCTGGATTGCCTTTTGGCCGCGTGGCGTTTCTCTCGCACGCGCGATCGGCGACGCGCAACGCGGCGCTCGCGCGTTTGATCACCGAGACCTCGGTATGGACGTAGATGGTAACCGCGCCGTGCACCGCAAACACAACCAATCAAATGAAGTCCGGACGGGCGACCGTTCGGCGCGATCGCATGACGATGCTGCAACTGCATTCCCCACGGCTGATGCGCTTCCGGAGATAAATAAAATGTCCGTTAGGCCACGACGGGGTCTTCGCGCCGGGGCGCAAAACTCATTGAAAACGCAAGAGAATATCGAGCGAAACCGGCGTCATACGCCATTCGTGATCGGAGCGCATGGGGGCTTGCGCGGCGACGGTCGAAACGCGAGCTTGTGCCTGGAATAGGCTAGAGTCTCGTCCACGGCAGTCGCTTGCATTTCCAGCAGAGTCATTGCTGATTCAGCGGTGGGGTCGACACATGAATTGGTTCACTCGGCGCGCAATCATGATGAACACCAGAATGTCGCGTTCAATCATGCCAAGCTACTTGCAGAGGTTGGCGCAAATCATGCCGAAGTTCGTTTTCATCGTGGCGCTTCTCGTCGTTTGTTCCGGCGCCGTTTTTGCGCAACGCGCGGGCGGGCCCTTCGCTCGCCTCGCCGGCCACTGGACCGGATCCGGCACGATCGATCTGGCGAACGGCACACACGAGCCGCTCCGCTGCCGCGCGTCGTACGACCTGCTCTCCGAGTTGCACAGCCTTGAGCTCAACATTCGCTGCGCCAGCGACAGCTACAATTTCGATTTGTACGGGCGGGCAGTTTTGTCCGGCCACGCCGTCAGCGGCTCGTGGAGTGAATCCACGCACGCGGCGTCCGGCACCATCAGCGGTACGGCCGAAGGCGACCGTATTCAGGTGCGCGCCGAGGCGCCGGGCTTCACGGCCAATTTGAGCTTGATCACGCGCGGCGACCGGCAATCGGTTTCTATCCGAACGCCGGACCAGAGCTCAGGCATCAAAGGTGCGACAATCAGTTTGCGCCGCCGCGGCTGAGATCGATAGATGTCGTCTGGCTGATTCTATTCAGCCGCCGAGCGGCTGGATGAGCGCATGGTGAAACGACGCGCGGCCTTGCTGAGGAAGGTCGCGACTGGCCGCAGGATGAGCAGGTCGGCGACCAGCGCCGAGATCATCGCAAAGGCGCTCAGCCAGCCGAAAAGGCGCAGCGACGGCAGGCTGGAAAACACCGTCATCGCCAGGCCGCAGGCCAGCACGGCCGAGGTGAGGATCAAGGGCGGCCCGACCAGAATGGTTGCGCGCTCGACGCCGATAGCCGGATCGGGACCTGTGTCCTCGATCTGCAGGCGGTTGAGGAAATGGATGGTGGCGCTCAATCCCAAGCCGAACGATACCGTCAGCGCGATGACGCTGGCGAACTGTAAGCCGAGCCCGGTCACCAGCAACAGGCAGCCGGCGAGCACGATGGGAAACAGGCCGGGCAAGATGCTGGTCAACATCACGATGATCGAGCGGAACGCGAGGCCGATAAAGGCCGCGACAAAGACAATCTCGATCGTCAGCCCGTCGCTGAGCTTGTCGATCATGATGGCGCTGTTGCGTGCGGCGATCACCGACAGGCCGGTGACGGCGATGGTATAGCCGGGGTACTTGGTTTTGAGGGCGTCGATTTTCTTGTCGAGTTCGTCGACGATGGGCAGCAGTTTGTTGGCGTCGGCGTCGGGAACGCGACCGTTGACGATGACCGCGTCCTGTTTGGCCGAAATGAACCGCCGCGTCAGGTAGGGCGGCAGCATATCGACATATTGCTTGAGCGTGGCGACGTCGGTCTTGCCCATCTTTTCCGCGAGCCACCGCCGCAGTGTATCGACCGACCACACGTTACCGACCCCTTCCTGGTGCTCCAGCATCGTGTGCACGTCGTCGATGACGGCAAGCGTCTCGGGGTCGTAAAGCGACTTTCCTTGCGGAAACTCGATCAGCACGTCGATCGGATTGGCGCCGGTCAGCTTCGCGTCGAGCCGCCGGCTGGCGGCGACAGCCTGCTGCCGGTCGGGCACCTGGTCGGCGAGGCGATAATGCGGCTGCAGCTGCGAATAGCCGGTCGATAGGCCGATGACCACAAGCAGGCCAGCCAGCGTGTAGAGGCCCGGGCGGGTGACCATGCGCACCGCGATCCAGCTGCAGAACCGGCGCAGCACATCGAGCGCCTTGTCCATGCCGCGCACCTTCGCGGCAAAGCCCGCCTCGTTGCGGATGAGCAGGACGCCGAGCAACGGCAGGAGCATGATCACCGCCACCAAGGCAATCAGCGTAGCAATGAGGCCGGCTTCGCCAAAAGTGCGGATGAGGTCGGAGGACGAGAACTGCAAGGCGATGAACGAAATCCCAGCGGTTGCGTGGGTGAGCACGCAGGCGGGTCCCGCGATCAGCAGCGCATTGCGGAAGGCGGTGTACTTGTCGTCGCCCATGATGAGGCGGTCGCGCGCCGCAAAGGTGAGCTGCATGCTATCGGAGAAACTGATCACCATGATGAGAGGGGTCATCACGTTCAAGAAGATGTTCAGGCTGAAATCGAGCCAACCGAGCGCGCCGAGTGCGAGCAAAATGGCGGCAAGCGGCGGCGCGGCGGCGATGACCATGAAGGCGATGCGGCGGAAGAACAAAGCCGCGATCAGACAGCCGGCGAGAAAGCCAAGCGCGTTGTAGTACAGCCGGTCGCGCTCGATCGCGGTGCGGGTCTCGAGCTGCATCACCGGGACGCCGGACAACTCGCCGCTCAACCCGGTGCCGGCCAGATGTTCATTGAGCGTCTGGCGCACCTCGCCGATGACCGTGGATAAGTTATGTTGCGTGGCCGCCGGATCGAGTGCCAGCACGATCAAGGCAAGATGGCCGTCGAGCGACAGCAATTTGCCGCGGATGATCTCGTTCGTCTTCACCTTGGCGATCAGATCCTGGTATGCCTCGCCGGTCGGCAGCGGATTGGGGAACAGCGGAGCCGGAATCTGTCCGTTCTCCGGCGGTTGTCGCGCCGAGAACAGCGAGATGATGCCGCGGGTGCCGTCGATGAGCTGCAAGTCGATCACGAGATCGCGCAGCTTTTCCAGCGAGGACCGCTCAAGCAGCGTCGGCCCTTCGACCACGACTAGGACGTCAAATTCGGTCGAAGGGAAGCGGTGGGTGACGTCCTCGTAGGTCTTGAATTCCTGGGTGTCAGAGCGAAACAGCTGACTGAGTGAATCGTCGACCTTCAGGCGTGTGAAGCCGACCGCGGCTAAGGCGCACAGGACGACAAAGATGATAATGGATATCAGGCGGTGCGAGAGCGGGACGAACCCGATCCGCTCGATGCCGAGCGCCAGATTTCGCGGAACGACCTTGCGCGGCGTTTCCAGGAATTCGAGTTCGGGCGGTGGAGGGCTGGGCACGGCGGCGCTCTAGGGGATTGCCGGCCGGGGCCGTGCTGGAATGATCCGCGGTGCGAGCATCTTCCGTCACCATCGATCTGTGCGCGACGACATTCGCATGCGCCTCGGCGCAAGTATAGGGCTCGGGGTCAACTGCGCCGATTGGCGATGAAATGCGCCGCCGCCTGCAGGATTGCGCCATCTTTGCCGAACAATGCGATCGCCTTCTCGGCTTCGGCGACCAGCGCGTTGAGCCGGTTGCGCGCGCCGTCGACCCCGAGCAGGCTCACGAAGGTCGCCTTATGCGCGGCGGCGTCTTTCCCCGTCGCTTTGCCGACGGTCGCGGCGTCGCCTTCAATATCGAGCAAGTCGTCGGCGACCTGAAAGGCTTCGCCGACCGCCGCGCCGTAGCGCTCGAGGGCGGTGCGCGCCTTTTTCGGCGCCGCACCAAGCATGGCGCCGGCAACGCAGGCAAATTTCAGCAAGGCGCCGGTCTTCATGGCTTGCAATGTTTTGACGCCGGCGAAATCGAGCTCGCTTACCCGGCCGTTGGCGAAGCGGCCTTCTGCGGCAAGATCGAGCATCTGGCCACCGGCCATGCCGCCGATGCCGGCGGCGCGCGCCAGCGCGGAAATGATCTCGGCCCTTATCTCGGCTTTGGCGTGGGTTTGCGGGCGGGAGAGGATGTCGAAGGCGAAGGTCAGGAGTCCGTCGCCAGCCAGAATGGCGGTCGCCTCGTCGAAAGCCTTGTGCGCAGTCGGACGTCCGCGCCGCAACGCATCGTCGTCCATCGCCGGCAAGTCGTCATGCACCAGCGAATAGCAGTGCACGCATTCGAGCGCGGCGGCGACCATCAGCGCCTGCCGGCGCGGCACCGCGAAGAGCCGCGCGCTTTCGACCACCAGAAACGGGCGCACCCGCTTGCCGCCGCCGAGGCTCGCATAGCGCATGGCCTCGAGCAGCCGGGCAGGGCGCGCCAATTCGCCAGCCACCGGCTTCGGCGTCAGCAACTGATCAAGCAAACGCCCGGTGTCGGCGGCGACGGAATCAAGGCTCTGCTTGAAGCGGTCGGTGGGATCGGGCGCCGCTTTGCCCTTGGCCGGAGACGGTATCGAATGGCGAGACGGCAGAGCCATGACTTTCGGACTTTACAGCCCCCTCGGCGTGAAAAATTTTGGCACCGGCGGCGGAGACGCTACTGCGCCGGTACGACATCATCGAGTTGGGCAACCTTGCCGGCGGCAGCACCCGGTTGGCGGTGGCCGAAGCGCCGCTCGATATAATCAATGACCATCTGCTTGAAGTCCGTCGTCAGCGTCGGCCCGCGCAGGGTGGCCGCCTTTTTGCCGTCGATGAAGACGGGGGCGGTCGGCTGCTCGCCGGTGCCGGGCAGCGAGATGCCGATGTCGGCGTGCTTACTTTCGCCCGGCCCGTTGACGATGCAGCCCATCACCGCGACGTTGAGCGTTTCCACGCCCGGATAGCGCGTCTTCCATTCCGGCATCGAGTCGCGGATGAAATTCTGGATGTCGGCGGCGAGCTCCTGGAACGTGGTCGAGGTGGTGCGGCCGCAGCCAGGACACGCCGCGACCAGCGGCACGAAGGTGCGCAGGCCCATCGTCTGCAACAGCTCCTGCGCCACCTGCACCTCGCGCGTGCGGTCGCCGCCTGGCTCCGGCGTGAGCGAGATGCGGATGGTGTCGCCGATGCCCTGCTGCAGCAGCACACCCATGGCGGCCGACGAGGCGACGATGCCTTTGGTGCCCATGCCGGCCTCGGTCAAACCGAGATGCAGCGCGTAGTCGGAGCGGCCGGCGAGCATGGTGTAGACCGCGATCAGATCCTGCACCGCCGAGACCTTGGCGGATAGGATGATGCGGTTCTTCGGCAGGCCGATTTCCTCGGCGCGCGCGGCCGACAACAGCGCCGACTGCACCATGGCCTCGTGCGTGACCTCGCGGGCATCGAGCGGATTTTCCGATTTAGAGTTCTCATCCATCAGGTTGGTCAACAATTCCTGATCGAGCGAGCCCCAATTGGCGCCAATGCGCACCGGCTTGTTGTGCTTGATCGCCATTTCGACGATCTGGGAGAACTGCTTGTCCTTCTTGTCCTTGAAGCCGACATTGCCGGGATTGATGCGGTATTTGTCCAGCGCCTCGGCGCAGCCGGGATGATCGGCGAGCAGCTTGTGGCCGATGTAATGGAAGTCGCCGACGATAGGTACGCTGACGCCCATCTTGAGCAGGCGCTCCTTGATGTGCGGCACGGCCGCCGCCGCCTCGTCGCGATCGACGGTGATGCGCACCAGCTCCGAGCCGGCGCGGGCGAGCGCCGCCACCTGCCGCGCGGTGGACTCCACATCGGCGGTATCGGTGTTGGTCATCGACTGCACGACGATGGGCGCCCCGCCGCCGACCGTGACGCCGCCGACGTCCACGGCAACCGATTTATGACGTTCGTGTGTCGCAATAGTCATGGGTCATCATATGGGGTGTTGCGGGCATGCGAGCCATAGCGCGGCCCGCAGGCGGCGCATAGTCGCCTTCTCGCATCAAGGCGTCAACGCCATCAACGCGAAACCAGCGCAAGGGTTCGTGATGCGGAAATCGCCGGGGCGATCAGGCTTCGGCGAGTGCAAGACGGCCGAAATCCGGCCCCAACCGGCGGCGAACGCGGACCAGGGCCCGCCGTGCCGCATAGCCGTCATAGGCGAGCCGCAACAGCCCGGAAATTTGCGAGGGGCTTGCGATCAGTTCACGCAGCACCGCGGTGACGCTGGTCCCGCCATCGGGGCGCAGGCCGGCAAGCGCCGCATCCGGCACGGCGCGGTGCGCCGGGTCGATGACCACGCGCGCGGCGGCGAAGTTCAGGCCATGCGCGGACGCGAGGCGGGCGACCAGATGCGATTCCATGTCGACGGTGGCCGCGCCTGTTTCGTCGTGCATGCGCCGCTTATCGGCGGGGTTGGCGACCGCATAGTCGACGCCGGCGATGGGCTTGTGCTCGGCGCCCGGGATCGTGGCCAGAATTTTTTCCGACCAGGCAGGATCGGTCGGTCGCGCTTGCTGCGCGTCAACGATCGAGGAGGCGACCACCCAGTTGCCCGGACGCAGATGCGGCGCCAGGCCGCCCGCGACCCCGAAACTGATGATGCCGCGGCAGCCCTGCTTGAGCGCCTGATCGAGTGAGGCAGAGAGCACGCGTTCGGAGTTGCGGCAGATGACGACCACCCCGGGCGCGGATGCGATGCGGGCCTCGAACGCCAGTCCGACGAGGGCGATGACGAAACGATTGGCCGGAGCGGCTTCGGCGGGACGGCCGGCCGGCCGGGCAGGCTCTGCGATATTGCCGGCCGCCGGAAACGCAGGGGTGGGAGCCGCGGAATACTCTAAGGCCCACGCGTCACTTGAGCTGATGTGTGCCATTTGCCCCCTTTTAAGCCCACGTAATCCCCCGGGGCTTGCTTCATCAAGTAAAACTCAAGCAAATTTCGTGCCGCTAACGTGGCGTTCCCTACCGGAGGATTGGACGACGCTTCCCCTTTCTGACGAACTCGACTAGACGACCGCGTAACGAGGTTTGCGGCCCTGCGCATGAGCCAACAAGAAAAGATTCTGATCACCGGGGCAAGCGGATTCGTCGGCTCGGCCGTGGCGCGCCAGCTGGTCGATGCCGGCTATTCGGTCCGCGCCTTGGTGCGCGGGGCGAGTCCCCGCGCGCATCTTGCCGGACTCGGCCTGGAATTCTCCGAAGGCGACTTGCGCGATCGCAAATCGGTCGAGCGGGCGACTGGCGGCGTGCGCTACGTCTTTCACGTGGCAGCAGATTACCGTCTGTGGGCGCGCGATCGCAGCGAGATTTTCGCCTCCAATGTCGAAGGCACGCGCAACCTGATGGAAGCAGTGCTCAGCGCGGGCGTCGAGCGCGTGATCCATACGAGCAGCGTGGCGACGATTGCCGTGCAGCCGGACGGTACCGCGGCGGACGAGAGCAGGCCGCTGCGCGAAGAGCAGGGCATCGGCGTTTACAAGAGGAGCAAGATCGCGGCCGAACGCTTGGTCGAAGCCATGGTGGCCGAGCGCGGCCTGCCGGCGGTAATCGTCAATCCATCGACGCCGATCGGTCCGCGCGACGTCAAGCCGACGCCGACCGGGCGGATCATCGTCGAAGCCGCCAAGGGCCGTATTCCGGCCTTCATCGATACCGGGCTCAACCTCGTGCATGTCGACGATGTGGCGAGCGGTCATCTTGCGGCCTTGCGGCACGGCCGGATCGGCGAACGCTACATCCTCGGCGGGCAGGATGTCTTATTTTCGCAAATGTTGCGCGATATAGCGGGCTTGGTCGGCCGGCGCGCTGCGAACGTGCGGCTGCCCTGGCGCGCTCTCATTCCGGTCGCATTTGTCGCCGAGGCTGTGGCCAACGTCACCGGGCGCGAACCCTTCGCCACCCGCGACGGGGTGCATATGGCGAAGCACCGCATGTTCTTCGCCTCAGGCAAGGCGGAACGGGAACTGGGCTACCGTTCAAGGCTTTATACGGAGGGGATCGACGACGCGGTGCGTTGGTTTCGCAACTCCGGATACCTAGGTTCTTAATTCGCAAAGCGATTAAATAGCCGCCGGTTGAGATGATCGATGCAGGGAAACAGCCTGTTTATCGGCAATTACGCGAAGTTGACTGGGAGAAGGTGACGTGGATTTGGTATAATTCTTGCCTTATACTTTTGTCCACAAAGTGCACTATATCCGCGGAATTACGAGCTAAATTGCCCACCGACCACACAGATTGGACGCGAAATGTTGGAAGCCATTAAAGAACCTTGTGACCTGCGGCGGCTCGACGAGGCCGATCTCAAGCAAGTCGCCGACGAGTTACGGACGGAGACGATCAACGCGGTGGCGGTGACGGGGGGGCATTTGGGTGCGGGGCTTGGCGTGGTGGAGCTGACCGTTGCGCTGCATTACGTGTTCGACACGCCGGCGGATCGGCTGATCTGGGACGTC
>DATJVE010000165.1:0-14744 GCA_035501975.1 Pseudolabrys sp.
CCCGGCTGTTCCTGCATTTCCTGCACGCGTTGAGCGAACGCGAGAAGCGCGTCACGACTTTCCTGTTCGGCACGCGGCTGACCAACGTCACCCGCGCCATCCACGCGCGCGATCCGGACGAGGCGCTCGCGGCCTGCTCGGTCAACGTCGCCGATTGGTCTGGCGGCACGCGCATCGCCTCGTCGTTGCGCGAGTTCAACAAGCGCTGGTCGCGCCGGGTGCTCGGCCAAGGCGCAGTGGTGCTGTTGATCAGCGACGGGCTTGAGCGCGATGCCGATGATGCGTTAGCCTTCGAGATGGACCGGTTACACCGCTCGTGTCGCCGGCTGGTTTGGCTCAACCCTCTTCTCCGCTTTGAGGGGTTTGAAGCCCGCGCCAAGGGCGTGCGAACCATGTTGCCGCATGTTGACGAACTGCGGCCGATCCACAATCTGGATTCGATGAGCGAACTGGTGCGTTCTTTGTCGGGCGCGCCGGGCAAGGATTACGATCCGAAGCTGTGGCTGCCGAGCGCGGCCTGACGGAGGTCCCTATGCTTTCACGCGATGAAGACATTCTCAAAGCCGCCGAGGACTGGCGCAAGGCCGGGCGCGGCGTGGCGCTGGCGACCGTGGTCGAGACCTGGGGCTCGGCGCCGCGGCCGGTCGGCTCCAATCTGGTGATCGACAACGACGGCAATTTCTTAGGCTCGGTATCCGGCGGCTGCGTCGAAGGCGCGGTGGTGACGGAGGCCATCGACGTCATCGACAGCGGCAAGCCGAAAATGTTGGAATTCGGCGTCGCCGACGAAACTGCTTGGAACGTCGGCCTTTCCTGCGGCGGCACCATCCGGGTTTATGTGGAGAAGGTCAGTTGAAACTCGACATCCTGCATGCACTCAACGGCGAACGCGCGGCGCGCCGCGCCGTCGTCGTCGTCACCGCCGTCGCGAGCGGCGAGCAGCGGCTGGTCAGAGCCGCGGATATCGCCAGGGATCCGCTGCGCGACCTCATCGAAAAACGCATCCGCATGGCGAAGAGCGGCATGGAGGAAACGCCGCAAGGCCGCGTGTTTTTCACCGTACACGTGCCATCGCCGCAACTGGTGATCACTGGCGCGGTGCACATCAGCCAGACGCTGGCGCCGGTCGGACAATTGCTCGGCTATGACGTGACCATCGTCGATCCGCGCACGGCCTTTGCCTCGATCGAGCGTTTTCCGGACGTCAAGGTGATCGCGGAATGGCCGGACGTCGCGTTGCCGCCGCTCAATGTCGATCGCTATACCGCCTTCGTCGCGCTCACCCACGATCCGAAGATCGACGATCCGGCTCTCAAGCACGCGCTCTCCCGCGACTGCTTCTACATCGGCGCGCTCGGCTCGCGGAAGACGCATGCCAAGCGCGTCGCGCGGCTGAAGGAGGCGGGGCTCAGCGACGCCGACATCGCCCGCATCCATGCGCCGATCGGCCTCGACATCGGCGCGGTATCGCCGGCCGAGATCGCCATCTCCATCATGGCCGAGATCACCGCGCGGCTGCGTCTGAAGACGGAGAAGGCGGAGGCGGCATGAAATTCGGCCCCGTCGCCCCGGCCGACGCGCTCGGCGCCACGGCGGTGCATTCCATCCGCCAAGGCGACCTCGTGCTCAAGAAGGGCACGCTGATCGGGCCCTCCGAGGTGGCGGCGCTGAACGCCGCCGGGGTGAAGGAGGTCGTGGTCGCGCGGCTCGAGCCGGGCGACGTGTCGGAGGATCAGGCCGCCGCCGATATCGCTGCGGCTGTGCAAGGCGAGGGCGTGCGCACGGACCGCGCCTTTACCGGGCGCTGCAATCTGTTCGCGGAAACCTCCGGCGTCCTCGTCGTCGACAAGGACGCCATCGACCGGCTCAACCGCATCGACGAGGCGGTGACCTTGGCCACGCTGCCGGCGTTCAAGCCGGTGGTCGAAGGCGAGATGATCGCCACCGTGAAGATCATCCCCTTCGCGGTTTCACGTAGCGCGCGCGATAAGGCGGTGGCGGAGGCGGCAAAAGCGAAGCCGGGCATCCGCGTCGCGCCCTACAAGGTGCGCAAGGTCGGCGTGGTGTCGACTGTGCTGCCGGGACTTTCGCCGAAAGTCATCGAAAAAACGCTTAAGATCACCTCGGCCCGCATCGCGCCTGCCGGCGCCTCCATCGTGGCCGAACGCCGCGTGCCGCACGCAACGGCGGCGCTCGCGGGCGCCATCGACGAGGTGGGCAAAGCCGGAGTCGAACTGGTGATCGTATTCGGCGCCTCCGCCATCGCCGACCGCCGCGATGTCATTCCGGCGGCGGTCGAAGCGGTCGGCGGCGAGATCGAGCATTTCGGCATGCCGGTCGACCCCGGCAATCTGATGCTGATCGGCCGCCTGCATGGCCCGGCAGTCATCGGCGCACCGGGCTGCGCGCGCTCGCCGAAGGAAAACGGTTTCGATTGGGTGTTGATGCGCCTTCTCGCTGGCTTGCCGGTCAGCCGTGCCGACATCACCGGCATGGGCGTCGGCGGCCTGCTCATGGAAATCGTTACCCGGCCGCAGCCGCGCAGCGAGCCGGCGCCAGAAAAAGGCCGCCGCATTGCCGCGGTCGTGCTGGCGGCGGGCCGCTCCACCCGCATGGGCGCGATCAACAAGCTGATCGCCGAGATCGGCGGCAAGCCGCTGGGGCGCATCGCCGCCGAGCAGGCGCTGGCCTCGCGCGCCAAGCCCGTCATCGTCGTTACCGGTCACGAGCGCGACCGCGTGGAAGCAGCACTGGCCGGCCTTCCCGTCCGCTTCGTGCATAACCCGGATTATGCCGAGGGTCTCGGCACATCGCTGAAGGCCGGCATCGCGGCCGTCCCGGCGGACGTCGATGGCGCCATCGTCTGCCTCGGCGACATGCCGCAGGTCGATGCCAAGTTGATCGACAAGTTGATCGCGGCCTTCGATCCCGAACGCGGCGCGCTGGTCGTGGTGCCGACCATCGACGGCAAGCGCGGCAATCCGGTGGTGTGGTCGCGCCGCTTCTTCCCCGATCTGATGGCAATTTCCGGCGACATCGGCGCCCGCCACCTGATCGGCTCTTACGCCGAGGCGGTTGTCGAAGTCCCGGTCGCCGGCGAAGCGGCGCTCACCGACGTCGACACGCCCGAGTCGTTTTCCGCCGTCAAGGCGGAAATCGAGCGCGCTTAAGACTCGAATCATTGATCGCGTCTGCGACTCAGCCCTTATCTGACCGGGTGTCTGGGTAAGGGGAGGGCGATGACCGATTGCTTCACGCCGGTGTTGCGCGCGCTTGTGGCGGCGACTCTGTTGCTGGCGACCGCGACGCTGATGCTGGTCGCGGTCAACAGCGCGCGCGCGGCCGGCGCGCTGGCGGTTGGCGCCTGTGGCGCTTTCGGCGAAGCATACGATTTCCGCAGTCCCGACGAAGCGCGTAAGAGCGCGCTGGCCAAGTGCCAGGGCGAAAGCTGCCGCGTGGTGGCGGTGACCAAGCGCGGCTGTGCGGCCTTCGCGGTCGATTTCACCAATGCCTGCGGCCCGCGCGGCTGGGGCAAGGGGCCGCGGCTCGGCCGCAGCCAGAACGACGCCCTGCGTTCGTGCTACCTGGCCGGCGGCAAGGAATGCGTGATCCGCACCTTCTTCTGCGACGCCAAGGGCTAAGCCCGGCCCGCCGTCTTTAACATTCTGATTTTACGTGGCTTATTTTCGCTTGCCCGGCGGCCTGCGTTGCGCTAAAAAATGACTGACCAGTCAGTCAGTATTTTGCCACCGCCATGACCACCGCACATCCACGACCGCCCCGCAAGACGCCGCGCCGCCGCCGCGCGGCGCCGTTGCAGCATCGCGGCGGGCCGGAGCCGAAGAGCGGCGCCCGCCAGGAGCGCAGCGCCGCCCGCCGCGAGGCGATCCTGTCTGCTGCACTCGACGAATTCTCCTCGCGCGGCTTCGAGGCAGCGCGGCTCGACGACGTCGCCAAGCGCGCCGGCGTGGCCAAGGGCACGATCTATCTCTACTTCCGCGACAAGGAGACGCTGTTCCAAGAACTCATCCGCGCCATGCTCACGCCGCTGATCGGCACCATCGAGGCACTCGGCGCCGCCGACGTGCCGATGAGCATCCTGAGCGAGCAGATCGTCGAACTGTTCGTCAGCGAGGTCTACGAGACGCGGCGCAAGGACGTCATCCGCCTCATGATCGCGGAGGGCCGCCGCTTCCCCAAGCTCGCCGAGTTCTACTACCGCGAAGTGCTCTCACGCATCATTGCCGCCGTGCGCACGCTCTTGCGCCGCGCCGCCCAGCGCGGGGAAGTGCCCGAGGCGCTCGCCGAGTTCCCGCAGATCATTGCCGCGCCCGGTCTCGTCGCCATCATCTGGAGCGGATTGTTCGAACGCTTCGAGCCGCTCGACGTTCGCAAGATGATGAGGACGCATGTCGAGTTGTTGTTCACGCCAAGGAGCGCACCATGAAAACGAAATTGGCCGCGCTCATGTTAGCCGTCCTCGCGCTCGCCGGTTGCGACAAGAGCATGGACCACCAGCTGCAGGGCTGGGTCGAAGCGGAACTCATCTTCGTGTCGCCCGACGAGCAGGGCCGCGTGGAGACCCTGAAGGTGCGCGAGGGCGATCACGTCAAGCAGGGCGATTTGCTGTTCACCGTCGACGACGATCTACAGAAAGCCGACCTGCTGGTGAAGAACACCGCCGTGGTCAACGCGCAGCAGAATTTCGACCGCGCCAAGGAGCTATTGAAGACCGCCGCCGGCACGCAGAAGACGTATGACGACGCGGAAGCGGCGCTGCGCCAGGCCAAGGCCAATCTCGAATGGTCGCAGACGCGGCTCGGCCGGCGCGATGCCCATAGTCCCGCCGACGGCACCATCGAGCAGGTCTATTACCGCGTCGGCGAAACCGTGCCGGCTGGCAAGCCCGTCGTCGCACTGTTGCCGCCGCAGAACCTGAAAATGCGCTTCTTCGCCCCGGAGCCGGCGCTGCCGCTGATCAAATATGGCGAGACCGTCGCGGTTTCCTGCGACGGCTGCGAGAAAGGGCTGACCGCGAAGGTGAGCTACATCGCCCGCAGCGCGGAATACACCCCGCCGGTGATCTACAGCCTCGATGAACGCGCCAAGCTCGTCTACTTGATCGAGGCGCGGCCCGACCAGCCGGAGAAATTCCGCGTCGGCCAGCCGGTGACCATCACGCTGCGCAAAGAGGCGCTCCCATGAGCGCGCAGAACGGGGCGCAAAATGGCGCACATGACGTCGTTATCGACGTCCGTCATCTGACCAAGAAATTCGATGGCAAGGCTGTGGTGCGCGATCTGTCGATGCAGGTCAAGCGCGGCACCATTTACGGCTTCCTCGGTCCCAATGGCTCCGGCAAGACCACCACCATTCGCATGCTGTGCGGCCTGCTCACGCCCGACGAAGGCGAGGGCACCTGCCTCGGCTACGACATCCGCACCGAGACCGACAAGATCAAGCGCCGGGTCGGCTATATGACGCAGCGCTTCAGCCTCTATCAGGACCTGTCGGTGCGCGAGAACCTGGAATTCATCGCGCGCATCTACGGCATCGCCAAGCCGGTTGCCGCGGCGCGCGCGGCGATCGAGCGGCTCGGCCTCGGCGGCCGCGAAGAGCAGATCGCCGGCGAATTGTCGGGCGGCTGGAAGCAGCGGCTGGCGCTCGGCGCCTGCACGCTGCCGAGCCCGCAATTGCTGCTGCTCGACGAACCGACCGCCGGCGTCGATCCGAAGGCGCGGCGCGAATTCTGGAACGAGATCCACGCGCTCGCCGCCGAGGGCCTCACCGTGCTGGTCTCCACCCATTACATGGACGAGGCCGAGCGCTGTCACGAAATCGCCTACATCGCCTATGGCGAACTCTTGGTGCGCGGCACCGTCGAGCATGTCATCGAGTCCGCGCACCTTACGACTTACATTGTCGGCGCCGAATACGGCGAGGGCTTGAGCCAATTGTCGCACGAGCTCACCGGCAAGCCCGGCGTCGACATGGTCGCGCCCTTCGGCACCAGCCTGCACGTCTCCGGCCGCGACGCCGATGCGCTGGAGACGGCGATCGCCCCCTACCGCACCAACCGGAACCTCGACTGGCAGCGCTCGCAGCCCTCGCTCGAAGACGTGTTCATCGACCTGATGGGCAAGGCGCAGGACAATTTCCAATGACCCGCCTGCTCCCCAGCCAAGCACCGCGGCGCCTGCCCGGCGATGGCTTCGGGCGCAAGACCTGGGCGATGCTGGTGAAGGAATTCATCCAGCTGCGCCGCGACCGCGTGTCGTTCGCCATGATTATCGTGATTCCGCTCGTGCAATTGATGCTGTTCGGTTATGCCATCAACACCACGCCGCGCGATCTTCCGACGGCTGTTCTTTTGCAGGAGCAGAACGACTTATCACGCTCGATCCTGGCCGCGCTCGAGAACACCAAATACTTCAAGGTCACCAAGCTGCCGCACACCGAAGCCGAGGTCGACGAATTGCTTGCCTCCGGCACCGTGCTGTTTGCGATCGAGATTCCGGCCAACTTCGAGCATGCGGTTCGCCGCGGCGACAAGCCGGCCATGCTGGTCGAGGCCGATGCCACTGATCCGGTCGCCTCCGGCACGGCGCTGAGCGCGCTCGGCCAGGTGTTGCAGACCGCGCTGTCGCACGACCGCGACGTTCCCGACCCGCCCGTGCTGCCGTTCGAAATCCGCATCCATGCACGCTACAACCCGGCCGGCGTAACGCAGCTGAACATCGTGCCCGGCCTGGTCGGCACCATCCTCACCATGACCATGCTGATCTTTACCGCGTTGTCGGTAACGCGCGAGCTCGAGCGCGGCACCATGGAAAGCCTGCTGTCGATGCCGATCACGCCGGTCGAGATCATGCTGGGCAAGATCGTGCCTTACATCATGGTCGGCTTCGTGCAGGCCTCGCTGATCATCGGCATCGGTGTCGCGCTGTTCGGCGTCCCGGTCGTTGGCAATCTCGGCATGCTCGCCGCGCTCTCGACGCTGTTCATCGCCACCAATTTGTCGATCGGTTACACCTTCTCGACGGTGGCGCAGAATCAGTTGCAGGCCATGCAGATGACCATCATGTTTTTCCTGCCCAATATTCTGCTGTCCGGATTCTTGTTCCCCTTCGCCGGCATGCCGGTGTGGGCGCAGTATGTCGGCGAGGCGCTGCCGCTCACGCATTATTTGCGCATCGTGCGCTCGATCATGCTCAAGGGCTCCTCGATCGGCGATCTGCGCTATGATGCCATCGCGCTGTTCATCCTGATGCTGATCGCCATGACCATCGCCGTCACCCGATTCCGCCGCACGCTGGACTAGCGCCGGGTCAGGACGCCGAGACGCAGATAGGCGCCCGACCGTCCGTCGTTGTCGTCCTCCCAGCCGGCCGCCGCCGACCATTCCCACGCACCCGTCTTCAATCCGGTCAGGTGCGCGCCAAATCGCAACTGGCTGTAGCCGAGGCAGGCAAAGGCCTGCGCCTCCGGGCCCAGGTAGAACCAGTCGCGCAGCTGTAAGCCATAGGCGAGGCGCGCCGAATAGCCGGCGGCGATCGAAGTGAAGGATGCGTCGGCCGCGAGCATGGTGGACGGTGTCGGCTCGAACCATAGATCGACCGTGGTGCGCATGCCGGCCGATATGCCGTGCAACCGGTTGCCTGGATCGTAGGGGCTGGTGGCGTCGTTCTTGACGTCGAGGCCGGCGAAAACCTTGAGCTCGAACCGGCCGCGCCTGAAGCGCCAGCCCGGCAGCACTTGCGCCTCCTGCTCGGTGCCGGTCACCCAGGCGTTGTTCAAGGTGCCGGACATGTAGCGATAGCGGCCGCCTGAGATCATGGCTTTGAGCGTAAATCCTTCGCGGTCGAGGCCGTGCGGCGACCACAGCAGCCCGCCATGCAGGAACTGCCCGTCGCGCCACAGGTCGACGCCGGAAAACAACAGGAACCGCGCGCCGTCGTCGCCGACCCGGACAGGTCCGGCGGACACGCCAACGCAACAAACAAGGATACCCGCGGCGGCGACGGCCGCCGCGGTGACACGCGGAACGCAACGCATTGAGGGCCCCGAGCCCCGAACACCCGGCCCGCCAGTACTGACCGGAAATACAACTACAGCGTGTTAGTAGCTTGTTGTCCAGCCGTTTCGGCGGCGGATGGCTCAGCCAGGCATTTTCGCCAAGCGCCGCGGCGGGTAGCCCATGGTGCGATGGATCATCGCCGAAAAGGCGCTGGGGCTGGCGTAACCGACCGAAGCCGCGGTTTCGGCCACCGACGCGCCGTCCGACAGGCGGGCGAGGCCGTCTATGGCGCGCAGCCGCGCCCGCCACTCGGCAAAGCCGAGCCCCGTGTCGCTGCGGAAGATGCGCGCCAGCGTGCGCCGGCTGGCGCCGGCCTCATCGGCCCAGCGGTCGAGATCGAAGTCGATGCTGGAATTGTCGAGCAGCGCGCGGGCGACCCGCAGCGCCCGCGGATCGCGCGGCATCGGCACCGCCAAGCGTCGTTCCTGCAGACGGGCGAGCTCGGTGAGGATCAGCTGCGCGATGACGCTGCCGCGGCCGTTCTCGTCATAGTCGACCGGCTCCTCCAACAGCGCCAAAATGAGCTCGCGCAGCAGGCCGGAAATTTCCGCCAGTACCGGCTGCTGCGGCAGCGAGCGGCAGCCGGCGCCGTCGATATAGACCGTGCGCATCTCGATGTGGCTGCGCATGGTGACGCTGTGCGGCCATTGCGGCGGCAGCCACAGCGCGCGCGCCGGCGGCACGATCCAGGCGGCCTCGGCCGTCTCCACCCGCATGATGCCGCTGACCGCATGCAGCAGTTGCCCGCGCCGATGGATATGCAGCGGGATCGTGTGGCCGACCGCGAAGGTGCGCGCCATCACCGCGACCTGGCGCGGCGCGTCATCCATGTTACGGCGGTATATTGGTATGGTATCGGTCATGGCACGTTTGCGATGAAAATCGACCGAACATCGCCAAATGGCAAGCGGTATTCTGCGCCTGCAAACGAGATTCGCATGAACCCGACCAGTCTTCCTAATCCGGCCGCAGACGACGCCGCCCGCCGCCGCTCCATCGCCTTCCTCAATTGGGCGCACGCGCTCGATCACTTCGTGCTGCTGATCTATCCGACCGTGGTGATCGGCCTCGAGGTCGTTTACCGGCGGCCCTACAACGAACTGATCGCGCTATCGAGTGCAGCCTTCGTCGCCTTCGGCGTGTTTTCGCTGCCCGCCGGCTGGCTCGCGGACCATTGGAGCCGCCGCAATATGATGGCGGCATTCTATCTCGGTTGCGCCGGGTCGCTGGCGCTGACCGCCTTTGCGCCGAACTTGCCGATGCTGGCGGTCGGCATGTTCTTCCTCGGCGTTTTCGCAGCCATCTATCACCCGGTCGGCATGGCCATGCTGATCGAGGCCTCGAACGCGCGCGGGCGCGCGCTCGCCTTCAACGGCGTGTGCGGCAATCTCGGCGTCTCGCTCGCCGCCGGCATCAGCGCGGCGCTCGCCACCTGGTTCGGCTGGCGCGCCGCATTTCTGGCGCCCGCCGCGCTCTGCGTCGTTACCGGCTTCATCTATCTGTGGGTGACGCCGGACGACCGCCATCACGCGAGCCGACGCCAATCCAAGCCCGCGGTGCCGTTGACGCCTAGACTGGCCGTGCTCCTGTTCGGCCTGTTTCTGGTGATCGCCATCAGCGCCGGCCTCGTTTTCAACGTGTTGACCATCGCGCTGCCCAAGATCGTGGACGAGGGCGTCGCCGCCTCGGTGCCGCTGGTGCTGGTCGGCAGCATTGCCACCGCCGTCTTGGTGTGCGGCGCGCTGGCGCAGCTCACCGTCGGCCGTTTGGTCGAACGGGTGCCGCCGCATGTCATCTTCGCCGCGGTGACCGCGCTCGGCTTTGCCGGAAATCTGTGGGCGACCTATGCCAGCGGCCTGTCGTTGATGATCGCGCTTTCGCTCGCCATCGCGGCGATCTACGGCCAGGTCACGGTCAACGACATCATCCTCGCGCGCTACACGGCGGACGCCTGGCGCGGCCGCGTTTACGCGGTGCGCTACTTCACGCTATTCATCAGCGCCGGCGCCGCGATCGCGTTGATCTCGCTGCTGCACAATGGCGGCGGCTTCGGCCTCGTGCTCGGCGTCAATTCGATCATCGCGCTGGTGATGTTCCTGGCGACGCTCGGCCTGGTGGCGTTGATCGTCACGATCGACGCGCGCAACGCCGCCGCGCAGCCCGCGGAATAGGGCTATTCCCGCTCCAGCCTGAAGGATTGGCGGACCAGGACCCGGTTTTCGTACCAAAGCTCGAAAATCCACGTGCCCGGCACCAGCGCCCATTCGTCGCCCAGCATCCAATAGAAGGTGGATTTCTCGCCGATTTGCCGCCGGTCCATATAGTCGTCGACGAATTTGGTCTTGCCGGTATCGGGGTTATGCAAGCCCGGATCGGGGTAACGCCACACGATGCGCACGGGGATGGACTTACTGCGCGGCGTGCCCTCGATGATGATGTCGAGGCCGAAGGCGGAGTTGAGCTTGGCCGTGATCGTTGTCGATTCGCGAAGCAGCGTGGCGTTGGCCTCATAGCGATGACCGGAGGAGATGTTCGGATCATCAATCTCCTTGGTTTTCCCGATCTCGTAAGTTCCGGTGTGCAAGACATGGGCGCCGGTCACCCTCACCTGCGCCTGCGCCGATGACAGCGCAAAAATCACCATCAACCCAGCCAGCAAGAGACGCATTGTCGCTGTTCCCCCCTGTTTTCGCCCTGCGCAAGGTTAGCCGAACAGAAGCCGCCGACAAGGGGCCTCGACAAAGCCGGTCAAAACAGCGGTGGAATCAGATCCTCGACCTTCACGCGCATGCGCGTCTTGACGTTCGCCACGATGCGGCTGCGGTGGCACGTTTTCGGATCGCGGCAGAAGCAGAGCAGGGCGATGCGCTTGCCTGACTTGATCAGAGAGATGAGCTCATCGAGCGCTTCCTGCGGTTCGGCCTTTTTGATGTGTTGGTCGTAGATGCGCCAGAGCTTGTCGAAGTCGCCCGCGCGTGCGGCCTGCCGGCCTTCCGCCGGCGTGCCGAGCTTCTGCAAATGGAGGTAGCCGATTCCGGCTTGGTCGAGCGAAGCGGCGAGCTGGCGTTTGGAAAATCCCGGCCGGCGCGAGGCGGCGACTGCGCGGGTATCGACCAAAAGCTCGATGTTTGCGCGCCTGAGCTCGCTGAGCACTGTATCGGGCTTCGCCTGCTCGTAGCCAATTGTAAACAGAGTGTGCATGATGCCGTCATCGTAATGACACAAGCCCCGCCTATATAGTTGGCAAGTGATGAGCCGGGAAGAATTCGGTTCGTCTGACGGCCACGATGAGAATTGGCGACGGCGGATGTAACCGCGCCCTCTCGTTCGTGGTCGTTTCCATTTTCAGCGCGACACCTTCTTCAGCCGCACCGGCTTTCAGCTTTTCGGTGCCGTTCTGTAGCCGCGCGTAAACGAAACCGCCGGTGACGTCGGCAATTGCCGGAATGTCGAACTGCTGCGGGGATAAACAAAACGACAAAGGCCCGGAGTTTCCTCCGGGCCTTCGCATGTTCCGTCCTGAGCAGATGGCTTAGAAGTCCATCCCGCCCATGCCGCCGCCGCCCGGCATCGCCGGGGCCGCCGACTGCTTCTTCGGCAGTTCGGCGACCATCGCTTCGGTGGTGATCAGGAGGCCGGCGACCGATGCCGCGCCCTGGATCGCCGAACGCACGACCTTGGTCGGATCGATCACGCCCTTGCTGACGAGATTGCCGTACTCGCCGAGCTGCGCGTCGAAGCCCCAGTTGTACTGGTCCTTCTCCAGGATCTTGCCGACGATGACCGAGCCGTCTTCACCGGCATTGGTCGCGATCTGGCGCGCCGGGGCCTGGATCGCCTTGCGGACGATGTCGACACCGTGCTTTTGGTCCTCGTTGTGCACCTTGACCTTCTTGAGGGCTTCGGTGGCGCGCAACAGCGCGACGCCGCCGCCCGGCAGGATGCCTTCCTCGACCGCGGCGCGGGTCGCATGCATTGCGTCGTCGACGCGATCCTTGCGCTCCTTGACCTCGATCTCGGTGGCGCCGCCGACGCGGATCACCGCAACGCCGCCGGCGAGCTTGGCCAGACGTTCCTGCAGCTTTTCCTTGTCATAGTCCGAGGTGGTCTCCTCGATCTGCGCCTTGATCTGCGCCACGCGTGCCTCGATGTCGGCCTTCTTGCCGGCGCCGTTGATGATCGTGGTGTTCTCCTTGTCGATCATCACCTTCTTGGTGCGGCCGAGCATGGCGATGGTGACGTTCTCGAGCTTGATGCCGAGATCCTCCGAGATCGCCAGGCCGCCGGTCAGGATCGCGATATCCTGCAGCATGGCCTTGCGGCGATCGCCGAAGCCCGGCGCCTTGACGGCGGCGACCTTCAGACCGCCGCGCAGCTTGTTGACGACGAGGGTGGCAAGCGCCTCGCCTTCGATGTCCTCGGCCACGATCAGCAGCGGCTTGCCGGTCTGCACCACAGCTTCGAGCAGCGGCAGCAGTTCCTGCAGGCCTGACAGCTTCTTTTCGTAGATCAGGATGTAGGGGTCGTCCATCTCAACGCGCATCTTGTCGGCGTTGGTGATGAAGTAGGGGGAGATGTAGCCGCGATCGAACTGCATGCCCTCGACGACGTCGAGTTCGGTCTCCAGGCTTTTCGCCTCTTCGACCGTGATCACGCCCTCGTTGCCGACCTTCTTCATGGCATCGGCGAGGAACTTGCCGATTTCGGCGTCGCCGTTGGCGGAGATGGTGCCGACCTGGGCGATCTCTTCGTTCGAGGTGACTTTCTTGGAGTTGGCCTTGAGGTGCTCGACGATGGCTTCGACCGCGAGATCGACGCCGCGCTTGAGGTCCATCGGGTTCATGCCTGCGGCCACGGCCTTGGAGCCTTCGCGCACGATCGCCGCGGCCAGCACGGTCGCGGTGGTGGTGCCGTCGCCGGCCTGGTCGGAGGTGCGCGAAGCGACTTCACGCACCATCTGCGCGCCCATGTTCTCGAACTTGTCCTCGAGCTCGATCTCCTTGGCGACGGTGACGCCGTCCTTGGTGATACGGGGAGCGCCGAACGACTTGTCGAGGACCACGTTGCGGCCCTTGGGGCCAAGGGTGACCTTCACCGCGTTGGCCAAAATATCGACACCGCGCAACATGCGGTCGCGCGCATCGACGGAGAATTTGACGTCTTTGGCAGCCATAGTTCGAATTCCTTTTTGCTGTCGCGAATGGTTAGGCGGCTTTCTTCTTGGCGGCGGCGCCGCCTTCGATCACGCCCATGACGTCGGACTCCTTCATGATCAGGAGATCCTGGCCGTCGATCTTGACTTCGGTGCCCGACCATTTGCCGAACAGGATGGTGTCGCCGACCTTGAGGTCGATCGGGATCAGCTTGCCGCTCTCGTCGCGGCCGCCGGGGCCGACGGCGACGATCTCGCCCTGGCTCGGTTTCTCTTTGGCGGTATCGGGAATGATGATGCCGCCGGCGGTCTTTTCCTCGGCATCGATGCGCTTGACGACAACGCGGTCGTGAAGCGGGCGGAACTTCATGGCAGTCCTCCTCGGTTATTGAAAGATTTTGCGGTTTTGGTAGCCGGCGTCTCTTTGCCAGCACCTGGACAGCAGGTGGTGCAGGCATTCTGGCCCGCAAGGGGGCTCAAGAAAAATTCTTAGCACTCCTTCGAGGCGAGTGCCAAGAAGCGCCGAAATTCCTTGCCGTTCAATGGTTAACAGGCATGGGCTTCGAACCGCCCCCGGCGCGGCCGCTTTCGCCAGGGCAGCCACGGGGATTTGTCGCCGAGCTTTGTTAGCAGCCCGGTAGGGTTGCTGCTAACGCCTTGATTTTAAACAGTTTGTTTACCATTTCGGCTTGCAATGCCTAAGGCCGGGACTGGAAACTCAACGTCCGACTCGAAAGGGGGAGGCGATGGTCTCGCAAGACTTCCGCAAGATGGTCGCCGGTTATGGCCTGACGACCGCGCACATTCTGTATCGGCGCCCGGATCACCGCTGGCTGCTGCAGTCCTATATTTGGCAGGCCTACGACCTGTTCCCCCAATTCCCCGAGCTGCAACGCTTCCTCGCCTTCTGGCAGGAGAAGCTGGAAGGCCCGCTGCATTCCGTGCAAGTGGCGCATTGCAAGCTGATCAAGCCGGCCGAGCTGCGCACGATCAACGGCGAATTCAGCCTGCACTAATTTTTCCTCCGCTTGCGGCTTCTTTACCCCCCTTGTGGGGAGGGTCGCGAGCGTAAGCGAGCGGGGTGGGGGTGGTGCGATTTAACTTCGACCCCCACCCCGATCGCCTGCGCTATCGCTTCGGCGATCGACCCTCCCCACAAGTGGGAGGGTAAAACGTGCGTGCGGCTCGTCCGCATCTTTCTCCGATTTATTTTTCAAACAGCCAAGCATCAACGCCCGTATTTTTTGCGGCCCCGGGGTAGGCCGTCTTCCCCTTCCGTCCCTCGCCAAATGCGAGGGAGAGGCGCGCCAAGCGGCGCACCAGTCTTCCGTGTTGCCGCACATTTTGCGTGTGGATTTGACCGTTTGTACGCAAATGACCGATGCTGTCGAAAAACCGGCAGCTTGATCGGCCTTTTCGCCGGTGCACATTTTTTGACGAAGAAGCTGCGGCTTACTCTGGCGCTGCTCGGCAATTGGACCGGCAGCGGATACGCCATCGATGCTGATGCACAGC
>DATJVE010000166.1:0-26001 GCA_035501975.1 Pseudolabrys sp.
AAGGGTTTGGCCGTTGTGTGGTGGAGGGTCGCCTTGCGGGCGCTCGTGTGATTTGCACCGACATCCCGGAATTCGTCGAGCTGCGCGACGACGACGTTTATCAGTATCAAGATCCAGCCGATTTTTTATCAAAACTCGAAACCCTTCGACATATGGATCCTTCGGCGCGACCATATGTCAGCTATCCCTATCGCGAGCTTCTGCGCGCCGCTGTCGGCGCCGGCTTGTGATAAGTTTGGGTGCGGTCTGAGGAGATCATCGCTCAGGCGAACCGACGCACCCTAGTATCAACCGGGCTTAGCGCGGCAGGCCGGGTGCAGGCCACATGCGCGGCGGCGCTTCCAAGATGCGGCGTGGCGCCGTCGCGAAATTCTTCACGTTGAGGCCCCAGAGCAGCCCGAGCAGCAGCCATAAGTGCCGCCAATGCTCGACCTGCTGCAGCAGGCCGCATGGCAGCTGGGCAAGCACCGAAAACGACAGCCAGACCGTGACGGGGCTCTTGGTGGCCCGCTCGTTTTCAATGGCAATCTTGAACGACAGGACGGTCAACAAGATCCAGACCACCCCCGCCACCCAGCCGTAGTTGAGGAACGAACTGAGGAACACGTTGTGGATCGGCTCGGGGAAATATTTGTCGATCTGCAGCATGCCGAGCCCCAGCGGATTGTCCAGGATCATCGGAAAGCTGCGCAGATAGCGGTCATAGCGGCCACCGCGTCCGACGTCATAAGGCTCGGCGAGCGTGGCGCGGCTGAGCAGTTTTTGTTCAAAGCCCGGAAAGCTCAGCACGGCGATACCGGTGAGCACGACGACGGCAAAAGCCCCGATCACAAGAATGGCGATCGCCCGTTTCGGGCGGTCGCGGTTGAGTACCACGTAATAGAGCGGTCCGACGATCGCCAGCGCGACTATATCGGCGCGCGAGAACGACAGCAGTACGCCCGCGATGCACAGGACGAGCGCGATCAGCGGGAAAATCAGCCCGCGCCGGTAGTTGAGCATATAGAGCGAAGCAAACACGCCCGGCAACAGAAACGCGCCGAAAGCGATCGGCTCGTCGAACAGGCCCTTGGCGCGGTCGTCGTATAGGAGCAGATCCACCTGACCGATGAAGCCGACGAGCCCCAGGGTCGCGGCAATGCAGCAGGCGCCCAGATAGACTTTCATGAAGGTATAAAAGTTCCGCTCGTTCCAGCTCAGCGACACCAGGCAGGCCGTCACGCCAAGCGTGGCGACAAAGGTGTGCGCGAGCAATTGGAACTGCACGGCCGGGTCGTTCAGCACATCGATCGAGGAAATGAAGACCGAGAAGGTCCACACCAAAATGAGCGCGACGAAAACCAGGGCCTGCCGGGTGACGCTCGGATTGATCAGCAGCGACGGCAGCAGCGCGATGACGAACACCACGTCGCTCGGGGCCGGCCTCGGCAGCGTCCAGTGCATCACCAAGACGGCGACAAAGAACAGGAAATTCCGCGCCTTGAAGATGCCTGCCGCGATGCCCGGCGCCACCGACTGCATGAAAATGTCTCCCGCCGCCACCCGGGCGGCTCGCATTCGATAGCGCAGGAAGGTTAACGGCGACTAATAATTGGCCCGGCCGCCTTCAGTTGGCCGTCAGCGTCGCCCGAGGCGCCGCCTTGCGCGGAAACTGCCAGATGAACAGATGCAGGCCGAGCTTGCGCTTGGCAATCGCAAACAGCAGCACCGACTCCAAAACGAACGTTGCGGCGGTGGCTATCGCAGCGCCAATGGCGCCATAGATCGGCGTCAGCAGCAGACAGGCTGCGAGGTCGAAGGCAAAGACGGCGGCATAGGCGAAGGCGCAAGCGCGCTGCTGGCCGAGCATGTTCAGCATCCGCTCCGCCGGACCGACCGCAGCGCGCGCCATCTGGCCGATGGCGAGAATGACCATCACGGGATAGCCGGCGACGAAAGCGGGCCCGAAAAGGCTGAGTAGCGGGCGGCCGAGCGCCACGATCATCAGGGTCAGCGCAAGCGACGGCCAAAACACCCAGCGGACGGTGCTGCCGGCAAACGTTGCGAGGCCTTCGCGGTCGTCGGCGACCTTGTAATCGGTGTAGCGATGCCCCGCCGCCGCAGCGACCGCGAAAATAATTATGCTGACGGGCGCCAGCACCTTGCCGGCCGCGTAGTAGTGCGCAACCACTTCTTCCGAATTGAACTGCTTGAGCAGCAAAACGTCGATCGACAGCAGGAGCGTGTAAAAACCCCAACCAAAAATGATCGGGGAAGCGACGCCGAGCCAGCGCTTGACTTCATAGCGCTTGGGACCGGGAGGCGTTGCGACTTTCAGCTTGCGATCGAGCTGGACGACCTGCAGCAGCGCAACAAACCATCCGGTGACGGCCAGCGCAGCCATCACAGTGGTCGTATTCAACGGCATATGCACCGCGTATAGAGCCGCAACGCTGACGATAAAGGTCAGCGGACGAACGATGTAGGGAGGCAGCAGCGCGACATCGATCCAGTTGTAGGCGCGCGCTATGCCGTCGCTCATAACCGTCAGCGCGAAAAACGGCAGCGCCGCGAAGGCGAAATAGTATGGCCAGATCAGATGGGCATCCACGCGCGGTCCGAGCGCGTAAATGATCAGGGCGCCGAGCAGCGCGACGCCCGTGCCGAATGCGAAGACAAGCCAGCGGCTACCTGACAAAAACCCACGCAACAGGTCGAACGAGCCTTCCTGCGTATATTCGGGAATGAAACGCTGCGCGGTCAGCGGCAGACTGTAGTGGACGAGTTCAGTCACCAGTAGCAGCGCGGTCGAGACGTAGACATAGGCGCCGAATTCGTAGCTCCCCATCCAGCGCGCGATGAGCACCTGCGAGACAAAAACGATGCCCGCGCTGGCGATGCGGATCACGAACGCGCTGCCGGCGAGTTTCTTGGTCGTGGCATGCTCGTGCGTCAGCTGGGCGGCCAGCTGCGCGGCGAACTGGCGGCGAAACCCCAGGACAAAGCGCCGGGGGGCCATGACCCATTTTTGCCTCAGATCGATAAACGTCATTCTGACTCCGCGCCGGCTCGAGCCCATTCATAGGGCAAGACCGGCGATTTTCCCTCTCCAACACCGCCGAAATGTGAACGGCACGGCTCTGCCTGCTGTTAACCTTTATGCGCGGCGCGGCCTTAACCGAATTGGAACCTCAAATCTTTGCGCGGACGGCTCGTTTGCTGGGCTATTCGCCGTCCGGACGCAATCGCCCCATGACCTCGCGGATCTTGGTCGCCATTGCCCACAAGACCGGCGTCCGCTTGATCCAGCGCTTGAGCCGTTGCCCGGCAAGCTTCGGCATGGCGACGAGCGCGCCGCGCCAGGTCACCGGCGCGATGGTGTCGTAGAGCATCAGCTCGGTGTCGCACCAGTCGCGCTTGTAGCGTTCGTCGCCGATGGTGAAATCGAAGATGCGGCACCCGCTGTCGATGGCGTAGTGCATCAGGTCGTGCAGATGCGCGGCGCCGGGCCCGAAGCGCGACAACTTGCAATCGCTGTAGCTCGCCAGCAGATGATAGTAGCGGCCGCGGTGGATCAGAGCGAGATTGACGGCGGCGGCGTTTGCGCCGACGTCGAGCCGGCTCACATGCACCAGCGGCCGCGTCGCCGGATCGGTGGCCAGCGCGCGATAGAACTCCGCATGGCCCGGCTTGGCGAACAGGTTGGCGACGCCCATGTGGGCAAAGGAGCGGGCCTTTTGCGTCATCAGAGTGTCGAGCGAACGCAGGATGTCGCCATCACTCGCCGCGTTCACGAACTTGATCTCGCCGAACTCGCTCAGCTTCTTGCGCTTGGTGCGGTCGCGCCGGCGCGTCGCCGACGAACGCTTGGCGGTGTAGAACGTGTCCCAGTCGCCGCTCAGCTGCGTCAAATAAGCGCCGCTCGGGTTGACCGTGCCGCCGAGATAACGCATCGGGTTCGCCTGCGCGCCGACCATGTCCGGCATCTTGTCGAGCGCGATCACATCGAAGCGCAGGCGCGGATCGGCTTGCAGGCTGCGCACGATGTCTTGCCATAGCGCCAGGAAGCGCGCGCGGTCGATGCGCGCCGAGAATGTCGCCGCCAGCAACGGCCCGTTGTAATCGCAAAGCTCGGCGCCGAGCCAGTTCAGCTCGCGCCCCAAGCCGGTGGCGCGCACGGCGAGCGGCAGCAAGAACAGGACGGCGCCTGCGCCGTCGCGCCCGACCACGATCGCCGGCCGCACGCCCTCGCGCACGCCGATATGCCGCTGCCAGGTGGCCAACCAATCGAAACATTGGAAGACGGTGCCGTCAGCCTGCGGCTCGAAGGCCCGCCACTCTCGCTCGACCGCCGCCAAGTCGTCATAGACGGCGACGCGGATGTCGCCAAAGCCCGCGGCGGCCGGCGCCTCGGCGCGGTCCACGGTCGGATCGACGCCGAAATGCGCATCAAGTCGTGCCGGGACAGCCTGGGCCATGGCCAGATCTCGATTGGGAGGCGCTCAGGGAGGGATTTACGTCCGACAGGCGTGCACATTCCGTTAACTCGGCCGCAGAAGGTAAAATGCCGTCAGGGAAGCGTTGTTGCGCCGGGATAGGCGCATCCCTATAGTCCGCGCCGTTCCGGTCGGGGCGTGGCGCAGCCCGGTTAGCGCACCAGTCTGGGGGACTGGGGGTCGTGGGTTCAAATCCCGCCGCCCCGACCAGAAATGCCCTCCCCCTCGCAAGGCAACCACCCTTCGCCCCACGAGCACGATTGAGGGGCGGCGCTGCCCACCTCTCAATTTAAAATTGCTTTTCGCTCCCCCACAATTATTCTCCATGGGGTAACGCCGGGGAGGCAACAAGGACAGAGCGACAACCGGGCGATGCGGCGTCCAATCGCCAGACAGGCGCCGCACATTTGCGCGTGTCTCGGTCGCCAAGTTCGGTATTTAGCGTAGTCGGTGCAGCATGCTTCCGTTTGAGAGTGAGCAACGCATCCTCAACCAGACGCCGCTCGACAGCGAAAAATTATTGAGCGGCCAGTTTTGGGGCGAGCTTCGCGTTTTCCTCGCCGTAGCCAAGGCGAAATCGTTCAACCGCGCGGCCGAGGTGCTCAACACAAGCCAACCGACCGTCAGCCGCCAGGTCAAGCGGCTCCAGGACCTCATGGGATCGCAACTGTTCGTCCCCACGCAGCAGGGCGTGCGGCTGACTCCCAAGGGCGAGGAGCTTGCCAAGGCGCTGACCAGACTGGACCACGCGCTGTTTGCCCTCACCAACGATCTCAAGGCCGAAACGGCGCAGGCCGAAGGCATCGTCCGGGTGAGCATCACCGACGGGCTGAACACTTTTTTCGTGGCGCCGGCGCTCGCGGATTTCTCCGTCGAGTTTCCGCGCATTCAAATGCATCTGAAAAGTCCGCTCAACGTCATGAGCCTGCGCGAGAACCAGACCGATCTGATGGTCGGATTTCATCCCGTCGAGGCGGCCGACATCACCGTCAAGAAACTCGGCCAACTGCATTTCATTCCGGTCGCGACCAAGGATTACATCAAAAAGCACGGCCTGCCGACCAAGAAGAACCTGGAAAAGCATTTCTTCCTGCAATCGGAATTTTACATGGCGAAGACCGGGCTGTGGGATCCGTGGAACGATATCGTATCGCGCGGGCAAATTGCGCATTTCTGCGACAACTCGTTCGCTTACGGCATGCTGGTCAAGGCCGGATTGGGGATCGGTCTGCTCGGCAGCTACACCGTGCTCGAGCCGGCAGCCGTCCCATTGGAACTCGGCACGAAGATTTCGGTGCGGATGTATGCCTTGGCGCTGACCGAGCGGCTCAACGCGCGGCCGGTGCGGCTCGCCTTCGACTGGCTCACCGATATCTTTGGCAACAGCAATCCGTGGTTCAATGAGGACTTCCGCCTCGACAACCCGCCGAGCGCCTACGACGCCGGATTCAAACTACTGTTCAATCTCTGACGGTGCCGGATCCTGGTAGCGCTTGCTGATTTGTTCGGAAATATCGAGATAGGTGTTTCCAGCGTCCTCGAATAGCTCCGCCAGCTCCAGCGGAATGCCTTTGCCGCTGAACAGCAGCTTCTCGAACATCGCGTGGTGCAACGTCACCACCTGCTTCAAATACGACCTGAAGAAATCGACGATCGCCTCGTTTTCGAACTGCACAAGTTCCATTGCTACCGCTCACAGATCAGCGAATTCGAATTTGGATGGCGTGTCCCAATAGCCCTCGGTGCGGAACAGGATCGTGGCATCGGTATTTTGGGAAATCGCGTTCTGCGGCAGCACGAGGTCTTTCACCAGTTCGAGATAGGGCTCATCGTGTCCGGCGAAGTAGACCGGTTCCTTGCCCTCCGCGATCCGGAAGCCCAGGAGTGTCCTCCATAGGCGCGCGTATTTCGGCTTCGCGTGGGTGATGACCTTGTCGTAGCCCTTGCGGGCGACATGATCGAAGGTGAACTGGGCGCAGGCCTTGATCACCCGCATGTTGCGGTAGGCGGGCCGGAACGCCGTCCGTTCGTATTTGGCAAAGTCCTTGAACCAGCGGATGCGGGCGGTACCGATCGGCTCGTCATCGGCGTAGACGATCACGTGCGTGGCTTGATAATCGTTGCCGTCGAAGGTCTGGCTCGCCTTCACCCCGTGCTCTTCCATGAAGCACACCGCGCGGATTGCGTAGGCATGCAGCAATTGCTCGTAGGTGGTGACAATCTCGGTGCGAATGAGATTGTGGTCGGGCTTGAAGATCGGGCCATCTTTGCCCATGGCATCTGCTCCGCAGGGTGCGAACACCTGGGGCATAGTGAATAGCTATCCCGTAAAATCGGAACGGGCTGAAACTTTTCGCGGTTATTCAAAAATATTGAACGCCAAAGGACCTCTGACGGCGCCGATGGCAGGGCGGGAACCGCGCGGCCGAATCACGCCGAATCGGCCAGCCGCGACACGAGGTCGACTATTGCGTTTCGCAGCCGTTTGTTTTTCACAGCGCCGAAGACCTGCAGGAGCTCCATGGCCTTGGGATCGACCAGAAGGTCGGTCACCGTTGTGCTTTTTCGGCCTTTCGGAACGTGGGTGCCGTCGAACAAATCGATAACATCGACCTGTAGAACCGACGCGATCTGAACCAGTCGGCTCGCAGAGGTCCGGTTCGCGCCCTTTTCGTATTTCTGGACCTGTTGAAACGTGACACCGAGGCGCTCTCCCAGCGCCTCCTGCGACATTCCCTGCTGACTTCGTTGAAACCGAATGTTTTGGCCGACCATGCGATCGATTGGGTTGGGCACCCGATCAGACATTCCACTCTCCAGTAAAATTCCTGCGCCCTTTGGAAAAAATACCATGCGACAACCGTCTGCGGCACAACGAATACGTTCAACGTGAGGTGGAAAACACGCGTAGTACTTGCCGGCGCGACCTGTCTCACCGGCGCTGGCGTAAGGGGCCTTAATTCTCCGCGATGCGGTAGCCGATCCCCGGCTCGGTGAGAATGATGCGCGGGTCGTCCGGATGCTCTTCGACCTTCTGGCGCAGCTGGCCGATATAGACACGTAGGTACTGTGTATCCTCGGTATGCGCCGGTCCCCACACCGCGGTCAAAATCTGCTTGTGGGTCACCACGCGCCCGGCGTGGCGAGCCAGAAATGACAAGAGCTCGAACTCCTTGGGCGTGAGCTTGAGTTCTACGCCGGCGCGCGCGGCGCGGTGGCGCACGGCGTCCACTTCGAGGCCGCCGACGCGCAGGATCGGCACTTCCGCCTTGCGCTGCATGCGATGGCGCAGCGCGGTGCGCATGCGCGCCAGAAGCTCGCCGATATTGAACGGCTTGTTGACGTAGTCGTCGGCGCCGAGATCGAGAGACTCGATCTTCTCGGTTTCCCGCTCGCGCGCCGACAGCACGACGATCGGCACGTCCGACCATTCGCGCGCACGGCGGATGACGTCCTTGCCGTCGCCGTCGGGCAGCCCGAGATCGAGGAGGACGATGTCCGGCGCCTCGGCGGCGACGCGCTTGATCCCTTCGGCCACGGTGCCGGCGGTGGCGACCTCATAGTTATTCGCCTCCAACGCCGGCTTGAGGAAACGCAGGATCGGCGCTTCATCGTCGATGACCAGAACGCGGATTTTCGAGGTCATGCCGGCGTCTCTTCGCGCGGGAAGGTCATGACAAAGCGCGCGCCGCGGCCGTTGGCGACGGGGCTCTCGGCCTGGATCGAGCCGCCATGCGCTTCCATGATCCCCTTGGTGATCGCGAGGCCGAGGCCGGTGCCCTGGCTGCCATCGGCGCGAGTCGCGCCGACTTCGCTGCCTTTGACGAACTTTTCGAAAATCGCCGGCAACGCGTCGGACGGGATGCCGGGGCCGTCGTCGGTAATGCTCAATGCGACTTCGGCCGGCGTCGCCTTGGCGGTCGCCACAATGTGTGTCTCGGGCGGCGTATGCACGACTGCATTGCCGACCACGTTGCCGATCGCCTGCTCGGCCAAGGTGGCGTCGGCCCGCAGCAGCGGCAGATCGGCCGGCAAGTCGACGTCGATCTTCTGGCGCGCGCCGTGCCGCCGCGCCGCGCTAACAACGCGGTCGACCACTTCGCGAAGATCGATCCAGTCGCGCCGCAGCTCCAGCGCGCCGGCGTCGATGCGCGTGATGGCGAGCAGATTGCGCACCATGTCGTCAAGATCTTCCGCTTCCGTCTTGATTTGCCAAAGCAGGTCTTTCTTGGCGGCCGGATCGAGCTTGTCGCCGTAGTCGATAAGGCTGGTGGCCGAACCGAGGACTGACGCGAGCGGCGTGCGGAAGTCGTGCGAAATCGACGCCAGCAGGGTGTTGCGCACTCTCTCGGTCTCGGTCGCGGTCCTGGCTCGGACCATTTCGCGCGCCAGCGAGGCGCGTTCCAGCGCCGCCGCGGTCTGCTCCGACAAGGTATCGAGCAAGGCCCGCGCCTCCGAGTCGAGCGTCGCGGAATCGGCCCCCTCGCCGATGCCGATCACCCCCAGGGTCTTGTCGCCGATGCGCAACGGCGCGAAGTACCACGGGATGATCGGCAGCGTGCCGGTGCCGGTGCCGGCCGGCTCGACATGCGAATAGGCCCAGCGCGCGGCGGTCAACGAGGCGGCGTCGAGGGTGTCTTCCGGCGGCCACGCCGCCGTGAGCTCAAGGTCATCCTCGCGCGCCAACATGACCACAACCGGGCGGCCGAGGCTGGCGTGGATTTCACTCGCCGCGCCTTCGGCCACTGCGTCAAGCGCGGCAAGACCGGACAGCCGGCGAGTGAATTCATAGAGCCGCCGCATGGCGCGCACCCGGCCGGACGATATTTTGGCCTGCTCGCGCACGCGGCCGGCGAGCGCGGAGGTCACCATGGCGACGGCGAGGAAGATCACCAGCGCCAGCAACTCATAAGGCTCGGCAACGGTGAAGGTGTAGATCGGCTCGATGAAAAAGAAATTGTAAACCATGAACGACAGGATCGAGGCGTAGATCGCCGGCCATGGACCGAAGCTGACGGCGGTGAACAGCACGGCCAGCAGAAACACCATCGACAGATTGGGGATGGGGGTCAGCCGCGTCAGCAATTCGCCGGCGCCGAGCGCCGCGGCGACCGCCAGCGTCGCATAGAGGAACGGCAAAGGTTCGAGCGTGAATCCGGAGAACCAGGGCCGCTCGACCCGCCGCAGCGGCGTCGTCTCGGTCTCGCGCGTGACCAGGTGGATGGCGATGTCCTGCGTCCGCCGCACCAGTTCGTAGGGCAACGAACGGCGCAGGAGTTCGCTGATATAGCCGCCGCGCGAGCGCCCGATCACGATCTGGGTCACGTTCTCGAATTTGGCGAAGCGCAGCAACTCCGCCGGCAGATCGCTGCCGGTCAGCGTCTGGGTCTCGGCGCCGAGGCTTTGCGCCAGGGCCATGGCGTCGTCGAGCCGCTGGCGCGCCGCATCGCTCAGGCTCGCGCCCGGCCGCTCCACGGTGACCGCGAGCCACGGCGCGTCCATCAGATCGGCGAGTCGCTTGGCGGTGCGCACCACGGTCGGCGAAATAGGGTCCGGCCCGATGCAGGCGAGGATGCGTTCTCCGGCCGCCCAAGGGCCCTCGATCGCCTGCGCCTGCATGCGCTCGATCAGATCGGCGTCGATGCGCTCGGCCGCGCGGCGTAGCGCCAGCTCGCGTAGCGCCGTCAGATTTTGCGGCCGAAAGAAATGCTCCACCGCGCGCGCCGCGGTGTCCTGCACGTAGACCTTGCCTTCCGCCAACCGCTTGAGCAGTTCGTCCGGCGGAAAATCAACCAGCACGATTTCGCTGGCCTTGTCGAACACCGTGTCGGGCACGGTTTCGCGCACGCGCACCTTGGTGATCTTCTGCACCACGTCGTTGAGACTCTCGAGATGCTGGATATTGAGGGTGGTCCAGACATCGATGCCGGCATCGAGCAATTCGTCGATATCCTGCCAGCGCTTGGGGTGGCGGCTGCCGGGCACGTTGGTGTGGGCATATTCGTCGACCAAGAGCAGCTTCGGCCGGCGCGCCAGCGCGGCGTCGATGTCAAACTCACGCATCACCTGGTTGCGGTAAACGATGGGCTTGCGCGGCAGCACCTCCAGGCCTTCGAGCAACTGCTCGGTCTCGCGCCGGCCGTGCGTCTCGATGAGGCCGGCGACCACATCGCGGCCTCCGGTTTTCTCGCTGCGGGCGCCGGACAGCATGGCGAAGGTCTTGCCGACGCCGGGCGCGGCGCCGAGAAATATCTTCAGGTGCCCGCGCCCCTCCTTCTTCACACGGGCAAGCAAGGCGTCGGGCGATGCTCTTTGCACTAGGTCGCCGGGCATAAGGCTCCTCTAGCTCATATTACAAAAAAAAGCCCGTCCCGGACGCTGCGGGACGGGCATTACGCAAGGATCGCTCTTTCGCCGTTACGATTTCAACCCGTCCAGCGCGAGATTGAGCTTGAGCACGTTGACGCGCGGCTCGCCCAGGAGGCCAAAGGTCCGCCCCTCGACTTGCCTTTCGACCAGCGCACGCACGCGCTCTTCGGGCAGCCCGCGCGCCTTGGCCACCCGCGGCACCTGGAACAGGGCCGCCTCCGGCGAGATGTCCGGGTCGAGGCCGCTGCCCGAGGTCGTCACCAAGTCGATCGGGACCGGCGCCGAGGAATTCTCCTTCTTCAATTTGTCGACGTCGCCTTTGATGCGGTCGATCAGCGCCTTGCTGGTCGGCCCATAGTTGGAGCCCATCGAGTTCACGGCATTGTAGGGCGCATCGATCGTCTTGGTCGCGTCCTTCGGATCGGGCGCATTGGTCGCCGACGGGCGGCCATGGAAATATTTGTCGTCGGCAAACACTTGCCCGATCAAGGCCGAGCCAACGACCTTGCCGTCTTTCTCGATCATGCTGCCTTGCGCCTGATACGGGAAGATCACCCCGGCGATGCCGGTCATGGCGAGCGGATAGACGAGCCCGGTGATCGCGGTGAGCAGCACGAGAACGACGATGGCCGGACGGATTTCTTTCAACATGGCGGTCTCTCCTCAGACCAAGTGTAGGGCGTTGACCAAGAGGTCAATCGCCTTGATGCCGATGAACGGAAGCACGATGCCGCCGAGCCCGTAGACCAGCAGATTGCGCTGCAGCAGCGCACCAGCGCCGATCGGGCGGTAGCGGACACCCTTCAGCGCCAGCGGAATGAGTGCGATGATGATCAATGCATTGAAGATGATCGCCGACAGGATCGCGCTTTGCGGCGTGGCGAGCTGCATGATGTTGAGCACGGCCAGCTGCGGATAGAACGTGAGGAAGATCGCCGGGATGATGGCGAAATACTTCGCCACGTCGTTGGCGATCGAGAACGTCGTCAGCGCGCCGCGCGTCATCAGCAACTGCTTGCCGATCTCCACAACCTCGATCAGCTTGGTCGGATCGGAATCGAGATCGACCATGTTGCCGGCCTCGCGCGCGGCCTGCGTGCCGGTCTGCATGCAGACGCCGACGTCCGCTTGCGCCAGCGCCGGCGCGTCGTTGGTGCCGTCGCCGCACATGGCGATCAGCCGCCCGTTGGTCTGCTCGTTGCGGATATAGCGCAGCTTGTCCTCGGGCGTCGCCTGCGCGATGAAATCGTCGACGCCGGCTTCCGAGGCGATGGCCGCGGCGGTCACCGGGTTGTCGCCGGTGATCATCACGGTCTTGATGCCCATGCGGCGCAACGCGGCGAAGCGATCCTTCACGTCCGGCTTGATGACATCCTTGAGATGGATCACGCCGAGAATGCGGCCGTTCTCGGCGAGCCCGAGCGGGGTGCCGCCCGAGCGCGCGATTCTGTCCACCGCGGCCTGGAACGCGGGCGGCGCCGTGACCTCACGGCCGGCCTGATCGCCGGCGAATTTGAGCACCGAATCGATCGCGCCCTTGCGCAGTCTGCGTTCGCCGATATCGACGCCGGACAGCCGCGTCATCGCCGAGAACTCGATGAACCTGGCGTTGCCCGGCGCGGCCTCACGCTTCACGCCGTACTTTTCTTGCACCATCGTGATGATCGAGCGGCCTTCCGGCGTCTCGTCGGCGTCGCTCGCCAACAGCGCGGCTTCCGCGGCTTCGCGCTCGGTCACACCCGGGACCACGATGATCTCGGTGGCCTGCCGGTCGCCGAAGGTGACGGTCCCGGTTTTGTCGAGCAACAGCGTGTCGACGTCGCCGGCGGCTTCCACCGCGCGGCCGGACATCGCCAGCACGTTGAATCGGACCAGCCGGTCCATGCCGGCAATGCCGATCGCCGAGAGCAAGGCGCCGATGGTGGTGGGGATCAAGGTCACGAACAACGCCACCAGAATGACGACCGAGATCGCGCCGCCGGCATAGGCGGCATAGCTCGGGATGGTCGCGGTGGCGAACACGAAGATGATGGTCAGGCCGACCAGCAGAATGTTCAGCGCAATTTCGTTCGGCGTCTTCTGCCGCTCGGCGCCTTCGACCAGCTTGATCATGCGGTCGAGGAATGAGGATCCCGGCGAGGACGTGATGCGGATGATAATGCGGTCGGAAATGACGGTGGTGCCGCCGGTCACCGCCGAGCGGTCGCCGCCGGATTCCCGGATCACCGGCGCGGATTCGCCAGTAATGGCCGCCTCATTGACCGAGGCGATGCCCTGGATCACGTCGCCGTCGCCGGGGATGACGTCGCCGGCTTGGCACACCACGATATCGCCGGCCTGCAAGTCCTGGGCCGCGACGGTTTCGTAGACGTCGGGATTGTCCGGCGTCGACAGCCGTTTCGCCCGCGTCTCGGTGCGCGTCTTGCGCAAGCTGTCGGCCTGCGCCTTGCCGCGGCCTTCCGCCACCGCTTCGGCGAAGTTGGCGAATAGCACGGTGAACCACAGCCACAGCACGATCTGGAACGTGAATCCGACGCCCCCATTATGCTGGACCAGATCGCGCACGAGCAGGACGGTGGTCAGCGCGGTGACGACCTCGAGCACGAAGATCACCGGATTCTTCAGCAGCGTCGCCGGGTTGAGCTTGACGAAGGCCTGGCCGATCGCGGGAACCACGATCTTCGGATCGAGCATCGTCGCTACCGGCATCCGCTTGCGCAATTTAGAGGTTTCCATGAGTGTAACTCCAAGAGAATCCGGTTCAGAACACGGTGCCGGCGCGCATGGCGAACTGTTCGACCAGCGGGCCAAGGGCGAGCGCCGGGAAGAACGTCAATCCGCCGACGATGACGATCACGCCCACAACCAGGCCGACGAATAGGCCGCCGGTGGTCGGGAACGTGCCGGCCGAGGCCGGCACCGACTTCTTGGCGGCCAGCGAGCCGGCGATCGCCATGGCCGGAATGATCATCCAGAAGCGGCCGATGAACATCGCGACCGCGCCGGTGACGTTGAAGAACAGCGTGTTGGCCGAGATGCCGGCAAAGGCCGAGCCGTTATTGCCGGTGCTCGAGGTGTAGAGATAGAGCATCTCCGAGAAGCCGTGCGGACCGGCATTGTTGAGCTGCGAGGTGGCGTCCGGATTGATCGCGGCGACCGCGGTCCAGCCGAGATACATCAGCGGCAGGATGAGGATGGCGAGCATCGCCATCTTGACTTCCTTGGCCTCGATTTTCTTGCCGACATATTCCGGCGTGCGGCCGACCATCAGTCCCGCGACGAAGATCGCGATGATGACGAAGAGCAGCATGCCGTACATGCCGGCGCCGACGCCGCCGACGATGATCTCGCCGAGCTGGATGTTGATCAGCGGCACCATGCCGCCGAGCGCGGTGAACGAATCATGCATGGCGTTGACCGCGCCGCAGGAGGCGGCGGTGGTGATCACCGCGAACAGCGCGGAGGCGACGATGCCGAAGCGGACTTCCTTGCCTTCCATGTTGCCGCCGGTCAGGCCCATGGCATTGAGGATGTCGTTGCCGTGCGCTTCGGCCCAGTAGCAAACCACGACGCCGGCGATGAACAGCACGCCCATGACGGCGAGGACGGCCCAGCCCTGGCGCTGGTTGCCGACCATGCGGCCGAACACGTTGGTGAGCGAGGCGCCGAGCGCGAAGATCAAGATGATCTGCAGGAAGTTTGACAGCGCGGTCGGGTTCTCGAACGGATGCGAGGCATTCGCGTTGAAAAAGCCGCCGCCATTGGTGCCGAGCATTTTGATGGCAATCTGCGAGGCGACCGGGCCGACCGCGATGGTCTGCTTGGCGCCTTCCAGCGTGGTGGCGTCAACATAGGGGCCGAGCGTCTGCGGCATGCCCTGCCACACCAGGAACAGCGCCGCGACCACGCAAATCGGCATCAGCACGTAGAGCGTGCAGCGGGTGACGTCGACCCAGAAATTGCCGACGGTCTTCGCCGAATGCCGCGCGAAGCCGCGGATCAGCGCCATGGCGAGCACGATGCCGGTCGCCGCCGACAGGTAATTCTGGTGGGTGAGGCCGAGCATCTGCGTGAGGTAGGACAGCGTCCCCTCGCCGCCGTAGTTCTGCCAGTTGGTATTGGTGATGAAGCTGACCGCCGTGTTGAACGACAGATCCGGAGCGACCGCCGTCTGCTCGGCTGGATTGAACGGAAGCACGCCCTGGATGCGCATCAACACGTAGAGAATTAGAAAGCCGCCGACGTGGAACAGCAGCATGCCGACGGTGTACATGAGCCAGTTCTGCTCGCGCGTCTCGTCGACGCCGCCGGCCCAGTAGATCGCTTTCTCGACCGGCCGCAGGATAGGCGACAGGAAAGTGCGCTCGCCGTTGAACACGCGCGTCATATAGCCGCCGAGCACGGGCGTGATCGCCACGATGATGGCGATGTACAGAAGAATTTGGATCCAGCCGATCAGAGTCATGGCACGTCTCTTTGCTTGCGCACGATGTCACGCGAAACGGCTGCGCCGTTCCGCTGCTTCGCGCGTCTTTTCAGAATTTTTCCGGCGTCAGCAGAGCGTAGACGAGATAAATCATCAGCCCCGCGGTCACGAGGCCGGCGAGCGAATAGTCGAAGATCATGGGATGCCTCCTCAGAGCCGATCGCAGGCGTAGGCGTAGCCGACCGAGAGCACGAAGAAGGCGAGGCCAAGGGCCACGAGAACGACGTCGAGCATGTGTGCTCCCCCTAAAAATGTGTTCCGGAGCGAGCTTGCAAATAGAAGCCACCCTGTAAAGAAGCGATGTGAATCCGCATTGCGCTACATCAATAAGAAATAAAGATCGCAGCCCAGTAGCCCCATCCCGCCACAGTCCCCGGCCTTTATGACGCGTTTATAACCGGGCCTTGATTTTCCAATCGAATTCCTATGCGGCGGCTCACACATTGCCGGCACGCGAAGCGACCAGCTTCGCGCAAGAACAACAAGGAGAAACTCCGATGGCTGCCGTGCTGTTCGAAAATATCAAGTTGATCCTGCTGTTCCTTCTGATCGGCTCGATTATCGGCCTAGCGCACGTCGATGGCGGCAAAGCCAAGACCGCCCGCCCGACCCGCCTCCGCGGCTACTTCCGGCCCGCGGCGGCTCACCGGTAATGGAGCAAAACATGTCGGTCATCGCCGAGAAGAGATGGAAAGCCGAGACTGCCGCCGCCCCGCCGGCGTCCGCCAAGCGCGCATCCATCGTCGCCGGCGTGGCGGCGATCGGCCGCTTCATCCGCACGGCGATCGTGTCCACCGGCAAACATATCTGGCGGGCGCTGGAAGTGATGACCGAAGCGCGCCTGCAACGGGCGCTGATCGAGGCGGAGCTTTACCGCAACCGTTACAAACACTCGTCCAAGAACGACGACGATCTCCCGGTCGTCCAGTGAAAAATGCGCGCCCGGTCAATCGCTCTGACGTTCGCGCTCTTCGCCACGGCATTCACCGCGACGGTGGTGCTGCGGCTCATCCTCGCCTTGGCCTTTCTCAACTTCCATTCAACGCCTTGAACAAATCGCAACCGACAATCACAGGAGACTCGCCATGAAACACGTTGAACCTCCCTCGCCCGAAGCGCATTCGCGCATTCCGCTTTTCATGATCGGAAAAGACAGTCGGGGAAATTGGGTCGTACAAGACCAACAAGGAATTTGTGGGGGACTTTTCGTTAATCGCGCCGAAGCGCTTCGCTTCGCAATGTTTGAAAACGGCAACCGGCCGCAAGCCGTCGTTATGGTTCCCGGCGTTTTCGAGCTCGATATGAGCCGCAAGCCTGAACCGCAATATCAACCGTCGAACACCGAACAACTGCAACAAGTGGCTTGAGGGAAACCGATGGCCTCCATCGGCCGCCACGTTTCAAAGCTCTCGGGCTATGCACCTGCGCTGCCGACACCGTTTGGCGACGACGGCAACCTCGACGTTCCGGCTTTCGAACATTTCTGCGATCGTCAGATCCAGGCCGGCGCCACCGCCCTCGTCGTCTGTGGAACCACCGGCGAAGCGCCGACGCTCAAGCCGGCAGAACACGCCACGCTCATTCAAATTGCGGTCGCGGTTGCACGCAGCCGGGTGCCGGTGATCGCCGGCGCCGGATCAAACTCGACCGCCCATGCCATCGAACTGACCAGGGAGGCAGAAGCGGCGGGAGCCGACGCCATCTTGTCGGTCGTGCCGTATTACAACAAGCCGACGCAAACGGGCTTGTACGAGCATTTCCGCACCGTCGCCAATTCGAGCGGACTTCCCATCATCCTTTATGACGTGCCATCGCGAACCGTCTGCGGCCTTGCCGACGAGACGGTTGCCCGCCTGGCGGAGACGCCGCACATCATCGGTCTCAAGGACGCCACCGGCGACGTGACCCGGCCGATGCGGCTGCGGTCGCTGCTGGGGCCGGACTTCAGACTTCTGACGGGCGACGACGCGACGGCACTGGCATTCATCTCGCAAGGCGGCGATGGCTGCATATCCGTCACCTCGAACGTCGCCCCGGGTTTGTGCCGCAATATGTTTCTGGCCAGCCGGCAGCAACAGATTTCCAGCGCGCAGCGCTGGGCCGCGCCGGTCGCCAAATTGACGGCTGCGCTCTTTCGCGAAACCAGTCCGACGCCGCTCAAGCATGCGTTGAGCCTGCTCGGCCTGATGTCGTCCGACGTTCGCTTGCCGCTAGTCGAACCGACCGACCAGACCAAAGCCGAAATCGCGGCGACGATGCGCCAAGTCTGCGATGACTTTGCCGATTACATGATCGGCAAACCACGCGAACGCGCGCGCAGCCGCCTTCGCGTGGCATCCGACGCGTGACCGACGTCGCGTCCAGCCGCTGGGAGCTAATCACTTCCGAGTGGCTTCGACCGCGCCCAGCGCGTCGATCACACCGGCGCCGACGTCGCGCTTGGCGCCCGGAATCGCGCGCGCCGATTTGATCAACAAACTGCGCACCTGGTCGGGCGTGAGCTTCGGATCGCGCGCCAGCAGCAGCGCGGCGACGCCGGTCGCGTGCGCGGCGGCAACCGAGGTGCCGGTGGTGATCTGGTAGCCGGCATCAGGCGCCGGCTCGAGCACCATCACGCCGGGCGCCGCCACTGCGACTTGCGGCCCGCGGTTGGCCTGCGGCAGCAGCTTGTCGTCGGCGTCGGTCGCGGTCACGCCGATGACGTCCCGATCGGCGGCCGGATAAAGCGGCGGCGAGCGCGGTCCGGCATTGCCGACCGCGGCGATCAGCACGATGCCGTGCGCGTGCGCATTGGCGAGCATGTCGCGCAACATGGGATCGGCGGGCCCGGCGAAGCTCATATTGACGATGCGGGCATGTTTGCTCGCGGCCCAATCGAGGCCTTTGAGAATATTGAAGGTAGTGCCTTGCGCGCCGTTCTTGTCGCCGGCAAAGGCACGCACGGCGAGCAGCTTCACCTTCGGCGCGACGCCGACGAGCTTGGCGTGAGCGGCAATCGCGCCGGCCATGCCGGTGCCGTGCATGTGCGCTGGCGCGGCGGTGCCGAGCGCGTCGTACTCATCGGCGATCACGCCGGCAAGATCGGGATGGCTGGCGTCGATCTTGGAATCGATCACAGCGACCAGCACGTCATCGCCATTGGTGATCTTGTGCGCTTCCATCAGATGCAGCTTGGGAACGACGTATTGCGCGCCGGCGTCGGATTGCTGCGGCGGCTGCGCCTGTCCGAACGCGTAGAGGAAATTCGCCTGCGCCGTCGATATCCGGCTGAAGGGAGATAGGCCGCGCAGCGTGGCGCGCACGGAGTTTCGTCCGTCGATGCGCCAGCGCTGCAGCGTGCGCCCGGTCAGCGTGAAGCTTTGCGTCTCCAGCAGGGTCAATTGCAGGCGCCGCGCCACCGCGTTGAGGTACCGCGCCGGCGTGCCGCTCTCGACTTCCAGCAATATTTCGTTCGGCACAAATGCGGTGACGCCGCGCGGAGGAATATCGATGTGGCGCCCGCTCGCCTGCTGCGGCGGTTGCGGCGGATTTGCCGGGCCTGGCGGCGGCGTGGTCGTGACCACCACCGGCTCGGGGAACAGCACCGGACCGAGCACCCAGCCGACCGGACCGAGGAAGCAGGACAACGCCATGCGGTTGACTTCCGTCAGCGTCATCTCCCGCCCGAGCACGATGGTGCCGATCATCGGCGACACCGCCGCACAGGCGACACCGCCCATGACGAACCAGCCGAGCGGCGGAACAGGTGTGCTGGGCGCCGGCGGCCGGGGTGTCAGAGCAAGGCAATTGAATGTGCAAATCTGAGCGCGGGCGGGCGTTAATGCGGCAAAGCTAGCCACAAACGCCAATAACGCCGCTGCCGCGAAACGCCTCATCAGCCACCCCTGCACGCCGCTGCCGCCAGACTCGCCATTGTACATGCGGCTTGCTCGGTTGCCACATGCCGCCGGGTCACATTTCCGCATTCCCGAGACCCAAGCGACATCGAATTTTACGCGACTTTAGCCGGCCGAGCTATGCGGCCGTATGACGAAAGCCGGGGTTGCCGGACTCCGCGGGCGGGGGCACGTGCCGCATTGGGGTTATTGCCCCTCGCGAGCCACCGACGCCTCTATCAGCTTGCGGCATTCGGCCAGTTCGTGCAGCACCGCGTGCAGCTTGCGCAGATCATCGCGCGGGAGCCGGGCGGATGGGCCCGCCGGGGCCGCATAGGGCGCCGCCGCGACGGGCGGCGGCTCAAGCGCGGGAGGTGGCGGCTCCACGGCACCGTGGATCGCGCGGTCGGTCGGCTCGATACGCGGCTCCGGGGCGCTTTTGAGCGGCGGCTCGCGCCTGGTTTCCACGTCGGCGTGGCGGTCGCCGAGATCGCGGCCGATCAGCGCCGACAGCCTGCTGCCGAGCCCACGAGCCTCGTCGGCGGCCTCGGCTTCGGCCGACGCCGCTTCCTCAGTGAGATCGTCCTCTTCGCTTGCGCCATGCGGCGGCTGCGGCGCGCCCTCCTGCCAGACCACGGCGACGAATTTCGCTCCTTGTTCGCGCAAGATGCGCTGCACGCCGCGGATGGTGTAGCCCTCGCCGTACAGCAGATGACGGATGCCGCGCAGCAGATTGACGTCTTCCGGACGATAGTAGCGCCGGCCGCCGCCGCGCTTCATCGGCCGGATATCGTGGAAGCGGCTTTCCCAGAATCGCAACACGTGCTGCGGCAGATCGAGCTCGGCTGCCACTTCACTGATGCTGCGGAATGCTTCCGGCGCCTTGTGATCCAAAGCGGCCCCTCTCGATGCTGGTTTGAACGCAGTACTGAAAGAAACGCGGACACAAGATCAGCGCAGAACGTGTCCGAAAATCCGCGTCAGGCCGGTTCGGCGGCGCCGTTGATGCGATGCTTGAGGATCGCCGACGGCTTAAACACCATCACCCGGCGCGGGGAGATCGGCACTTCCTTGCCGGTCTTCGGGTTGCGCCCGATGCGCTGCCCCTTCTTGCGCACGACAAAGGACCCGAACGAGGACAACTTCACGGTTTCGCCGCGCTCGAGACAATCGGTGATCTCCTTGAGCACCAATTCCACAAGTGCAGCGGATTCCGTCCGCGAAAGGCCCACCTTTTGGTAGACCGCTTCGCAGAGGTCCGCCCGCGTTACCGTTTTACCAGACATCGCCTGCCCTGCCCCTGGCGAAGTATCTCGCTGAATTATCGACGATATTAGCATCGTTCCCGGGGGTCAACGGGGCGATTTCAATTTGTGATGGCGGTCCGGGTTAAGGTCCCGACCCGGCCCGGACGATGACCGGCACGCAAATGATGCGGCCTGCAACCCGATTGCCAGTGGGCTGGCGCAAAAACCGCGCGGCGGCCGCCTACCAGCGCAGCAGCGCCGAGCCCCAGGTGAAGCCGCCGCCCATCGCTTCGAGCAGAATGAGGTTGCCGCGCTTGATGCGCCGGTCGGCCACCGCGTCGGTGAGCGCCAGCGGGATCGAGGCCGCCGACGTATTCCCGTGCCGGTCGACGGTGACCACCACTTTTTCCGGCGCGATGCCGAGTTTATGCGCCGAGCCGTCGATGATGCGCTTGTTGGCCTGATGCGGCACGAACCAGTCGATATCGGCCGCGCTCGTGCCGGTCGCCTTGAAGGCGTCGTCGATCACGTCGGTGATCATGGCGATCGCGTGCTTGAACACGTCGCGGCCTTCCATGCGCAGATGGCCGACGGTCTGGGTCGAGGACGGCCCGCCGTCGACATAGAGCTTGCTCTTGAAGCGGCCGTCCGAACGCAGATGGGTGGTCAAGACGCCGCGGTCGGCGTTCGTACCGGGCTGCGGCTGCGCCTCCAGCACCAAAGCGCCGGCGCCGTCGCCGAACAGCACGCAGGTGGTGCGGTCGTTCCAGTCGAGAATGCGCGAAAAGGTCTCCGCGCCGATCACCAGCGCGCGCTTGGCGGCGCCGCTTTTGAGCATGGCGTCGGTGACCGAAAGCGCGAAGATGAAGCCCGAGCATACCGCCTGCAGATCGAAGGCGGCGCCTTTGGTGATGCCAAGGCCGGCCTGCACCGAAACCGCGGTCGCCGGAAACGTCTGGTCGGGGGTCGAGGTGCCGAGCACGATCAAGTCGATCGAGCCTGCCTCGACGCGGGCATTGGCGAGCGCCGCGCGCGCGGCATTGAGCGCGAGATCGGAGGTCAATTCGCCGGGCGCCGCGACACGACGTTCGCGGATGCCGGTGCGCTGCACGATCCATTCGTCGGTGGTCTGCACCGACTTCGCCAGTTCGTCATTGGTGAGGATGCGCCCGGGCAGATAGCTGCCGCAGCCGAGCACCACCGACCGCAATACCGTCACTAGGTTGCTCCGCTCACCCTGCGCGCCGTTGCGCTTGCCTGAAGATCGCGTGCCATCGACTCACCGATCTTGGCGAGCAATTCGTAGCGGAACATGTCATAGCCCATGTCGATGGCGGAAGCGAAGCCTTCGGCGTCGGCGCCGCCATGGCTCTTGATGACGATGCCGTTGAGCCCGACGAACACGCCGCCGTTCGATTTTCGTGGGTCCATCTTGTCGCGCAGCATGCGGAAAGCATTACGCGACAAGAGGTAGCCGAGCCGAGCCGCCCAGGTCCGGTTCATGGCGTTCTTCAGATACTGCGCGAACTGGCGCGCGGTGCCTTCGGCGGCTTTCAGCGCGATGTTGCCGGCGAAGCCTTCGGTTACCACCACGTCGACCGTACCCTTGCCGATGTCGTCGCCCTCGACAAAGCCGACGTAATTGAGATGCGAGAAATTGCCCTCGCGCAGCAGGCGGCCGGCTTCGCGCACCTGCTCGAGGCCTTTGACCTCCTCGACCCCGATATTGAGCAGACCGACGGTCGGCCGCTCGATATCGAACAGTACACGCGCCATGGCACTGCCCATGGCGGCGAGGTTGATCAGGTGATGCTCGTCGGCGCCGATCGAAGCGCCGAGGTCGAGCACCACCGACTCGCCTTTCAGCGTCGGCCACAGCGCCGCGATCGCCGGGCGCTCGATGCCCTCGATCATTTTCAGATTGAACCGCGCCATGGCCATCAGCGCGCCGGTATTGCCGGCGGAGACGGCGACGTCGGCCTCGCCCTTTTTCACCGCGTCGAGCGTGAGCCACATCGACGACTTCCAGCGTCCATGGCGCAGCGCCTGGCTCGGCTTGTCGTCCATGCGGATCGCCACGTCGGTGTGCACCACCCGAGCGTTCGCTTTGAGCTTCGGTAGCTTGTCGAGCACCGGATCGATGACGGCGCGGTCGCCATAGAGCAGAAACGCGATGTCGGGGTGACGGCTGAGCGAGATGTCGGCGCCGTGCAAGACCACCGAGGGCCCGTGGTCGCCTCCCATAGCGTCAAGCGCAATGCGAGCCTTGTCAGGCATGGGGCGATCTTGGCGGCGCGCACCTAGGCGCCGGCAACCTGGTGCAATGGGTATGACGCACGAGGGCGACCATAACCGCCCGGCCACGCCAGACAAGCCGCTTTTGCCACCGGTCCACGACTTGCGGCTTCGCTCACGATTGGCCGCGGCCGAGGGTCTTTTTCAGTGATTCCAACGCCGCAAAGGGGTGTTCGCCGGTATCCTCGTCCTGCGGCGGGGCGAACTCGGCGCCCAGCTTCCGCGGGTAAGGGTCGATACCCAGAATCAGGAACTCGGTCGCAAGGACACCCAGATCTAGGCTGCCGCTGACCAGCGGTTCCGACTCCCCGTCGTCGTCGCGCGTGCGTTTACGGCGGGTTTTAGCGTCAGGCTCGACCCCGCTCGCCGGAGCGAAGTCGAGGTCGACTGCCTCTTCCACCGCGTTCTCGATGGGTTCGAGCGTTACCACGCAGGTCTGGCCGACGCGTGCGCTGACCTGGCCGGTGACATGGACGCCTGCGCCCTTGCGGCTGAGATCGAAGACGGCGGAAAGCCGCGGCAAATCGCGCAAACCGGCGAGCGCGGCGACCTCCGCGCGGGCCGTCTCTGGGGCCTGGATCGCGAGGTGCAGACCGGTTTCCGGGATATCCTCCACGACCACCGGCACACTCCAGGCATTTCCTTGTTTTTTCATCAAAATCAATCCCTTAACTTGCTGACGCGGGGATTGCGCCCGGCTCCGGAAAGCGCAACTCGCCGGCCGCGAGGCTCGCCACCGGCTGGCTCGCCAGATCACGTACCGCCTCCCGTACATAGGCCGCAAGACGGCGCGGCGCGCCGGCTGACGCCCCGCCATAGATGTTCCGACCCAGCGCTTCCACCAGCAGTCCGTCGTCCGAACCCGCCCAAGCCGTCCGGTAGGCCTGCGAGCGGCCGTAAAAGGCCTCCCCGATGCGTTGCATCTCCTTGGGCACCTTCAGGTCGCCGATGCCCATTTCCCGCAGATTGTGGTCCATATCCCGGCAAAACCGGTCGAATATGCCCTGCCCGAGCTCCTGCAACGCGGGCTCCGACGCCAGCCGGTCGAGCACCAGGGCCAGATGCAGCACGATCAGGTCGAAACGGCCGTTAACGGTATCGGCAACCGCATAATCCCGATAAAAGATCGGCAATCGCGCCTGCGCCACGATCATGCCATACAGGGTCGAAATGGTGTCGGGGCCGCGCGGCTTGCGGCGAAACAGGGGGAAAATCATTGCGTTGGTTCGGTGCTGACCGGGACTGCCCGGTACGTGAACGCCCCCGCCGATGCAAGATCGAATTCACGGTGCCGCGTTTGCGCTCGACCGCCATTCGGAACTCCAGCAAATCGCTCCGCCTTGCGCTCGCGCTCGCCGGCGGCCTCGCGCTTGGCGGCTGCGGCGCCTTCACCGAGACGCTGCAGCGCGGCTATGTCATCCAGCAAGGCGCGCTCGAACAGATTCCGATCGGCGCCACCCAGGAGCAGGTCCTGATCGTGCTCGGCACGCCGTCGACGGTCGCCACCATCAGCGGCGAAGTGTTCTATTATATTTCGCAGACATCGCAGCGCACGGCAGCCTTCATGCCCTACGAGATCAAGGACCAGCGCGTGATCGCGGTTTATTTCGACAAAAACCGGCGGGTCCAGCGCTTGGCCAATTATGGCCTCAAGGATGGCAAGGTCTTCGACTTCGTGTCGCAGACCACGCCCACCGGCGGCAAGGAGTTTGCTTATCTGAGCGGCGTGCTCAGAGCCTTCTCGCCGAAACTGTACTGATCGCGCTTCGCTTCGCCTGACATCGAACGAAAAAGGGCCCGCGATGAACGGGCCCTTCGTCTTGTTGATGTCCGCTCTCGCGGCGTCAGTGCGCGAGGATCGCCAAGAGCAGCAGCGCCACAATGTTGGTGATCTTGATCATCGGGTTCACCGCCGGGCCCGCCGTGTCCTTGTAGGGATCGCCGACGGTGTCGCCGGTCACCGCGGCCTTATGCGCGTCGGAGCCTTTGCCGCCGTAATGGCCGTCCTCGATGTATTTCTTGGCGTTGTCCCAGGCGCCGCCGCCCGAGGTCATCGAGATGGCGACGAACAGACCGGTGACGATGACGCCGAGCAGCATGGCGCCGAGCGCCGAGAAGCCGGCCGACTTGCCGGCCGCCCCGCCGCCGGCGATCAGATAGATCGCGAAATAGACCACGACCGGCGACAGCACCGGCAAGAGCGACGGCACGATCATCTCCTTGATCGCGGCGCGCGTGAGCATGTCCACGGCGCGGCCGTAGTCCGGCTTGCTGGTGCCCTTCATGATGCCGGCGTTCTCGCGGAACTGCCGACGCACCTCCTCGACGATGGCGCCGGCGGCGCGGCCGACCGCGGTCATGCCGAGCGAGCCGAACAGATAAGGCAGCAGGCCGCCGAACAGCAGGCCGACGACGACGTAGGGGTTGGTCAGCGCGAAGTCGAGCTGCACGCCCTGGAAGTAAGGATGCGCGGCGGCGTCCTTGCTGAAGAACAGCAGGTCCTGGTTATAGGCCGCGAACAGCACCAGCGCGCCGAGGCCGGCCGAACCGATGGCATAGCCCTTGGTCACCGCCTTGGTGGTGTTGCCGACGGCGTCGAGCGCGTCGGTCGCCTTGCGCACTTCTTTCGGCAGACCGGCCATTTCGGCGATGCCGCCGGCATTGTCGGTGACCGGACCGAAAGCGTCGAGCGCGACGATCATGCCGGCCAGCGCCAGCATGGTGGTCACTGCGATGGCGATGCCGAACAGGCCGGCGAGGTTATAGGTGATCAGGATGCCGGCGATAATGACGATCGCGGGCAATGCGGTCGATTCCATCGAGATGGCGAGGCCCTGGATCACGTTGGTGCCGTGGCCGGTGACCGAGGCCGCCGCGATCGACTTCACCGGGCGGAAGTCGGTGCCGGTGTAGTACTCGGTGATCCAGATGATCAACCCGGTGACGGCGAGGCCGACGATACCGCAATAGAACAACGTCGTGGTGGTGAAGGACGCAACACCCGCGGTGAGCGGCACGCCGAAGCCGATCAGCCAGTGGATGACGCCGGCGATGCCGACCAGCGACAAGATGCCGGTCGCGATCAGGCCCTTGTAGAGCGCGCCCATGATCGATTGGCTGGCGCCGAGCCGCACAAAGAAGGTGCCGAGGATCGAAGTGATGATGCAAACGCCGCCGATGGCGAGCGGCAGCGTCATCATCGTCGTCAGATGCGGCGTGTTCACGAAGAAGATCGCCGCCAGCACCATGGTGGC
>DATJVE010000167.1:0-31046 GCA_035501975.1 Pseudolabrys sp.
AGGCGGTGGCGATCGGCCGCGCGATCACGGAGGCGGGCGACCAGGGCATCGAGACGATCGTCGCGGTGCGTCATCCCAAGCCGGACGAGGCCGATCGCACCATCGCGGTGGTGTCGCCCTGCGGCTCGTGCCGCGAGATCATCCACGACTACGATGCGAAGGCGCGGGTGATCGTGCCGAACGGCGATCAGCCGGGGGTTGCGACCATCGCCGAGCTCCTGCCCAACAAGTACGTACGCGGGACGGGGCGATGGTGAACGGCGGATACCCGTTTGGACCGGATGAGGTGGGCGATGCCTTCGGCCCGGCGGGGCCGGCGGCCCGCCTGTGGCAGGTCTTCTGGTTCATCTTCGTGTTCGTGCTGCTTTGGCCGCCCATGATCGCGATGGTCGCAGTCCCGTTGATCCTCGGCGTCGGCATGCCGGCTGACGCGGCCGATGCGGTGGTGAGCTTCCTTCGGCTCCTGTTCGGCGCTTGGGTGGTCGGGGCAGTTCCGGCAGCTCTCACCGGCGCCGCATTGGGGTTCAAGGATGTGTACTTCGGCGGCGCCGGCTGGCTGTCCGCACTTGCGATCGGGGCCGGTGCGGCATTTTCCTGCCTGCTGTTGCTGGTGGTCGGTCTGTCTATCGACGAGTATTGGAGTGTCGAGCTCGAATTCTGTCTGGTGGCGACACTCGCAAGCCTCGTTTGTCATTGGATCGTCAAGACGTGGTTCCGCGAACGGCCGCGCGGGAGCAGGATCAGGACATGACCGCATCGCGCCGCATCGTCTCCTCCGAACGCCGCGACGAGGACGTCGCGGAAGCCTCGCTGCGCCCGCAGAAGCTGACCGAGTTCATCGGCCAGGAGCAGGCGCGCGCCAACCTCTCGATCTTCATCGAGGCCGCGCGGGCGCGCAACGAGGCGCTCGACCACGTGCTGTTCGTCGGTCCACCCGGGCTCGGCAAGACCACGCTCGCCCAGATCGTCGCGCGCGAGCTCGGCGTCAATTTCCGCGCCACCTCGGGCCCGGTGATCGCCAAGGCCGGCGACCTCGCGGCGCTGCTCACCAACCTCGAGGAGCGCGACGTCCTGTTCATCGACGAGATCCACCGGCTCAACCCGGCGGTCGAGGAGATCCTCTATCCGGCGATGGAGGACTTCCAGCTCGACCTCATCATCGGCGAGGGCCCGGCGGCGCGCTCGGTGAAGATCGATCTTTCGCCCTTCACGCTGATCGGCGCCACCACCCGCGCGGGTCTGCTCACCAATCCGCTGCGCGACCGTTTCGGCATTCCGGTGCGGCTCAATTTCTATTCCGAAGCCGAGCTCGAGCAGATCGTCAATCGCGGCGCGCGCGTGCTCGGCATCGGCATGACGGCGGACGGCGCCAACGAGATCGCGCGCCGCGCGCGCGGCACGCCGCGTATCGCCGGGCGGCTGCTGCGCCGGGTGCGCGACTTCGCCCACGTCGACGGCAACAAGGCGGTCGACCGCAAGATCGCCGACCGCGCGCTCGGCGAATTGGAAGTTGACGCCGCCGGCCTCGACGCCATGGACCGGCGCTACCTCAAGACCATCGCCGAGAGCTACGGCGGCGGGCCGGTCGGCGTCGATACGCTGGCGGCCGCCTTGAGCGAGCCGCGCGACGCCATCGAGGACATCATTGAGCCGTTCCTGATCCAGAAGGGCTTCATCCAGCGCACCCCGCGGGGCCGGCTGCTCACCTCGCACGCCTTCAAGCATCTCGGCATCGCCGAACCCGCGCGCGACCAGAGCCAGTTCGGGTTGTTCGGCGGCGATGAGGAAGAATAGACTGCGTCATGCCCGGGCTTGTCCCGGCCATCCACGTCTTGCTTGATTGCATCAAATGAGAAAGGCGTGGATGCCCGGCCAAGGCCGGGCATGACGGTTGAGGGGCTTGTGATGAACCATCTCGACGGCGAAATCCGCGACGGCAAGCACCATCAGCAGGTGCGCGTCTATTACGAGGACACGGATTTTTCCGGCGTCGTCTATCACGCCAGCTATCTGCGCTTCATGGAGCGTGGGCGCACCAATTATCTGCGGCTGGTCGGCGCCGACCACCGCGCGCTGTTCGAGCAGGCAAAAGCCGAAGCGCCGGGCTTTGCCTTCGTGGTCACGCACATGGCCATCGACTTCAAACGCCCGGCCTTCATGGACGACGTGCTCGACATCGTCACCGCGCCGGAGGAGGTGAAGGGCGCCTCCGTCATGCTGCTGCAGAAGGTCATGCGCGGCCATGAACTGCTGGTGCAGGCGCGGGTGCAGGTCGCCTTCGTCTCCGGCGGCCGCGCGCGCCCGATCCCCAAGCCGCTGCGCATCGCCATGAAGGCGGACCAGGAAGCGGGTGGCGGTCCGCCCGCGGCGTAATTATTGTCGGAACATGTCCGAGCTGTCCTTTGCCGTGTTCGAAACCGCGATTGGCGCCTGCGCCATCGTCTGGAGCGCGCGCGGCATTGCCGGCGTGCAGCTTCCGCAGGCGAACGAAGCGGCGACCCGGGCGCGCGTGTCGCGGCGATATCCAGGCGTGCGCGAAGCCGCGCCGCCGCCGGCGGTACGGGACGCCATCGACGGCGTGACGGCGCTCCTCCGCGGCGAGCGACGTGACCTCACGGCGATCGTCATCGATGACAGCGACATCCCAGCGTTCAACCGGCGGGTCTATGCCGTGGTACGTCAGATCCCGCCTGGCGCGACGATGACTTATGGCGAAGTTGCCGAGCGTTTGGGGGACAAGACGCTGGCGCGCGCGGTCGGCCAGGCCATGGGGGAGAACCCGACGCCGATCGTCATGCCTTGCCATCGCGTGCTCGCGGCGGGCGGCAAGACCGGCGGCTTTTCGGCGCCGGGCGGGGCGGTCACCAAACTGCAATTGCTCACCATCGAAGGCGCGCAGCCCGGCGGCCCGACGCTGTTCGCGCATCTGCCGCTGCAGGCGGCGGTCCGGCGGCGCGCCTGAAAGATCGAGACGCCGGCCAAGACTCATGTTAATGCCCTTCACATGAAATGGGGCAGGCACAGCGGGCCGCGCGGCTATCACCACGGCAATCTCAAGGAAGCCTTGGTGCGCGCGGCGCTCGATCTGATCGCGGAAAAGGGTCCGGCCGGTTTCACCTTCGCCGATGCCGCGCGCTGGGCCGGCGTCTCACCGGCGGCGCCCTACCGCCACTTCCGCGACCGCGACGAATTGCTCGCCGACGTCGCGCGGCGCGGCTTCGAGCAATTCAGCGCGGCGCTGGCGTCCGCCTGGGACGACGGCAAACCGGATCTGTTCAGCGCCTTCGACCGGCTCGGCAAGGCCTATCTCAATTTCGCCAAGCGCGAGCCGGCCTACTACTCGGCGATGTTCGAGGCCGGCGTGCCGCTCGATGCCGATCCGCAATTGCGCGAGGTCAGCGAACGCGCCTTCGCGGTGCTGCGCGCGGCGGCCGAAAAACTGGTGGCGCTGATGCCGGCCAAGGGGCGACCGCCGGCGCTGATGGTGGCGCTGCATGTCTGGAGCTTCACGCATGGCATCGCCTCGCTGTTTTCGCGCGGCGACGCGGCACGGCGGACCTTGCCGATGCCTCCGGAAGAGCTGCTGGAAGCGGCGATCTTGATCTATCTGCGCGGGCTCGGGCTGCCAGAGGGCGTCGCCACCGCGCGTTGAACGCCGTATCGCCCCGCCGCCCCCTCGCAACGGCGTAGACCCCTGCCTATGTGAGCTAATGTTAAGGGTCTTGACATCCCTTCGGCGCGATCCTAATAATGTAAATGTTATTTACATTCACGCACGCGAGGCCCAACCATGCCTATCACCGCGAAGCTCGATGAATTCGGCAAACCCGCCTGGATCGCGCTGATCGTCCTTGGCTTCATGGTCTGGTGGCCCTTAGGCCTCGTCGTCCTCGCCTTCACCATAGGGAGTGGAAGAATGGGATGCGGATATCACGGCGGGCACGACCGCTGGCAGCACAAGATGGAGCGCATGCAGCGCAAGATGGACTGGATGCGCGCGAAAATGGCTGGCGGGCCGTGGACCTCCGCGCCCACGAGCGGTAACCGCGCCTTCGACGAATACCGCAACGAGACGCTGCGGCGCCTGGAGGAAGAGCAAAAAGAGTTCCGCGAATTCCTCGACCGGCTGCGCTTCGCCAAGGACAAGACCGAGTTCGACGCCTTCATGGCCGAGCGCCGCAACCGGCCGGAGTCCCCGCCGCAGCAGAACTAATCCGCTACTGCCCGCGCGTTCTGTTGTTAAACGCGAAACGGCCGTCCGCTTTCCCCGAAGCGGCGGCCGTTGCCTTTTCGGCCGGCTCGCCGGTGCTCAAATCGAGCCCGGCCGGTAACCCGTCCTTAACTATAATCAGCGCTGTTTAGGGCCCTAAAGTCCGGTTCTGCGCCCAAGTTTGGCCAAGTTTCGCGAGGATTTCGTTCACCTGCCGGTGGCGGGACTACGGTTTTCGCGAAACGTTCGGTTTTCGGTTGAGCGCGGGGGCGGTACACCGCGGCGCGCTCAACGTGGTCCGAGCATTGTGCGCCGCACCGGTTCCGACCGACTCGAGCCGGATCAAGCGGAAAGGACGTGCCCATGAATCCTGCCGAGGTGGCACAGTCGGTGCTCCCGCTCACGTCCTCCGACCTCTCGTTGTTTACCCTGTTCTGGCACGCCCATTGGATCGTCAAAGCGGTCATGATCGGGCTGCTGGTCTGCTCGGTCTGGGTGTGGGCGATCGCGATCGACAAGACCGTGCTCTATGCGCGCACCCGCCGCGCCATGGATCATTTCGAGCAGGCGTTCTGGTCCGGCCAGTCGCTGGAGGAGCTCTATCGCTCGCTGTCGGCGCGCCCCAACCATTCCATGGCGGCGCTGTTCGTGGCGGCGATGCGCGAATGGAAGCGCAGCTTCGAGGGCGCGCCGCGTTCCTTCGCCGGCCTACAGATGCGTATCGAGAAGGTGATGGAGGTAACCATCGCGCGCGAGGTGGAGCGGCTCGAGCGCCGCCTGCTGGTGCTTGCGACCGTCGGGTCGGCCGGCCCCTTTATCGGCCTGTTCGGTACCGTCTGGGGCATCATGACGAGCTTCCAGTCGATCGCAGCTTCGAAGAACACGTCGCTCGCGGTTGTCGCGCCCGGTATCGCGGAAGCGCTGTTTGCCACGGCAATCGGCCTCGTCGCCGCCATACCGGCGACCATTTTCTATAACAAGTTCGCTTCCGAGGTGAATAAACAGGCGCAGCGGCTGGAAGGCTTTGCCGACGAATTTGCCGCCATCCTGTCGCGCCAGATCGACGAACGCGGGTAGCGCATGATCCCGAAGAGCGGGCGCCGGTTTTCGGACAAGATCATGCGCCAGGGAAAATAGTCATGGCCGCCAATGCCGGCACGCCGGTCATCGGACGCAGGAAGCATCATCGCCAGAAGGTGATGAGCGAGATCAACGTCACGCCCATGGTGGACGTGATGCTGGTGCTGCTGATCATCTTCATGGTGTCGGCGCCTTTGCTCACGGTCGGGGTGCCGATCGATCTGCCGCAGAGCCAGGCCAAGAGCCTCGACCAGGACAAGGAGCCGCTCACCATCTCGGTTAATGAGAAGGGAGAGGTCTACCTGCAAAATGCCGAAATCAGCGTGGATGATCTGATCCCAAAGCTGCAGGCGGTGGCCGAAGCGCGGGGCGGCACCGAGGCGCGCGTCTATGTGCGCGGCGACAAGAAAGTGGATTACGGGACCATGATGAAGGTGATGGGGCGGCTGTCGGCGGCCGGTTTCCATCGGGTAGCCCTGGTGACCGAGTTCGAGCAGGGCTCGAAAGCACAGTAATGCAGATGCGCGTGGCGTCAGCGATCTCGACCGGCCTGCACGCGGCAGTGCTGCTGTGGGCGCTGGTGTCGTTTTCCGGCAAGACCTTCGAGGTCACGCCGGCGGAATCGCTGCCGGTCGATCTGGTGAGCGAGAAGGATTTCTCGCAAATGACCCAGGGCGTGAAAAAGGCGCCCAAGGTCGAGACGCCGAAGCCGCTGGTGGAAAAGAAGGACGACCCCAAACCGGTCGACGACCCGACGCCCAAGATCACCGAGAAACAAGAGGTCAAGGCGACGGCGGAAAAGACGCCGGAGCCGCAGCCGATGCCCAAGCCGGATCCGATCGCCGAGAAGCTCAAGAAGCAGGACGAGCACAAAGAGGCCAAGGAACAACCGCAGCCGCTGCCGCCGAAAAAGCCGGTTCACCAGCAGCCCAAGTTCGACGCCGACAAGATCGCCGCGCTGCTCGACAAGCGCGAGCCGCAGCGTAATGCCGCAACGGGCGCGGATCTCAATTCGATCATGTCGCTCGGCACCGCGCGCGGCTCCGCCGCCCAGCTCTCGCAATCGGAAATCGACGCGCTGCGCGCACGGCTGATGTCGCTGTGGAATCCGCCGGTCGGCGCGCAGGACGCCGATCAGTTCCAGGTCACCATCCGCATCCGCTTTAAGCGCGACGGCACGCTCGCGATCGGGCCGCAGGTCCTCACCAGCGGCCAAGGTGCCCGCTTCAACGCCATCCGCGACAGCGCCGTGCGCGCGGTGCTGATCGGCCAGCCCTTCACCATGCTGCGCCCCGAGCACTACGACACGTGGAAGGAAATGGACTTCACCTTCGACACCAAAGAAATGTTCAACAATCTGCCGGCGAGATGAGCCCGATCATGTCCGATAGCAACTTTCCCATGAACCGCCGCCGGTTGCTGGCCGGCGCCGGTGCCGGAGCGCTCGCCGCGCTCGCCAGCCGGCCGGCGGGCGCGATCATGCGGCTCGACATCACCCAGGGCAACGTGCAGCCGATGCCGATCGCGCTGCCCGATTTTCTGGCGGGCACCGGGTCGGAAAGCGACATTGCGCACAATGCCACCGCGGTCATCACCAACAATCTGCAGCGCAGCGGACTGTTCGCGCCGATCAATCCGCAGGCCTTCACCGAGAAGATCACCAACTCCGACGCGGTGCCGCGCTTCGCCGATTGGCGCGTGATCAACGCGCAGGCGCTGGTCACTGGCCGCATCACCCGGCAGCCGGACGGGCGGCTGAAAGCCGAATTCCGCCTGTGGGACGTGTTCTCGGGTCAGCAGCTCGACGGCAAGCAGTATTTCACCACGCCCGACAACTGGCGCCGTATCGCGCACATCATCTCCGACGCCATCTACGAGACGCTCACCGGCGAGAAGGGCTATTTCGACAGCCGCATCGTCTTCGTCGACGAGACCGGTCCGAAGGATCGGCGCGTCAAGCGTCTCGCCATCATGGATCAGGACGGTGCCGGCGTGCGCTATCTCACCCGCGGCGACGACCTGGTGCTCACGCCGCGTTTCAATCCGACCACGCAAGAGATCACCTATATGTCCTACGGGCAGGGCGATCCGCGCGTCTACCTGCTCAACATCGAGACCGGCCAGCGCGAGATCGTCGGCAATTTCCCCGGCATGACCTTCGCGCCGCGTTTCTCGCCCGACGGCCAGCGCGTGATCATGAGCCTGCAGCAGGGCAGCAACTCGAACCTGTTCGTGATGGATCTGCGCTCGAAACAGACCACGCGATTGACCGATACGCCGGCGATCGACACCGCGCCCTGCTATTCGCCGGACGGCAGGAGCATCTGTTTCGAAAGCGACCGCGGCGGCACCCAGCAGATCTACGTGATGCCGGCAAACGGCGGTCCAGCGCAGCGCATCAGCTTCGGCGAGGGTCACCACTCGACGCCGGTGTGGTCGCCGCGCGGCGACTACATCGCCTTCACCGGACAGGCGCGCGGCCAGTTCTCCATTGGTATCCTGAAACCGGACGGCTCTGGCGAGCGCGTACTCGTGGAAAGTTTCCACAACGAAGGCCCGACCTTCGCGCCGAACGGGCGGGTCTTGATGTATTTCAGCGATCCCGGCGCCGGCCCGTCGCTCTACACCATCGACATTACCGGCCGTAACCAGCTCAAAGTTCCGACGCCGAGCTATGCCTCGGATCCGGCCTGGTCGCCGCTGTTGTCATAAACGGACGCTCCCGGAAGGGCGGCATTTCGGAAAAGAACGGGCGCCGCCCAAAAGCGCCTTATTTTCACCCGCTCTTAACCATCAGAATAGGTTTACGCGGCGCGGACAATTTTAGGGGCCGCCAACAAGGTTCCATCAAGGTTGATGGAAGGTTCGCTTAACCACCATGCTGGTAGACGGTGAGGCTTGCTCCGGTCAGTGCATGCGTGTGAATGGAGGCACCGGAATGACCCGTATGAAGCAAATTTTCCGCGCGGTCCGGATCGTGGCCGTTCTGGGGGCAGCGCTTGCGATCTCGGCCTGCGCCAACAAGCCGGGCGATAACGCCCAGGCGAACGCGACCGGCATGGCGACGCCGGGCAGCCAGCAGGACTTCGTCGTCAATGTCGGCGATCGCGTGTTCTTCGAAACCGACTCGTCGGAGCTCTCGCCGCAGGCGCGCGCGACGCTCGACAAGCAGGCGCAGTGGCTCAACAATTACAGCCAATACGGCCAGTTCACCATCGAAGGTCACGCCGACGAGCGCGGCACGCGTGAATACAACATCGCGCTCGGCGCCCGCCGCGCGCAGACCGTGCGCGATTACCTGATTTCACGCGGCGTGGCGGCGAATCGCATGCGCACCATCTCTTACGGCAAGGAGCGGCCCGTCGCGCTGTGCGACGACATCTCCTGCTGGTCGCAAAACCGCCGCGCGGTGACGGTGCTCGGCGTCAGCTCGTAAGACGCTGGCGGCGCACGACTAAAAATTGTCATGCCCGGCCCTGCGCCGGGCATCGACGTTTTTGCGGGCATGATGTAAATGGCCGCACCGGGCTGCAGTCACAATTTAGACGCAGGCCGTCGTATGCTAGGCGTATCGATCGCCGTCGGGCTGTGCATCTTATGAAGCGTTCACGATACCGAATTCGCATCGCGGCGCTCGCCGCGCTTGCCCTGCCGTTGTTCGCCGGCGCTGCGTTGGCGCAGCAATCGAACAGCGGCTTCCTCGACAACCTGTTCAATCGCGGCGAACAGGGGCAGCAGGGGGAAGGCGATCAGCGCCAGGCGCCGCCGCGCGTCGCGCAAAGCGATCCCGGCGACCTGTCGACGCGCATCGACCGTATCGAAGGCGCGCTGCGTCAGCTCACCGGCACCATCGAAGAGCTGCAGCATCAGAACCAGATGCTGCAGATGCAGCTCAAGCGCATGCAGGACGACAGCGAGTATCGCTTCCAGCAGCTCGGTTCGCGCGGCGGGCCGCCCCCTGGCGCGCAGCCGCGCGCGGTTGCGCCGCCGGCCCCCGTCAACCCGCCGGGTGGGGCTCCCGGCCAGCGCTCCGATGCGTTCAACCCGGCGCTGAATCCCAATGCGCCCGGCGCACCGCGTGCGCTCGGCAACGAAGGGGCCGTCGCGCCGATCCAGAATGCTGACAATCCGGTCGGCGCTCCCGACGGCCGCACCCCCGGCGCCCCGCTCGATCTGTCGACGCTCGCCGGCAATCCGCCGCCGCCGGCACAGCAGGCTGTGCCGATGGCCAATGCGGCGCCGATGCCGCCGGCGCAGCAACAATTGCCGCCGCCGCCGCTGCGCAATACCAGCGCCACCGGCACGCAACTCGCCACGCTGCCGCCTTCGGCGACGCCGAAGGATGAATTCGACATGGCCTATGGCTACGTGCTGCATAAGGACTACGCGCTGGCCGAGCAGGCCTTCCGCGATTTCCTGCGCAAGTATCCGGACGAGCGGCTGGTGCCGGATGCGCAATATTGGCTGGGCGAGAGTCTGTTCCAGCGCCAGCGTTATCGCGATGCGGCGGAATCGTTCCTGGCCGTGTCGACCAAGTTCGAGCACTCCGGCAAGGCGCCGGACGCGCTGTTGCGGCTCGGGCAGTCGCTCGCCGCGCTCAATCAGAAGGAAGCGGCCTGCGCGACGCTGGCCGAAGTCGGGCGCAAATTCCCGCGCGCCTCGGCGAGCGTGAAGCGCGGCGTCGCGCAGGAACAAAAGCGTGCGCACTGCTGAGACCGCGCCGGTATCGGCAGCGGAACTCACCTCGCTTTTTTCCGAACTCGATCGTTGTCCGGCTTTGGTACTCGCGGTGTCCGGCGGGCCCGACTCGACGGCGCTGATGCTGCTGGCCTCGCGCTGGCGCAATGCGCTGAAAGCAAAGCCGACGCTGATCGCGGTCACCGTCGATCATGGGCTGCGCGCCGAAGCCAAGCGCGAGGCGGCGGCGGTCGCGCGCCTCGCCCGCAAGCTCGGCATCGCGCACCGCACATTGCACTGGACTGGCCGCAAGCCGGCAGCCGGCTTGCAGGAGGCGGCGCGGGTGGCGCGTTACCGCCTGCTCGCCGAGGCCGCGCGCAAGGTCAAAGCGGCGTGCATCCTCACCGCGCATACGCGCGACGATCAGGCCGAGACCGTGCTGATCCGCATGTGCCGCGGCAGCGGCGTCTCCGGTTTGGGCGCGATGGCACGGCTGTCGACCGTCCCGGGCGACGCCGTGGGGCAGATCAGACTCGTCCGCCCGCTGCTCGATATTCCGAAGGCGCGGTTGGTGGCCACGTTGCGCGCCGCGAAAATCGGCTTCGCCGACGACCCCTCCAACCGCGATCCGCGCTTTACCCGGGCGCGGCTGCGCGGCCTGATGGGTGAACTCGCGCGCGAGGGTCTCGACAGCCGCAGGCTGGCCTTGCTGGCGCACCGGCTCAAGCGCGCGGACCAGGCGATCGAGGCCGTCGTCGACCATGCCGAAGCTGAACTGGTGCGGCCTTCCGCGGCTGTTGGCGCCCTGTCGATAGATGTGGCGGCCTATAGCGGATTACCCGCCGAGATTGCGCTGCGCCTGCTTGGCCGCGCGCTCGGGCGAGCCGGGACTGAGGGGCCGGTGGAGCTGGCCAAGTTAGAGGCGCTGAAAACAGCCCTCGATGCTGCCCAAATTGCCGGCAATGGGCGGTTTCGGCGCAGCCTGGCGGGGGCGATTGTGACCCTCGCCGGGCCCCGGATGACCGTGGAACGGGCGCCGCCACGCCGCGGAAAACCCTTAACCACGCATCGATCCGCTAACGCCAAGCCAAGGAAGTCACGCTAGAATATCTCAGATTCGAGCCCTTTCCATGCCGGGCCATGGTGCCTACATTGTGAACGGGATCGACGTGAAGTCGCCATGAAATTCGGCCATAAACAATCGATGGCCACAGCGCCCGACGCGGCGGGTAAGGACGCCTGATGAATGCCAATCTGCGCAATTTCGCCCTCTGGGTCATTATCGTCCTGTTGCTGCTCGCGCTGTTCACGCTGTTTCAGAACCCGGGTCAGCGCACTAGCGCGCAGGACGTCTCCTTCTCGCAGCTGTTGAGCGAGGTCGATCAAGGCCGCGTGCGCGATGTGGTGATTCAGGGGCCAGAGATTCGCGGCACCTTCGCCAACGGCACCAGCTTCCAGACTTACGCGCCGAGCGATCCCGGCCTGGTGCAGAAGCTTTACTCCAAGGGCGTCTCGATCACCGCGCGGCCGCCGTCTGACAACGTGCCGTGGTTCGTTTCACTCTTGGTCTCCTGGCTGCCCTTCATCGCGCTGATCGGCGTGTGGATCTTTTTGTCGCGGCAGATGCAAGGAGCCGGCGGCAAGGCGCTCGGCTTCGGCAAGTCGCGCGCGAAGCTGCTTGCGGAAGCGCATGGCCGCGTCACCTTCGAGGATGTCGCCGGCGTCGACGAGGCCAAGCAGGATTTGCAGGAGATCGTCGAATTCCTGCGCGATCCGGGAAAATTCCAGCGCCTGGGCGGACGCATTCCGCGCGGCGTCCTGCTGGTCGGCCCGCCGGGCACCGGCAAGACGCTGATCGCGCGCGCGGTCGCCGGCGAAGCCAACGTGCCGTTCTTCACCATCTCGGGCTCCGACTTCGTCGAGATGTTCGTCGGCGTCGGCGCTAGCCGCGTGCGCGACATGTTCGAGCAGGCGAAGAAGAACGCGCCCTGCATCATCTTCATCGACGAAATCGACGCGGTCGGCCGTCATCGCGGCGCCGGTCTCGGCGGCGGCAATGACGAGCGCGAGCAGACGCTCAACCAGTTGCTGGTCGAGATGGACGGCTTCGAGGCGAACGAAGGCATCATCCTGATCGCCGCCACCAACCGGCCCGACGTGCTCGATCCGGCGCTGCTGCGCCCCGGCCGCTTCGACCGCCAGGTCGTGGTGCCGAATCCGGACGTCGTCGGCCGCGAGAACATCTTGAAGGTGCACGTGCGCAAGGTGCCGCTGGCGCCCGACGTGAATCTGAAGACCACAGCGCGCGGCACGCCCGGCTTCTCCGGCGCCGACTTGGCCAATCTGGTCAACGAAGCCGCCTTGATGGCCGCGCGGCGCAACAAGCGCATGGTGACGCAAGCCGAGTTCGAGGACGCCAAGGACAAGGTGATGATGGGCGCCGAGCGCAAGTCGCTCGTCATGACCGACGAAGAGAAGATGCTGACCGCCTATCACGAAGGCGGCCACGCCATTGTCGCATTCAACGTCAAGGCGACCGACCCGGTGCACAAGGCGACCATCATTCCGCGCGGCCGCGCGCTCGGCATGGTCATGCAGCTGCCCGAGCGCGACAAGCTGTCGATGAGCCGCGAGCAGATGACGTCGCGCCTCGCCATCATGATGGGTGGACGCGTCGCCGAGGAAATGGTCTTTGGCAAGGAGAAGGTGACGAGCGGCGCCGCCTCCGACATCGAGCAGGCGACCAAGCTCGCCCGCCTGATGGTCACGCGCTGGGGTCTGTCCGACAAGCTCGGCACGGTCGCCTACGGCGAGAACCAGGACGAGGTGTTCCTCGGCTACCAGGTGTCGCGCCAGCAGAACATCTCGGAGGCGACCGCGCAGACGATCGACGCCGAGGTGCGCAAGCTGGTCGAGGCCGGCTATGCCGAGGCGACGCAGATCCTCAGTGACAAGCGCGCCGACCTCGAGGCCTTGGCCAAGGGCCTGCTCGAGTTCGAGACGCTGACCGGCGACGAGATCATCGACCTGCTGCAGGGCAAGCGCCCGGTGCGCGAATCGGTGATCGAGCCGGCGACGCCGCGCTCCTCCGCCGTGCCGCCGGCGGGCAAGCCGCGTCCGCGGCCGGAGCCGCCCTCGGGCGAGGTGGCGCCGCAACCGCAGGGCTGAACGCCAGCCTAGAAACCGACGCCCGCCGATTTGGCGGGCGTTTTCTTTTGCGCCGGCCGCAACTTATTCACAGGTTCCAGCTTCTTGATTTCGATCAATGCGCGCGTTCCCGAATGCGGTTTTATGGCACCATCTGTTCGGGTAACCGGGTCTTCCTGAAACGGATATGGTGGTCGGGGTGTATGCGTCCCGGCCACCTTGTTTTTTGATCCGACCCATGCCCCTGCAAAACCGCGTCGATCCGTTTGGCGGCTTGTTTGCCGAGCGCGCGCGCGGCTTGCTCATGGGCAATCGCGGCGGGCGTTTTCACGACCGGGAGCGCCGGCTCGGCGCGCGGCGCTGGGCGTCGAAGCGGTGGATCTGTTGCCGCCTGCAATTCAAGGACCGCCAGCGCAAGGTGTGGGGCGACGGCTATACCGAGCTCTTCTTTCTCGACGAGGTGACAGGCTTCGCCGCCGCTCACCGGCCTTGCTTCGAATGCCGACGTCGCGATGCCGAGCGTTTCGCCAAGCTGTTTGCGCGCGGCGAGCCCATGCGCGCCGCCGCGATGGACGAGCGGCTGCATGGCGAGCGCCTCGACGGCAAAGCCAAACGGCTGCACCGGCGCATCATCGACACGCTGCCCGACGGCGCGATGATCGCGATTGGCGATGACGCTTTTGCCGTGCGCGGGCAAAGTCTGCTGCGCTGGACGCCGTCGGGCTATGTGGACGAGCGGCCGCGGCCGCGCGCTAGGCGAGTCGATGTGCTCACGCCGCCCTCCATCGTCACCGTGCTTAAGCGCGGCTACCGGCCGCTCTGGCACCCGAGCGCCGGCTGAATTTTCAAGGCGGCTCGATCGGCGTTCCCGCCGGCTCGGCCGGGACGCGGCGAGACCAGGCGAACAGGACGATGGCCGACATGATCGCCAGCATGGTCGCCACCAGGGCGACGCAGGCCGGCCAGCCGCCGAGCGTCCAGGTCAAGCCGCCCAATGCGGCGCCGAAGCTGCCGCCGACATAGAAGCTTGTGACATAGAGTCCGACCGCCGAGGAGCGGCCGGCCTTGGCGGTGATGGTCACGTAGCCAGTGGAGATCGCCTGGCAGATCAGCCCGCAGCCGGCGCTCACCGCGAGTCCCAGAATAATCAGCGGCAGCGAGGGCAGGAGCGTGAGCGCAATGCCGACGGTCCATACCCCAAGCACCCGCAGCATGAAGCGCCGCCGCCCGAACCGCCCGACCGCCCAGCCGACCCACGGCGTGAGCACCGAGCCGGCGAGATAGACGACGAAGATCGCGCCGAGCGCGGTGGCCGAGAGATTGTAGGGCGCGGCGGCAAGATGAAAGCTGATGTAGGTGAAAGTGCAGATGAAATTGAACAGCACGCCGAAGCCGACCGCATAGGTCGCGAGCAACTGGCCATTGCGGAAATGCGCGAGCATCTGCCGCCCCGATGCCAAGAAGCCCGCCGAGCGCACGAACTTCCGCTCATGCGGCAGCAAGAAAATAGTCGCGATCGCGCCGGCAAAGGCGACGCCGCCGAGCGCCAGAAAGCCGGCGCGCCAGTTGACCAGGTCGGCGAGCAGACCGGTGATCAGCCGCCCGCTGAAGCCGCCGATGCTCGAGCCGGAACTGTAGATGCCGGCGGCCGTCGTCGCTTCGCGCGGCGGCCATTCGTCGCCGATATAGGCGACGGTGACGGCGAAGATCGGCGGCAGTACCAGCCCCTGCACCGCGCGCCAGAAGATGATCGCCTTGAGGCTAGTCGCCAATCCGACCATCACGGTCGGCACCACCAGCACGAACATCGCCGCGACGATGACCCGCTTGCGGCCGAGCACGTCGGCGATGGCGCCGGTGAACGGCGCGGTCACCGCGACCGCCAGCGTGCTGACGGTGATGATGGTGGAGACTTCGGCGGCGGTCGCGCCGAATTCCTGCGACAAGAGCGGCAAAATCGACTGCGGCGCATAGAGGTTGATGAAAGCGCAATAGCCGGTGAGCCCGACCGCCAACTGGCGCGCGGAAAACGTCGAGCGTGGCGCAGCGTTCATCGGGATCCCGGTCAGGAGCGCGTCAAGCGGCCGAAACTATCGGTTTTGCTGCGAGCGCCAAAGAGGAGGGGCGGCGGGGCTGCAGGTCGTCCCGTGCATGGCTTGGCTCACGTAAGACCGAGCGCCAGCATGGCGCGGCGCAGCGTGTCGTCCGGCGAGCCGGACGCGTCGACAAGGGTCCAGTCCATCGCGCCAAGATCGTATTGCTCCTGCCGACGCGCGACCGCCGTGTCGGCGTCGGAGGCATCGCCCGTCCGACTGCCAACGCGGGCGAGCCGCGTCGCGAGATCCGCGGTCAGAAACAGCCCGCGGAACTTGCCGTTCGGCGCGGCTTGCGCGGCCGCTGTCCGCTCGTTGGCTTGGCCATATACCGCGTCCACGATCGCCGAGTGGCCGGCGGCGAGGATGCGCCGCGCTTTGTCGGCGAGCACGGCATAGACGCGGACGGTGACCTCGCCTGCGTAGGCTGTCTCCGGCAGGCGGTCGGTTTCGGCGATGCCAAACAGCGCCTTGCGTTCGCTGTCGCTGCGCAGAACCACCGCGCCCGGTTCGGGCGGAATATCGGCGGCGAGCGCACGCGCGAGCAGCGATTTGCCGGTGCCTGAGAGACCGCCCACCGCCAGCAACATCGGCGGCGGCGGCGTTATCAGCCTGCGGGCGAGCGCAAAGTAAGCGCGCGCGCTTTGCTCGATATCCGCGTTTACGCCGCTTCGCGCCCGCCGCTCCGCGGCGACTTTGGCGCGGATCGTCGCGCGCAGCGACAGGAACAGCGGCAGCGCGGCAAGCGCATCGAGATCGTCTAAGCGCCGCGTCTCGCTGAGATAGCGGTTGAGCACGATATTGGCGGCCCGCGGCAGTCCGCGCTCGATCAGGTCCATGAGCAGAAAGGCGAGATCGTAGAGCACGTCGCCGGTGGCGATCCTGGGATCGAACTCGATGGCGTCGAACAACACGGGCGCGCCATCGAGCAGGACGATATTGCCAAGATGCAAGTCGCCGTGACAGCGCGCCACCCGGCCGGTGCGTTCGCGGGCGATGAGCAGCGGCCGCACACGCGCGAAAGCGGCGCGCGTCGCTTGCGTCAACGCGTTCACGGCCTCCGAGGGAAAAAGTTCGGATGCAGCGCTCAGCTCGGAGTCGTTTTGCGCAATCACTTCCTCGAGCTCATCGGCAAAGCCGGCCGCCTTGTCGACTGGCGCCGCCGCATGCGCGCGCGCCACCGCGCGGGCGAGCGCAGCGGCGAGCGTGCCGTCGATGCGGCCTTGCTCGGCGAGATGATCGAGCGTCTGTGTTTCATCGAAGCGCCGCATCTCCACCGCCCATTCCACCGGCTCGCCGTTGCCGCCGATGGCGAGCGTGCCATCCGGTTCACGCGTGATCGCGGCCACAGCGCGGTAGATCGCCGGCGCGAACGGCCGGTTGACGGCGATCTCCGCCGCGCACGCGGCCTTGCGCCGCTCAAGCGTCGAATAATCGAGGACCGGAAAGCGCACGGCGCGCTTGATCTTGAGGGCGCGGTCGCCGGCCAGGAATACCGTCGCCGCGTGGGTATCGATTCGCGTCACCGGCGCGCCGCCGAAAGTTGTCGGGCGGCTCAGAAAATCGATTACCGCCTGCTGCGAATTCTCGGCCGGGCTCATCGCGTCCTCGCCACGACGGTACTATCGGTCCGGGCGAAGTCGCAGGACTGATCCAAATCAATACTTGCCTTGGCCCGATGCAGTCATCATGTCACAAATGCATGGACCCGCCTGAGGATGGAGATTGCCGTGACCACGCTGCCGCACACATTCAAGCGCATCAGGCTGAACCTGGCCCGCTCCAAGGAGTTTCCGCAGGGCTCAATCTACCATGGTTACGAATTCGTCGCGCCACTCGACGCGAAGGGCCATATCGACCTCGCGCTGTGGCGCGAGCACCGCGACCACTGCCGCGTGCGCCGGTTCTGGCAAGGCGAGGACGATGAGATCGGCTTCCTTGTGCACAAGCCGGGCGGACCGGAGCATGGGCGCTGGATGTTCGACTACAACCCGAACCGGGCCGATGACGACGAGAGCGGCTATCGCTTCGGTACCCATGCGTTCCGGCTGGGCGAATATGTCTCGGTGCGTGACGAGGACGGCGAGATGCATACTTACCGAGTCGCCTCGGTGGAACCGGCGACCTAAGCGGCGCGTTGTGTTGCAGCAAGCGGCGGGGCGGCGCTGGCAACATCGCTTCCCATGCGCGCCCTGACCGTCATTCCCGGAAAACCCAATACGATCAGTCTTGACGACGTCCCGGCACCGCCGCAAAGCGACGGCGCCGTGCTGGTGCGCGCCCTGGCGCTCGGCGTCTGCGGCACCGATCGCGAAATTATTGCCGGCCACTATGGCTGGGTGCCCAAGGGCGAAGCGCGCCTCATTATCGGCCATGAATCGCTCGGCCGCGTCGAGGAGGCGCCGGCCGGCAGCGGCGTCAGGCGCGGCGACCTCGTCGTCGGCATCGTGCGGCGGCCCGACCCGGTACCCTGTCCGGCCTGCGCCGCCGGCGAATGGGACATGTGCCGCAACGGCCAGTACACCGAGCGCGGCATCAAAGAGCGCAACGGCTATGGCTCCGAGCAATTCCGCGTCGAGCCGGATTTCCTAATCGCCATCGATCCCGCGCTCGACGCGCTCGGCGTGCTGCTGGAGCCGGCAAGCGTGGTCGCCAAGGCCTGGGAGCAGGTGCTGCGCATCGGCGCGCGCGGCGCCGTCTGGCAGCCGCGCGTCGCGCTCATCACCGGCGCCGGCCCCGTCGGTCTGCTGGCCGCGCTGATCGGCGCGCAGCGCGGGCTCGAGGTGCACGTGCTCGACCGCATGCGCGACGGCGTCAAACCGGATTTGGCGCGCGCGCTCGGCGCCGTCTATCACGTGGGCGACCTCGGTGGGCTCAAGCCGGACGTGGTGATCGAGTGCACCGGCGCCGGCGCGGTCGTGCTCGACGTTCTAAGGCGCACCGCGCCGGACGGCATCGTCTGCCTCGCCGGCGTGTCGTCGGGCGGCCACGCGATCAAGCTCGACATCGGCGGCCTCAACCGCGACATGGTGCTGGAAAATCATGTGGTGTTCGGCTCGGTCAACGCCAACCGGCGCCACTATCGCGCCGCCGCCGAGGCGCTGGCCAAGGCCGACAAAGAATGGCTCGCCCGCCTGATCACCCGCCGCGTGCCGCTGGCGCGCTGGCGCGAGGCGTTTGAGCAACGGCCCGGCGACATCAAAGTGATCGTCGATTTCAGCGAGGCTTAAGACACCATGGTCCTGCCCATCGAAGACTACGCGATGATCGGCGATCTCGGCACGGCCGCGCTGGTCGGCCGCGACGGCTCGATCGACTGGCTATGCTGGCCGCGCTTCGATTCGGATGCCTGCTTTGCCGCGCTGCTGGGAAAGCCGGAGCACGGCCGCGCGAAGGTTGCGCCGCGGGACGCCAATGCGCGCGTCACGCGGCGGTACCGGCCCAATACGCTGATTCTGGAGACCCGCTTCGAGACTGCCGAGGGGGCGGCAACGCTGATCGACTTCATGCCGCCGCGCGAAACGCATTCGCGGCTCGTACGCATGGTCGTGGGCGAACGCGGACGCGTGTCGTTTCGCGCCGAGCTCATCCTGCGCTTCGGCTACGGTGCGACCGTGCCCTGGGTGACGCGGATCGACGACAACTCGCTGCGCGCAATTGCCGGTCCCGACATGGTGGTGATGCACTCGTCGGTTCCCTCGCACGGAGAAGACCTCAAGACCGTCGCCGATTTCACGATCGGCGCCGGTGAAACGGCGTCGTTCATGTTGTCCTATGAACTGTCGCATCGGCCGGTGCCGGTGCAGGTCGACCCGCAGGAACGCCTGCGGGCGACGGAAGCCATGTGGACCACGTGGGTTGGCAATAACAACATCACGTGCCCGTGGGATGAGGCGGTGGTGCGCTCGCTGATCACGCTGAAGGCGCTCACTTACGCGCCGACCGGCGGCATGGCGGCGGCGCCGACAACCTCGCTGCCTGAATGCATCGGCGGCGCCCGCAACTGGGACTACCGCTTCTGCTGGCTGCGCGACGCCACCTTGACGCTGCTGGCGCTGATGAACGCCGGCTACTACCAGGAAGCGCGCATGTGGCGCGACTGGCTGCTGCGCGCGGCCGCCGGCAGCCCGCAGCAGATTCAGATCATGTACGGCATCCGTGGCGAGCGGCGGCTGACCGAATGGGAGGTCCCCTGGCTGCCGGGTTATGAAGGGTCGCGGCCGGTGCGCATCGGCAACGCCGCGCACAGCCAGCTCCAGCTCGATATTTTCGGCGAGGTGATGGATGCCCTGCACCAGGCGCGGCAGGGCGGGATCGGCGCCGCGGGCGTCGGCTGGGAGCTGCAACGGGAATTTCTCGTGCATCTGGAAAAGATTTGGCCCGACCGCGACGAAGGCATCTGGGAGGTCCGTGGCGGACGTGAGCACTTCACCTATTCCAAGGCCATGGCCTGGGTGGCTTTCGACCGGTCGATCAAGAGCGCCGAGAAGTACAACCTGCCTGGCCCGATCGAGTGCTGGCGTGAAATTCGCGAGCGTATCCACAACGACGTCTGCGCGCGCGGCTTCGACGACGAACTGTGCAGCTTTGTGCGCTCCTACGGATCGAAAGAGCTCGATGCCAGCCTGCTGCTGCTGCCGGCGATCGGATTTCTGCCGCCGCAGGACCCGCGCATCATTGGCACCATCGAGGCGATCGAACGCGGCCTCATGGCGGACGGCCTGGTGCGGCGGTACGACACCAAGACGTCGGATGACGGCCTGCCGCCGGGCGAGGGCATGTTCCTCGCCTGCAGCTTCTGGCTGGTCGACGCCTATGTGATGATCGGCCGCCGCGCCGACGCCGTGAGGCTGTTCGAGCGCCTGCTGTCGCTGCGCAACGACCTCGGTCTGCTGAGCGAGCAGTACGAGCCGCGCACACGCCGCCTGGTCGGCAACTTTCCGCAGGCTTTTTCACACCTCGCGCTGGTCAATAGCGCGAGCAATCTGTCGCATTCCGAGAAACCGGCGGAGCAGCGCTCCGAGCGTCCCGTCGCCAGCAAGCCGGCCATGCGCTCGCCCGCGGCTTAGCTCTATTGACCGGCGCGCCAGAGCCCGGGAGAGTGCGCCGCCCGCCGCAGACCAGGCGGCCTTCAAGGGAGGAGCGGCGATGCTCTTAGATGTACGAACCTACAAGTGTCTGCCCGGCCGCGTCCCGGCGCAGCTCGAGCTTTACAAGAAATACGGCTATCCGGTGCAGCTCCGCTATATGGGCGAACCGCTCTGCTATGCGGTGGCGGAAAGCGGCGAGCTGAACACCTACACCCACGTCTGGGTCTACGAGAGCGCCGCCGATCGCGAACAAAAGCGCGCCAAGATGGCGCAGGATCCGGACTGGAAAGTCTTCCTTGCCGAGAACGCCAAGGCCGGGAATATCATCGAGCAGAAGAACTGCCTGATGGTGCCGACGGCGTTCTCGCCGCCCATCCCTATGCCTAAGATTGTGAAATAGACCGGCTACGGCGGAGCAAGTCGATGCGTAGCAATGACGGCACACGGACCGGCGGCGAAATCCTGGTCGATCAGTTGGCGATCCACGGCGTGCGCCACGCCTTCTGCGTGCCGGGCGAAAGCTATTTGGCCGCGCTCGACGCCTTCCACGACAGCGAGATCGCGCTCACCGTGTGCCGGCACGAGAACGGCGCCGCCATGATGGCGGAGGCGGTCGGCAAGGTGACCGGCCGCCCGGGCATCTGCTTCGTCACGCGCGGGCCCGGTGCCACCAACGCCTCGGCCGGCATCCATATCGCGCGCCAGGATTCGACGCCGATGATCGTCTTTGTCGGCCAGGTCGGCCGCCATATGCGCGAGCGCGAGGCGTTCCAGGAGCTCGACTACCGCGCGGTGTTCGGGCCCAGCATCGCCAAATGGGCGACCGAGATCGACGATCCCGCGCGTATCCCGGAACTGGTCTCGCGCGCCTTCCATACCGCCTGTAACGGCCGCCCCGGGCCGGTGGTGATCGCCATCCCCGAGGACATGCTGGTCGAGCGCGCGTTGGTGCCGGACGCCGCACCCTTCGAGCCGGTGGAAACCTGGCCGGGCCTCGCCGACATGAGCCGGCTGCAGAAGCTGTTGTGGGCGGCCAAGCGTCCCATCGCGCTCATCGGCGGCAGCCGCTGGTCGGAACAAGCCTGCGCCGCGCTGATGCGCTTTGCCGAGCGCTTCGCGTTGCCGGTCGCCACCACCTTCCGCCGCGGCTATTTGTTCGACGCGCTGCATCCTTGCTACGCCGGCGACTTGGGGATCGGCCCCAACCCGAAACTGCTGGCGCGCGTGAAGAGCGCCGACCTGGTGCTGCTGATCGGCGGCCGCATGAGCGAGATGTCGTCGCAGAGCTATACGCTGTTCGATATCCCCGAACCGCAGATGAAGCTGGTGCACGTGCATCCGGGCGCGGAGGAGCTCGGCCGCGTCTATCACCCGGCGCTGGCCATCCAGGCGGCGCCGACCGCGTTCTGCTCGGCGCTGGAAGGTTTGCAGCCGCCAAACGAAATTCCGTGGAAGGTCGAGGCGGCCGCCGCGCATGCCGACTATCTCGGCTGGACGGAGAAGGCGACGCCGCAGCCGGGCGGCGTCAATCTCGGCGAGATCATGGTGTGGCTGCGCGAGAATTTGCCGCCCGAGGCAATCATCACCAACGGCGCCGGCAATTTCGCCGGCTGGATCCATCGCTTCTACCGCTTCCGCAAATACGCGACCCACATCGGACCGACCTCCGGCTCCATGGGCTATGGTTTCCCCGCCGCGCTCGCCATGAAAACGCTGCACCCGGAGCGGCCGGTCGTGTGCGTCGCCGGCGACGGCGATTTCCTGATGACGGGGCAGGATTTCGCGACCGCCGTGCAGTACAAATTGCCGGTGATCGTGGTGCTGGTCGACAACGGCCTCTACGGCACCATCCGCATGCACCAGGAGCGCGAATTCCCCGGCCGCGTGGTCGCCACCGCGCTGCATAATCCGGATTTCGTCGCCTACGCGCTGGCGTTCGGCGGCTATGGCGCGCTGGTGGAGAAGACCGCCGATTTCCCGGCGGCCTTCGCGCAGGCGGTGGCCACCGGCAAGCCGTCGATCATCCATCTCAAGATCGACGCCGAAGCGGTTTCGGTCGGTGCATCGCTCACCGCCATCCGCGAAAAAGCGCTCGCCGGGCATGGCGGCAAGCACGGGACGCATCGGACCTGAGATCTGTGCGGCTCCCGGTGTGAAACGAAGAGCGGACAGCGAGCTTGCCTGCTGCCCCTGAATCATCGTTCACTCGTTGGATGCCCTATCGCCGCACCGAGAACGTGGTTCGCCGCCTGGCCGAGCGCGAGGAGGCGATCCTTGCGGCGGCGACCGCCATCGCCGGCGAAGGCGGCATGGCCGCGGTGCAGATCGCTTCGGTCGCCGCGCGCGCCGGCATCGCCGCGGGCACAATCTACCGTTACCTCCCGTCCAAGGCCGATCTGGTCGCCGAGCTCGTTGCCGCCGTTGCCGGCCGCGAGCTCTCGGCCATGAGGCAAGCCGCCGATGCCGCGCCCGGGCCCTTATCGGCGCTTGCCGCCGCCATCGCGACCTTCGCCGCGCGCGCGCTCAACGAGCGGCGGCTCGCCTGGGCGGTGATCGGCGAGCCCGTCGACGCGCGGGTGGACGCCATGCGTCTCGATTTCCGCCAGTCGCTCGCCGCGGAACTGGAGACGCGCATCAAGACCGCGATCGCGGGTGGCCACCTGCCCGAGCAGGACGCCGGCGTTGCCGCGCCGGCGATCGTCGGCGCGCTGATGGAAGGGCTGCTTGGGCCGCTGGCGGCGGAACCAGGCGATGCCGCCGCCGCGCGCGCCGCGGTGCAGACCGCGACGCTGCTCGCGCTACGCGCGCTCGGCGTGGTCGATGCGCGGGCCCGCGGCCTGGTGGCGCAATGCGTGCTGCCGGTGAAGATTTAGAGCAAGTCTTTCTTCGCCACTTCGTCGAGCGGGAGCGTCACCACCTTGACGCCGCGTTCGTCCGGATCGTCGGCCGCGTGGAAGCCAAGCTCGCCGCACATCTGCAACATGGTGCTATTTTCCGCCAGCACCTGGCCGCGCACGGTCTTCAGGCCCCTGTCCTTGGCGTAGGCGATCATGTGTCTCATCATCAGCCAGCCGAGACCGTGGCCTTTGAGCCGCGACCGCACGATGATCGCGAATTCCCCGCTCTGATCGCCGGGGTCGTTGTGCAGGCGCACCACGCCAAGCATTTTGCCGGTTGCTTCCTCGATGGCGACGGATGCCATCGCGTGCTGCGGATCGTAGTGGACGAGCTTGTCGATCAGTTCCGGGCTTACTTCGCGCATGGCGGCGAAATAGCGCAGGCGCAGATCCTCAGGCGTGATCTCGCTCAGGCAGTCCGGATAGAGCGCGGCGTCCTCCGGCTTGAGCGGCCGAAACAATACCGGCGTGCCGTCCCGCAATGTGAGATGGCGTACAACGTCCAAAGCCGAAACTCCTGCCGTTCCGCGACGCGGAAACGCATATCCCGCCAGCCGCTCTGTGGCCAGCAATTATGAGTTCCGAACGCTTCGACGCTCGCCCGGAACGACAGAAAGTTCGAAGTTCAATGCGACATCAGGGCCGGCACCGTCATCGATTCGAGGAGGCCGCGGGTTACGCCGCCGAGGACGAATTCGCGCAAGCGCGAATGACCGTAGCCGCCCATCACGATCATGTCGGCGGACGAATCGGCCGCATAAGACAGGATCGTGGACGGCACGTCGATATCCGGCGAGGTAATCCGCTTGACGTCGACCTTCAGGCCGTGGCGGGCAAGATGTTGGCCGAGATCGGCGCCGGGAATTTCGTCGTTCTTGCCAGCCTTGTTGGCGACCATGACGATCTCCACCTGCCTGGCCTTTTGCAGGAACGGCATGGCGTCGGCGATGGCACGCGTGGCGGCACGGCTGCCGTCCCAACATACCATCACGCGGTCGAGCTTGAGGCCGGCCTTCTGGATATAGGGCACGAAGATCACCGGGCGACCCGATTCGAACAGGACGCCTTCGTCGACCACTTCGACCGGCGCTGATTTGTCGCGGTCGGGCTGACCGACAACGGCGAGATCGAAGCGCCGCGCGATGCGGCCGAGCCGCTCGGCGGCGCCGGCGATGCTGGCGTTGACGGAGCGCGTCTCGTAGGAGATGCCGGCGCGCTTGGCCGCCTGCTCGAAACGCTCGATCGCCGCACGCACCGCCTTCTCGGCTTCGACGCGCTGCGATTCGATGAACTGGGGCGGGATGCCGCCCATGACTGAGCCGGGAATGACCGGATCGTAGACGAAGGCCATGCCGAGCACGTGCGCGCCGAAGGCATCGGCCACCGAAATAGCGAACTCGCCGGCGGGGTCGTGATTGCCCAAGCCGAGATTGACGACGATGTCTTTGATCATGATCGCTTCTCCTCACCGCGCCGGCGCATGCACTCGGACGATCGAGGCCGGTTTCAAGACAAGGGCATGCGTAAGCCTATTGCTTCAGTTGTGAACATTGGCGGCTGTGGCGCTTCCCGGCTTTGACCAGGGTCAAAGTCGGTCCGCACGGCTGCGCCGCCAATTTGCATGACAAACGCTTACTTCTTCTTCCCATCCGGGCCGAATTGCTTGAGATAGGCCCAAAGATCGCCGATTTCCTTGTCGTTCTTGATGCCGGGGAAGATCATCTTCGTCCCCGGAATCTTGGCGCGTGGATCCTTGATGTACTCCTTGAACGTCGCCTCGCTCCAAACGATGCCGGAGCTCTTGTTGGCGTCGGAATAGTTGTAGCCGGGAGCCGTACCGGAATGGCGGCCATCGAGGCCGTTGAGTTCGGGGCCGACTTTGTTTTTTGCCCCCTCGCCGATGGAATGGCAGGGGAAGCATTTCTTGAACGACTGCTCGCCGGCGGCCACGTCCTGCGCCTGCGCCGCCTGTGTCATTGCCGCCACGGCCAAGGCCGCCATCGCCAGTGCTATTTTCATCGGTTTTTTTCCTTTGAGACTTGACGTCGCCGCCCATAGGGCCGATGCCGCCCGGCATGCCCCGGTTGCGGAGGGTTTTGCCAGCCCTATGTGTCAACCGTCAAATGGCTGATATCGTTGCACCCGGGTAACGCATGATCCCGAAAAGCATGTCCTCGACGTGATCGGGGATGGATACGGGTTTTCGGATAAGATCATGCGACGGGAGATGCTGCCGGGAGTTGTCACAATGTCGGTGCGGATGCCCGAGGCGGACGGCGCGGTGCTGGCGCGGCGCGACAAGATCGTGGCTGCGCTGCGGACCATGGTGCCGGGCGAGGGGGTGATCGCGTCCGAGCGGGAAATGAGGCCCTTTGAGAGCGACGGGCTCACCGCTTACCGCCAATTGCCCATGGTCGTGGTGCTGCCGGAGACCACCCAACAGGTGGCGCAGGTGCTACGCTACTGTCACGACGAAGGCATCAAGGTGGTGCCGCGGGGGGCGGGGACATCGCTGTCCGGCGGGGCGCTGCCGCTCGCCGACGGCGTGCTGCTCGGCATGGCCAAGTTCAACCGCATCCGCGAGATCGACTTCGACAATCGCGTCGCGGTGGTGGAGCCGGGCGTCACCAATCTGGCGGTGTCGAACGCGGTCGCCCATGCCGGTTTCTATTACGCGCCCGATCCGTCCTCGCAGATTGCCTGCACCATTGGCGGCAACATCGCGGAGAATTCCGGCGGCGTGCACTGCCTGAAATACGGCATGACCACCAACAACGTGCTCGGCTGCGAGATCGTGCTGATCACCGGCGAAGTGCTGCGCATCGGCGGCCGCCATCTCGACTCGGAAGGCTATGATCTGCTCGGACTGGTCACCGGCTCTGAAGGGCTGCTCGGGGTGGTCACCGAGGTAACCGTGCGCATTCTCAAGAAGCCGGAGACGGCGCGCGCCGTGCTGATCGGTTTTCCGTCGAACGAAGATGCCGGCGAATGCGTCTCGGCGATCATCGGCGCCGGCATCATTCCTGGCGGCATGGAAATGATGGACAAGCCGGCGATCCACGCGGTCGAGGAATTCGTCCATGCCGGCTATCCGCTCGATGTCGAGGCCTTGTTGATCGTCGAGGTCGATGGGCCGCGGGCCGAAGCCGACGATTTGATCGAGCGCATCGAGATCATCGCCAGCAAATGCCATGCGGTCTCCGTCCAGGCGTCGACCTCCGAGCAGCAGCGGCTGCTGTTCTGGGCCGGGCGCAAGGCGGCGTTTCCAGCGGTCGGCCGCATCTCGCCGGACTACTACTGCGTCGACCCGACCATCCCACGCAATAAGCTGCCGCTGGTCCTCAAGCGCATGAGGGAGATGTCGGAGAAATACGGGCTGCGCTGCGCCAACGTGTTTCACGCCGGCGACGGCAACCTGCATCCACTCATCCTCTACGATGCCAACAAGCCGGGCGAACTGGAAAAGACGGAAGCATTCGGCGCCGAGATCATGAAACTCTGCGTCGAAGTGGGCGGCGTCTTGACCGGCGAACACGGCGTCGGGGTGGAGAAACGCGACTTGATGCCGTTGATGTTTTCCGAGATCGACTTCAACGCGCAGCAGCGCGTGAAGTGCGCCTTCGACGCCAAGGGTCTGCTCAACCCCGGCAAGATGTTTCCGAGCCTGCACCGCTGCGCCGAGCTCGGCCGCCTGCACATTTCCGCCGGCAAGCTGCCGTTCCCGGATATTCCCCGGTTCTAAATGACCGACACGTTGAAACCGCGCGACGCCAAGGAGGCCGAGGAGGCCGTGCGCTGGGCGCTCGGCAACGACAAGGCGCTGGAAGTCGCCGGGCAGGGCACAAAGCGCGCCGTCGGGCGGCCGAGCCAGACCGATCTCACGCTCGACCTGTCGGGGCTTACCGGCGTCGCGCTGTACGAGCCGCAAGAGCTGGTGCTGTCGGCCCGGGCCGGGACGCCGCTTGCCGAGATCGAAAAACTGCTCGACGAAAACGGCCAGCAGCTCGCCTTCGAGCCGATGGATTACGGGCCACTGCTCGGCGGTCAACCGGGGCAGGGCACCATCGGCGGCGCCATCGCGGCCAATCTGTCCGGCCCGCGCCGGATCAAGGCCGGCGCCGCGCGCGATCACTTCCTCGGCGTGACCGCGGTCACCGGCCGCGCCGAAACCGTCAAGTCGGGCGGCCGGGTGGTGAAGAACGTCACCGGCTACGACCTGTGCAAGCTCATCGCCGGCTCCTGGGGCACGCTGGCGGCGATGACCGACGTCACGGTGAAGGTGCTGCCCAAGGCGGAGACGGAAGCAACCGTGCTCGTCGAAGGCCTCGACGACGCGCGCGCCTGCGCCGCCATGGCTGTGGCCATGGGCTCGGCCTGCGACGTCTCCGGCGCCGCGCATCTGCCCGACCATGTCGCGTCCTATTTCGACGGCCTGCCCAATGCCGAAGCGGCCACCGCGCTGCGGCTGGAGGGCTTCGCGCCGTCCGTGAAACATCGGAAGGAGGCGCTCGCCGCGCTGATGAAGCCGTTCGGCCGCGTGGCGCTGCTCGAGGATAAAGACTCGCGCGCGCTGTGGGTGAGCGTACGGCAGGTGAAGCCCTTCGCCGCCGCGGCGGCGCGTCCACGCCCGCTCTGGCGCATCTCGACGGCGCCGGCGCGCGGACACGAAATCGCGGCGGCGATCACGCCGGCGGCGCAGATGGTCTACGACTGGGCCGGCGGCCTTCTCTGGGTGGCGATGCCGTTCTCCGACGAGCCGGGCGCCGCCGCGATCCGCGCCGCGGTCAAAAGCGTCGGCGGCCATGCGATGCTCATCCGCGCGCCGGCCGCCGTGCGCGCCTCGGTCGATGTCTTCGAGCCGCAGGAGGCGTCCTTGCGCGCCTTGAGCAAGCGCGTGAAGGAGAGCTTCGATCCCAAGGGCTTGCTCAATCCCGGCCGCATGTGGGCGGGGGTGTGACATGGCCGAGCCGATCACGATCGACAACGTTTACGCGGTGCTCGAAGAGCTGCGCGCGCGCCGGCCGCTGGTGCATAACATCACCAATTACGTGGCGATGACGGTGTCAGCCAACGTGCTGCTCGCGCTCGGCGCCTCGCCGGCCATGGTACACGCGGTCGAGGAGGTCGAGGACTTTGTCGCCATCGCCGATGCCTTGGCGGTCAATATCGGCACGCTGTCGCCGCCTTGGGTGACGGCGATGCACCAGGCGGTGGCGCGCGCCCGCGCGCTGGGCAAGCCCTGGGCGCTCGATCCGGTCGGCTGCGGCGCCACCGCCTATCGCACGCAGGTTGCCGGTGAACTGGCGGGGTTGAAGCCGAGCGTCATTCGCGGCAATGCCAGCGAAATTCTCGGTCTCGCCGGACAGGTGGGGGCGGGCGGCAAAGGGGTCGACTCGACGGCTCCCGCCGAAGACGCGACATCCTCCGCTGCGGCTTTGGCGCAGCGCACCGGCAGCGTCGTGGCGGTCACCGGCGAGACCGATTATGTCAGCGACGGCGCGACGCTTGTTGCCGTGCATGGCGGCCACGCGCTGATGCCGTTGTCGACCGCGCTCGGCTGCTCGCTCAGCGCCGTCACCGCAGCCTTCACGGCCGTGCGTCCGCCGCGCGAAGCCGCGGTCGCCGCGCTCGCCGTATTCGGCGCGGCCGGCGCCGTTGCGGCGGAACGCTGCCGCGGGCCCGGTCATCTGCCGGCGGAAATCTGCGACGCGCTGCATCGGATGGATCGCGCAACGCTCGCGGCCCATGCGCGGCTGTCGCAGTGAGTGGGACCAGAGCCGCATGCAAACCAATTTCACCCTCGCGCAACTCGCCGATCCGCAGATCGCAGAAGCGGAAAAGATCCTGCGCGCCTGCGTGCATTGCGGCTTCTGCACCGCCACCTGTCCGACTTACACGCTGCTCGGGGACGAGCTCGATTCGCCGCGCGGGCGCATCTATCTCATCAAGGACATGCTCGAGCAGAGCCGCCCGGCGACGCGCGACGTGGTCAAGCACATCGACCGCTGCCTGTCGTGCCTGTCCTGCATGACCACCTGTCCGTCCGGCGTGCATTACATGCATCTGGTGGACAACGCCCGCGACCACATCGAGAAAACCTACAAGCGGCCGCTCGCGGACCGCGCGCTACGCGGCCTGCTCGCGCGCGTGCTCACCAATCCGGGGCTGTTCCGCCTGGCGGTGGTCGGGGGATTGATCGCCAAGCCCTTCGCCCCGGTGCTGCGCGTGCTCGGCTTGAAGCGGATGGCAGCCATGCTGCGGCTGACGCCCGCCCACGTCCCGTCGTCGGCGGCCGAAACGGGAAAGGTCTATCCGGCGCAGGGTGAGCGCCGCGGGCGGGTCGCGCTGCTTGCCGGCTGCATCAACCCGGTACTGGCGCCGTCGACCAACGAGGCCGCCATCCGCCTGCTCAACCGTCATGGCATCGAGGTGGTGGTCGCCGCCGGCGAAGCCTGCTGTGGGTCGCTCGTCCATCATATGGGCCGCGAGGAGCAGGCGCTGGCGCAGGCGCGCAACAATATCGACGCCTGGACGCACGAAATCGAAGGCGCCGGGCTCGACGCCATCCTGATCACGGTGTCCGGGTGTGGAACCGCCGTGAAGGATTACGGCTTCATGTTCCGTACCGACCAAGTTTATGCGGCCAAGGCGGCGCGCGTTTCCGCGCTTGCGAAGGACGTCACCGAATACCTCGCTACGCTCGACTTGCCTGCTGGCGGAGCGCCGCGCCCGCTGAATGTCGCCTATCATGCCGCTTGTTCGCTGCAGCATGGGCAGAAAGTCACGCAAGCGCCGAAACAATTGCTTTCCAAGCGCGGCTTCGTGGTCAAAGATGTGCCGGAAGGGCATTTGTGCTGCGGCTCGGCCGGCACCTACAACATTCTGCAGCCGGCGCTGGCAGAAAGGTTGCGTGAGCGCAAGATCGCCAATATCCAAAGCGTGAAGCCGGACGTGATCGCGGCCGGGAATATTGGCTGCATCACGCAGATTGCCGCCGGCACAACCATTCCGGTCGTGCATACCGTCGAACTCCTTGATTGGGCGACCGGCGGTCCGGTGCCGGATGGTTTACAGGAGATCGGAGCGCAGGCTCCAGAGCTGACGGGCGAAGCGGCCCAGTGAGTGAAGGGAATCGGGAGAAGTTGTCATGGCAAAAAAGGCGAAGAAGCGGAAATCGAAAGTGAAGACGACGAAACGCGCCGCTGCGCGCAAGCCAAAAGCGAAAGCGAAACGCCGGGCCAAGAAGCCGGTGAGCAAGACCAAAGCCGTCAAAGCCAAGACCAAGAAACCCGTCGCCAAGAAAGCGGCGCCAAAGACGAGCGCGCCGTCGAAACCGGCGAAGTACAACATCCTGCTGATGGGCGCGTCCTACGGATCGCTGCTCGCCTCGAAATTGCTGTTTGGCGGCCATTCGATCCATCTTGTCTGCCTGCCGGCGGAGGCGGACCTGATCAACGCCGAGGGCTTCAAGGTGAAGCTGCCGGTGCGCGGCCGCAAAGAGCCGGTGCTGCTTGAATCGCGCAAGCTCCCGGGCAAGGTCACCGCCGGCCCCGCCGCCGGCGTCAACCCGAAGGACTACGACCTGGTTGGCCTCTGCATGCAGGAGCCGCAATATCGCTCGGCCGGCGTGCGCGAACTGCTCGACGCGGTCGGCAAGTCGCGCGTGCCCTGCATGTCGATCATGAACATGCCGCCGCTGCCTTACATCACGCGCATCCCCGGTCTCGACTACAAGGCGCTCGAAGCCGCCTACACCGATCCGCGCGTCTGGGACAACGTCGATCCGAAGAAGATCACGCTCAACAGCCCCGACCCGCAGGCCATCCGTCCGCCCGACGGCAAGGCCAACGAA
>DATJVE010000168.1:0-11627 GCA_035501975.1 Pseudolabrys sp.
TGACCAACACCGTGATGATGGCGTTCGGTGCGGTCACCGGCTCGCGCTTTGCCGGCACGCCGCTGCGGCTCTTGGCGCATTTCATCGGCGCCGCCTTCGGCTCCTTCGCCGTCGCCGTCGCGGTCACCGCGCTGTTTGCTGTCGCCCTGGTCGGAATTCTGTCGCTGCCGATCGCCGAAGTGATCATCGCCTACGCGCCCGGCGCGGTAGACGCCATGATGCTGCTTGCGCTTGCGCTCAATCTCGACCCGGTCTATGTCGGCGCGCACCACCTGGTGCGCATCTTCTTCGTCTCGCTGGCCATGCCGCTGTTGGCGCGCCGCGCCGGGCGCACGCTCAAGTCGATGGAGTCGCTGAACCCGCCGTTTGAGGAGTGACCGTCATTTCGAGGCGTACGTGCAAGCGTGCGAACCCAGAATCCAGAAACCGGCTCAGCGCCTGTGTCTGGATTCCGGACCGCCGCTTTGCGGCGTCCAGAATGACAGGAATCTTGCTTACTCCGCCGCCAACGCCTGGTTGCGGGTCGGCAGCTTGAGGCGATCCCACACGTCGACCAGCGCTTCCGCCAGTCGATCGATCAACAGATCGTCGTGGTACGGCGACGGCGTGATACGCAGGCGTTCCTCGCCGCGCGGCACGGTCGGAAAGTTGATCGGCTGGATATAGATACCGTGGTCGCTGAGCAGCAGATCGCTCGCGGCCTTGACCTTCTCGGCGTCGCCGACGAACAGCGGTACAATGTGCGTGGTCGATGGCATCACTGGCAGGCCGGCGGCGTTGAGCACCGCCTTGACACGGGCGGCGCGGTCCTGATGGCGGTCGCGTTCCCACTGCGATGTCTTGAGATGCTTGATCGCGGCGGTCGCGGCCGCGCAGATCGCCGGCGGCAGCGCGGTGGTGAAGATGAAGCCCGGCGCATAGGAGCGCACCGCGTCGATGACCTCGTTGCTGCCGGTGATGAAGCCGCCGAGGCAGCCGAACGCCTTGGCCAGCGTGCCCTCGAGCACGTCGACGCGATGCATCGCGCCCTCGCGTTCGCAGATGCCGCCGCCACGCGGGCCATACATGCCCACCGCGTGCACTTCGTCGGCATAGGTCATGGCGCCGTAGCGCTCGGCGAGATCGCAGATCGCATGCACCGGCGCCACGTCGCCGTCCATCGAATAGAGGCTCTCGAACAGAATCACTTTCGGCCGCTGCGGATCGGCGGCCTTCAAGAGCTCTTCGAGGTGGCCGACGTCGTTATGCCGCCACACCTGCTTCTCGCAGCCGGACTGGCGCACGCCCTCGATCATCGAATTGTGGTTGAGCGCGTCGGACAGCAGCAGGCAATTGGGTAGCAGCTTGGCGATGGTCGGGATGCCGGTCTGATTCGACACATAGCCCGAGGTGAAAACGAGGGCGGCTTCCTTGCCGTGCAGGTCGGCGAGCTCGCGCTCCAGCTCGACCAGCGGGTGATTGGTGCCGGCGATGTTGCGGGTGCCGCCGGCGCCGGTGCCCATCCGGGTGGCGGTTTCGACCATGGCGCCGACCACTTTCGGATGTTGCGCCATGCCGAGATAATCGTTCGAGCACCAGATCACGACGTCGCGTCGGCCATCCGGCGAGTGCCAGTAGGCATGCGGGAAGCGGCCCGCGATGCGCTCCAAATCGGCAAAAACCCGATAACGGCGTTCGTCTCGCAACTTAGCCAGAGCGGACGCGAAAAAGGCGCTGTAATCCATGTGATATTTCTACTCTTGCGAGCCCCACGCGACCCCCTTTTTTAAAAGCCCCGAAGGGGGTTTGTCGAGGCAAGATTGGAGAAATTCCAGTCCCGCACATTGACCAATGTCAAACGCCCGCGATCGGTGGATTTCCCGGATTCTTGCGGCGCCCGGCGTTTCTCTTGGCGCCACCGGAACGAGCCACGATAGAGGTACCCTGTTAAGCAGGCTACGGTCCGTTCCATCGGTGGCGGTCGGACGGCTTGCGCGGCACCGTCCGCGCCGGCCGCCGAAGAAAAGTGGTGGCGAAGGCATAGCCGTACCAGCGCAGGTAAGCGGGCAGCCAGCGCAGCACCTGGAAGCGGCTCGCGCCCTGCGTGCGCTCGAGCCATTGCGCCGGTACCTCGCCGATCGTCCAGCCGAGCCGGTGGCATTTCACCAACAGCTCGATGCTGTAGGAAAAGCCGCGGTCGGACTCGATGGCGATTTCGTCCAGCACGCGCCGCGAGAACAGGCGGAAGCCGTTTGTAGCGTCGTGCGTGGGCAGACGCGCGAGATGATACAGCGTGAAGCTCGCAACGCGCACCAGCGTCGCTTTCAACCAGGGGCAACCGACCATGCTGCCGCCCGGCATGAAGCGGCTGGCGCAGACAATGCCGCAGCCCTGTTCGCCGCGCGCCACCATGGCGTCGATGATGGCGGCGTTGTAGTCGTCGTCCGCCATAGCGACGATGACATAAGGCGTCGCGCTCGCGGCGAAGCCGGAAAGCACCGCGCCGTGCGCGCCGCGGCCGCAATTGCGCACAAAATCGATCGCCAGCTCGCCGATCGCGTCACGGTTGTCGCGGATTGCCGTCAGCGTGTTGTCGTCGTCGCGGTCGTAGCAGATGAGCACGCGCTTTGGCGTCTCAACCGCGCGCGCGATCGACTGCAACGTCGGCAGGATGTTGGCGCCTTCGTTGTAAACCGGAATGACGATGTCGAGACGTGGCGCGGCGGCGCTCATCGGATGACGTTGGCGCCTTCGACATGGCCCCACACGTCGTACACCGGCTTGCCCTTGAAATCGGCCGTGCGGTAGACGGCGTGCGGCGCGCACAGGATCAGCAGGTCACTTTCAGCGATCACTTCGTCGAGCGGCCTGAGCTCCGGATCGATGGTCACGAACGGGTCGGTGGTCAATACCGCGCGCGCCTGTCCATTCAGCAATTTCTTGAACTTGTAGCTGAGCGAAGCGCGCACGTCGTCGCTCTCACCCTTGAACGCCATACCGAGCAGCCCGACCGTCGTCTTGACCAGGTCACGGCGCCGCTTGATGTCATCGATGACGTGCAGCACGAGGCCCTCGTTGACCAACAGCGCGGCGTGACCGAGCGCGAACTGGTTGCGGGCGAAAGCGGAGAGCTGCATGGTGTCCTTGACCAGGCAGGGCCCGGCGGCAAAGCCCGGCCGCGGCATGCTCTTGAGCCGCGGGTAGTCCTGCTTCATCGCTTTGAGCACGCGCTGATAATCGATCCCGGCCGCCTTGGCGACCAGATAGAACTCGTTGGCCACCGCGAATTCGATGTAGCGATAGGCATTGGTGAACAGCTTGGCGAATTCAGCTTCCATCGGCGAAAGCACGATAACCTCTGGCGCGATACGCTCGAACAGCTCCACCGCCGCGCGCTCCGCCTCCGGCGTGCAGCCGCTGACGATCTGCGGCAGTTCGTGCAGCTCCTTCAGTCCCGCGCCTTGCACGATGCGTTCCGGACAGCATGCGACCATCAGGTCGCGGCCCTTGCTCCGCAAATAGGACGCCAGCCATTCGGTGGTGCCGGGGAACACCGTTGAACGAAGCACGAGCAACTGCCCATCGCTGATCGACGGCAGCAGCGCATCGATGCAGTCTTGCACCACCTTGCGCACCGGATTGAGGAACTCGTCGATCGGCGTGCCTATCGTGATGATCACAGGACCGCGTTTCGAAATAAGATCTGGCGAATTGGTGCACAGCAGACGTCCATTGAGCAGCGCCTTTTCCAGGACCGGTTGAGCGCCGACTTCGACGAAGGGCAGACGGCCCGCCTGCAGCGCATCAAGGCTCGCCCTGTTGAGGTCGTTGACGTTGACGCGCAGTCCGGCTTCGGCGAGCGCCAGCACCAGCGGAATGCCGACATGACCGGCGCCGCCGACGACGGTGACGTTACAATCATGAACGGTCGGGGGTGGCTGCGGCGTAACGTTGGCAGGGCGGATGGTCATGGACGCAGTCTATAACATGGCGATGGCAGTTTACTACAAACGGCCTTCCTCGATTTCCTGCCTGCACCAGGCAACAACCTCATCCACGGTCTCCTCCAGCGTGATCCTGCAATTAAATCCCATGAGAGTATTCGCTTTGCTTACATCCGGCACGCGATAGGCGACATCGTATTCGAATGGAGGATCGTGAGCGACCTTGAAGGCGACATGCGGACCGTTGACGCTCCGCCACACGAGTTTAGCCAATTCCAGTACCGTCGTCTGTCGCGTCGTCGACAAGTTGAAATCCTCGTTCAGCGCCGCCGGGTGATCGATTGATAGGGCGATGCCATGCGCCAGATCGCGTCCATGCGTGTAGCAGCGCACCTGGCTGCCGTCGCCGAGGATATGCAGCGGGCTTTGCCCCTTGAGCGCCTTCTGCACCAAGTCCGGCAAGACGTGGCTCATCGCCAGCTTGACGTTGCCGCTCATCACCTCGTGCTCGCCGAGCGCGCGCCCCTCGCCGACGCCGACGCAGTTAAACGGGCGAATGATGGTGTAGGGCAGCCGGTGCTGCTCCCAGGCGCCCCGCGCAAAGTATTCCGATGCGAGTTTCTGGAAGCCGTAGGTGCTGAGCGGTGGGGGACAGCGCAACTGTGCGCCTTCGGGCGTCGGAAACTCCGTCGCGCTCTCGAATACCATGCTGGAGCTGATCACCGTGATCTTCTTCAGGGCGCCGGCCTTGAATGCGCGGACGGCGGCATCGAACGTCGTGGCCAGGATGCGTTCGTTCTCGGCCAGAAGATCGTAGGCATATTTATGGAAGTAGCTGATGCCGCCGATCATGGCCGCGCCGGCGATGACGTGATCGCAATCCCTGGCGAGTGACGCCATCAACGCGGCGTCCTTGCAGTCGCCCTGCACCAGCCGGTAGCGCGGGTGCTGATCGTGTTTCTTGGTGACCGCGCCGTATTTTGAGAAATTGTCGACGCCGACGACCTCATGCCCGCGCGTCAGCAAATCGTTTACAATATATCCCCCCAGGAAGCCGGACGATCCTGTAATCAATATTCGCAAGCTGTACTCCTTGATTGGCTGCCGGCGCGGGAGAACTCGATTTCAATCGCGGCATGGATTTGGGCCAAATCGACATGCTAGGCAAGGGCGTTGTGATGCAGGCCTGGATTGGCTCATGGCCCCGACACGCGAACTCGCCGCTTCCGGTCGCCGGCGAAAGCTGGCGGCGCTAGCGCTGACGCTCGCCGCGGTCGGCCTGCCGGTCAACACGCTCGCGAGTTACGTCCCGCTGCTGATCGCCGCCGTGGCTATTTTCAGCGGCGAGGACACGGGTGCGCCTGGCGGACAGCGTGCTGGGGCGCGGATTCATAAACTGCGTGCGCGATACTGCCTTAGATGCGTCGTCCGACAAAAGGATTTACGGAGCTTGGCCTAGCCAGGCAATTCACGCAGGCAAAATACGTTATACTCCCATTCCTCGCCATGCCGCCGCCGCGAATGCACCGACGAGAAATAGACGGCATGGAACCCCCGCGCACGCAGCTCGCCAAGTAGTTCCAGATACGATTTTTGGCCAGCGTAAAGCGGTACCAGACTTACCTCGACCAAGATTGCAGTAATCTTCTCCAGCGACTTAATCGCCCCCGCCAACACCTGATCTTCAAACCCTTGAACATCGAGTTTTAGTAGCGTGGTCGCGGGTGACGGCACGAACTCGTCATAAATATCATCGAGCCGGACGACGCGTACGGTTTCCTGTCGACGTGGCGCTATTTGAGTTGGCGTCGCGTCCGCATACGGCATTCTCTCAAGTGCGAGAAACGAGGATATCGAGCTTTCATCGTGCACGTTAATCGGCGCCGCACCGGATGTTGCACCAAGTGCTAACGGCGGCGCTACTGTCCAGGCTCGATCGCCGCTGGCGGTTGATGCTAATTTAGCGTGCAGTTCGCTGATCGGCTCAAAGGAGAGGATGCGACCGCGGTAGCCGCAACGACGCAGTTGCTGGCCGAATCCTCCCTCGTGGGCGCCCACGTCCAAGACAAAATCAATGCGATGTTTGGCAATAAGATAGGCGACGTTGCGCTCATGAAAAGGCGGAAACCAGCGCAGCCAGGTTTTCTTACGCGGAAACGGAATGAAACGGCGAAAGTAAAGTCGATATAATGATGGGCCGGTCATGCGGTGCAACCAATAAGCTGTTTTGGCTCCAGCGAGGACCAGCGCTGGCCAGCATGTACCTATGGCGCATCTTTATGATTTCTGCCAAGGATTATTGGAAATGTACGGTCCGCTTAAGTCTACTTCGGCACAAGGCGGACAATTTGCGGCCGTTCCTGGTCCGCGCCGCATGGATGCAGACCGAAGGGTTCCAGTTTATCCGGCGAGGTTTTCCCGCCCTCAGTGATTGGCTAGCCAGCCATCCGATCAAGCGCGCGATCGAACGCGCTCTTGACCGGACCGTAACGTTGGCAACGAAGGGCTGATCCGGATTCTGTGACTTGCATCCGGCCTCACGCGGCTGCAAAAGAGTGCGGCATGAGCAAGAAACCCACCGGCATCGCCAACGGCCTCACCAATTATGGCGACCGCGATTTCTCCCTCTACCTGCGGCGCTCCTTCGCCCGCTCGATGGGTTATTCCACCGCCATGCTGGAAAAGCCGGTGGTCGGTATCGCCTATACGCCGTCCGGCTTCAACAATTGCCACCGCCATTTCCCCGAGATGCTGGAAGCAGTGAAGCGCGGCGTGCTCGCCGCCGGCGCGCTGCCGATCGATTTCCCCACCATCTCGCTCGGCGAGGTGTTCCTCAATCCGACCAGCCTCAAATTCCGCAACCTGATGTCGATGGACACCGAGGAAATGGTGCGCGCGCAGCCCATGGACGCCGTGGTCTTGATGGGCGGCTGCGACAAGACGGTGCCGGCGCAATTGATGGGCGCGGTGTCGGCCGGCCGGCCGGCGATCTCGCTGCTCGCCGGTCCCATGATGACCGGCCGCTATCGCGGTGAGCGGTTAGGGGCCTGCACCGATTGCCGCCGCTTCTGGGCGCAATACCGCGCCGGCAAGGTCAACGACCAGGAAATCTCCGAGGTCGAAGGCCGGCTCGCCACCACCGCCGGCACTTGCGCGGTGATGGGCACCGCCTCGACCATGGCCTGCCTCACCGAAGCGCTCGGCATGTGCCTGCCCGGCACCGCCGCGATCCCCGCCGTGCACGCCGACCGCCTGCGCGCGGCGGAAGCGACCGGCGCCGCCGCCGTGCGCTTGATCGGCTCGCAGCTCACGCCCGACAAAATCGTCAATCAGAAGTCGGTGGAGAACGCGCTGCGCGTGCTGCTCGCCATCGGCGGCTCGACCAACGCCATTATCCATTTGACCGCGATCGCCGGCCGCGCCGGCTTAGCCGTGTCGCTCAAGCGGCTCAACGAACTGTCCGATACGACGCCGGTGCTGGTGAACCTGAAGCCGGTCGGCAACGGCTACATGGAGGATTTCTTTGCCGCCGGTGGCATCGGCGCGCTGTTGCGCGAACTGAAGGATCTGCTGCACCTCGACGCCATGACAGTCACCGGCGAGACGCTCGGCGAGCGACTCGCTCACGATGCCGGCGCTTACGTCGACCGCAGCATTCTCGCCGAACGCGGCAAGCCGCTCGAGCCGCAGGGCGGCCTGGTCGCGCTGTTCGGCAATCTGGCGCCGCAGGGCGCCATCCTCAAGCGCTCGGCCGCCGACGCCAATTTGTTCGAGATCGAGGGCAGGGTGGTGGTGTTCTCCTCGCTCGAGGATCTCGCCGCGCGCATCGACGATCCCGCTCTCGACGTCGAGGCAAACGACATTCTGGTTTTGCAGAATGCCGGCCCGCATTCGCCGTCGGCTATGCCCGAGGCCGGCTATCTGCCGATCCCGAAGAAGCTCGCCACCAAAGGCGTCAAGGATATGGTGCGCGTCTCCGACGCGCGCATGAGCGGCACCGCCTTCGGCACCATCGTGCTGCATGTGACGCCGGACTCAACCTCCGGCGGCCCGCTCGGCCTGGTCAAGAACGGCGACCGCATCAGGCTGTCGGTGATAAGCCGCAGCATCGACCTCCTGGTGGACGAGGCGGAACTCAAGCGCCGCGCCGCCGCCGTTAAGCCTGTGCGCGAGGAACCGCGACGCGGTTACGCCAAGCTTTATGCCCAGGAAATCCTCGGCGCCGACCAAGGCTGCGATTTCGCCTTCCTCAAGCCGCGTTGAGCGGCCTCGGCTCGCTTTCCGCGTGCAAAATTGTCTTTGTCGCGTTCACGCCTTCGTATGGCTAATGGGCAATTAATGATTGTGACGCCTTGAAATTAACGCGGGCGCAAAGGCGGTCCCGATAAATTTTGGAAAATCCCGAGCTGTTTTCCGGCCGCCCTTGACGCGGCCCCGAGTTGGCGCAATGGCGAGGACGCGCGGCTACCGCATCAAGTACCGCCACTGGCGAGTCGTCGGCTACGCCGGCGTGTTCGGTTTTACCGTCACGCTCGCCGTGGTCGAAATCATTTCCGTGCGCCTGATGTCGATGACGGCGCTCTCCGTCGCGCTGGCGACGATCGCCGGTTCCTTGCTCGGCGTGACGCTGGCCGGCGCGATATCGGGCTGGCATATCCGGCGCAAGCTCGCCGGCCAGAACCTGCTGCTCGACGCGGCGGTCAACAACATGGTGCAGGGCCTGTGCATGTTCGATGCGCAGAACCGGCTTCTGGTCTGGAACGAGCGCTACCGGTCGATGTACAGCATCGGCCGCAAGCGCATCTGGCGCGGCTGCACCATCCGCGACCTGCTCGACGCGCGCATCGCCGCCGGCACCTTCCCGCTCGATCCTGCGCGCTACGACGACGAGCTGCGCGCCGCGCTCAAGCTCGGCAAGACCTACGTCATCACCGTCGAGTTGACCGACGGCCGCGTCATCGAGGTGGTCAACCAGCCGATCAAAGGCGGCGGCTGGGTGGCGACGCACGAGGACATCACCGAACGCACCGGCGCCAAGCGCGAGCTGGAACAGACGCGCTCGTTCCTCGATACCATCATCGAAAACGTGCCGTCGCCGATCATCGTGAAGGGCGCGCAGGACCTGCGCTACATGCTGATCAACCGCGCGGCCGAGCAATATCTCGGCGTCGACCGCAGGACGTTGCTCGGCAAGCGGGCGGCCGAGGTCATGCCGCCGGCCACCGCCGAGCAGATCGAGGAGCAGGACCGCAAGTTGATCGCGGCGGGCACGATCATCTTCCGCGACGAGCACGCGGTGGCGACGCCGGGCAACGGCACGCGCATCGTCAAGACCACCCGCCTGCCGGTGATGGGCGCCGACGGCAAGCCGCTCTATCTCATCAGCGTCATCCGCGACCTCACCGACCGCAAGCGGCACGAGCAGCAAATCGCGCATATGGCGCATCACGATCCGCTCACCGATTTGCCGAACCGCACCGCGTTCAACGAGTGCATCGCCGCGACCCTCGACCTCGCCAAGGCGTCGGGCGACAGCTTCGCTTTGCTCAGCATCGACCTCGACCGCTTCAAGGCGGTCAACGACGTGTTCGGCCACGGCGTCGGCGACGCGCTGTTGCGCGAGATTGCCGGCCGGATGGAGCAGGCCTGCCAGGGCGCCTTCCTCGCCCGCGTCGGCGGTGACGAATTCCACGCCATCACGCCGACCGGCCCGCAGCCGGCGACCGCCGAGACGCTGGCCGAAAAGCTTGTCACCGCGCTCGACACCGACATCGACATCGAAGGTCTGCCGCTGCGCGTCGAGGTGACCGTCGGCGTCGCCATCTTCCCGCAGGACGGCACCGACGTGGTAACGCTGATCGCCAATGCCGACGCCGCGCTGTTTCGCGCCAAGTCGGAAGCGCGCGGCTCGATCCGCTTCTTCGAGCCGTCGATGGACCAGCAGCTGCGCGACAAGCGCGCACTGCAGCAGGATCTGCGCACGGCGATCGCGCGCGGCGAGATCGAGCTGCATTACCAGCCGCAGGCGCTGATCTCCGGCGAGATCACCGGCTTCGAGGCGCTGGTGCGCTGGCACCATCCGCGCCAGGGGCTGGTCTCGCCGAACGTCTTCATCCCGCTCGCCGAGGAGAGCGGGCTGATCGTCGAGCTCGGCGAATGGATTTTGCGCACCGCCTGCCGCGAGGCCGCGTCCTGGCCGCGGCCGCTGCGCATCGGCGTCAATCTTTCGCCGGTGCAGTTCCACTACGGCGACCTGCCGACGCTGGTGCACCAGATTCTGCTGGAGACGGGGCTGTCGCCGGCCCGCCTCGAGCTCGAGATCACCGAAGGCGTGCTGATCGGCGATTTCAACCGCGCCGTCTCCATCCTGCGCCGGCTCAAGGCGCTTGGCGTGCGCATCGCCATGGACGATTTCGGCACCGGCTATTCGTCGCTGTCCTATCTGCAGTCGTTTCCGTTCGACAAGATCAAGATCGACAAGTCGTTCATCACCAATCTCGGCCAGAGCCAGCAGTCGGCCACCATCGTGCGCGCGGTGCTCGCACTCGGCCGCGGGCTCGACATGCCGGTGGTGGCGGAGGGCGTGGAAACGGAAGAGCAGCTCAAGTTCCTCGCCGCCGAATCGTGCAACGAGATCCAGGGCTTTTACGTCGGCCGGCCGAAGCCGATCGCCGATTACGCCGAGACGGTCGGGCGCAAGCCGCCGCCGCGCACCAAGCTCGCGGCGGCCGGCTGATCCTAGCCGGCGAGGTGGCGCACCTCGTTGAGCAGCAGGTTGCCGACGCGCTTGCCGCGATTGCGCAGAAAACGCTGCGGGCCGCTGTCGACGAAATACTGCAGGATGATGAGGTCGCGTGTCTTCACCTCGGGGCCGACGGTGTCGACCGAATGCCAAGTGTTGTCGCCCACCGCGAAGGCGAAGCCGGAATTCGGCGCAAAGCGCCCGCGCGCGACCTGCTTGAAGCTGCCGTCCGGATTGCGCTCGTTGATCACCGTGCCGATGTGCAGCATCGATTCGTCGGGCGGCAGATAGATCAGGATGGTCATGCCCTTCCAGTGCGTGTCGGTGTGCGGCGCGATGTGGTAGCCGGCGATGTCGCGGGTGAGCACGGGAATCGGGAAGAAGGCGACGTCGCGGTAGCCGGCGCCGAAGCGGCGCTCGAGCCCCGGCGCCAGGCGCTGCGCGAAGGCTTCCTTCAGCAGCTCGGAACAGAGCGCGCGGCCGATCGGATCCCACACCGCGCGTTTGTCCGCCGGCAAGAGGCGCGTGTACTCGGGAAACAGATCGATCTTCACCCGCGTCGGCGAGCCGTCCGGCCGGTTGCTGTCGACGCTGCGGCCCGACATCGGGCGGTAGTCGGTGGACTGCGGCATGGTGGCGACGATCTGCCGGTAGACGTCGGCGGGGAAGAACGGCGCGAACTCGATGTGATGGTAGGGCGCATCGACCGATTTGGCGCCGTCGACCGCCTTCACCATGAAGTTGGTCAGTGCTTCGACGGAAATGGGATTGCTCATGCTCGCCCCGAGGAGCGTCCGCCGGGCATAGCGCTCGGCCGAACGAAACCTAAGCAGGCCGCGGCGAGGGCCTACTTGACGAAAATCAACCGAAAACGGGCGAGGGGAGCTGGTGCTGCCGGAGTGGATTGAACACTCGACCTCCCCCTTACCAAGGGGGTGCTCTACCACTGAGCTACGGCAGCA